>JBIOJB010000021.1:0-36596 GCA_044450465.1 Candidatus Dormibacterales bacterium | reverse complement strand
GTGCAGGAGAGGAGGGGGTTCCGCGGGGGAGGACAGCTGTCCTCACCCGCGCCTCTTAGCTCCAGGTTTCGCCCGTGTCCTGGACGGCGAGCCGGAAGTAGAGGACGACTTCCGCCAGGTCCGGGTCGGCCGCGGCCATCTCGCGCAGCGTCTCCAGCTCGCTCTCGATCCCCGCGCGGAAGAGCCAGTAGTGCAGCTGGGCCTCGCGCTCCTTCTGCCTGTCGGGGTCGTCGACCTCTTTGATCCAGGGCTCGAGCGCGACGCGCACTCGCTCGGGGTCGGACCCGATCGCGGCGACGAAAGCGGCCAGGATCGGATAGGGGTCAAGAGGCGCCGGCTCGCCGAGGACTCTGAGCTTGACCTCGCCCGACGATTCGGTCGCCACCCGGCCCGAGTTATCCCATGGCTCCGACCTGAACTGGCCTGTCGGCTGGAACGGAACCGGCCGGACCGTCGAGCCCCCTCGCGCCCCCCTTGCGCGCCGGCTGAGCTCGAAAGCGACAAGCCCGAGGAACAGGAGCATGTAGAGCTCGAACAGGCCCCAAACCGGCCCCCCGGTGATGGTGGCGACCAGGATTCCCACCACGGAAAGGGCGGGCACGAGCCAAGGATTGGCGCTGACGATCGGCTTCCACTTCATGGCGGGGCCAATCATGCCCCGAGCGCACGCGAATTGATCACAGTTACAGACCCCCGGCGGGCTATGGGATCAGCGGCCCTCGAGGAGAGTGGTCGGGATCGAGGCCCACGATCCGCCACGGCGCCGGAACGCGATGCCCGAGAGCAGCTCGAGAACGACCCGGTTGGCCAGGAACGCCGTGATATCCGCGGTGTCGTAGGCGGGTGCGACCTCCACCACGTCGGCGCCCACCACGGGCAGCTCGATGGCGATGCGGCGTACGGCATCCAGAAGCTGGCGCCCCGTGAGGCCGCCCGGTTCGGGAGTGCCGGTGCCAGGCGCCATCCCGGGGTCCACCACGTCGAGGTCGACGGATAGAAACACGCCGTCGCAGTCGTCCAGCGCAACTGCAAACGCCTCCGTCAGGACGGCGTCCAGACCGCGCTTAACGACCTCGTGCATCTCAAACGACCTCATGCCCTGCTCGGCCATCCACTGCAGAGTCGGCGGTTCGGGCCAGTAACCTCGCAGCCCGACCTGCAAGAACCGGTCGCCCCTGCATGCGCCGGATTCGATAAGGCGGCGCATTGGCGCCCCGTGCCCGATGAGGCTGCCGTACTGAATGTCACCCGTGTCCGCGTGCGCGTCGAAATGGATCACCGAAACGCGACCCCAGCCTTTGGCGTGGGCGACCCCGGTCACATCCGGCCACGTGACGGTGTGGTCTCCGCCGAGGGTTATGGGTATGGCGCCGGCCTCAGCAGCCGCGCGCACCGCTCGCTCCAGTGCGTCCAGCGGTTCCCGGCCCTTGACGCCGTACATCTCGATGTCGCCCGCATCAAGCACGCGCATGTCCCGAAGGGGATCGACACGCAGCGCCAGGTGTGGGCGAGAGGCGTCGTGCGGTAGGTAGTCGGTGCTCCGGATCATCTGCGGTCCAAAGCGCGCGCCCGCGCGGTACGAGGTGCCTGCGTCGTAAGGCGCACCGATGATCACCGCGTCCGCACCCTTGAAGCTCGCCGGCTGTTCAAGGTCGCACCTCTCGATGCCGAGGAAGGTCACGTCGGGGCCGTACATCCCTCCTCTGCCGGGCACGGCGAATACTCTAGGTCCCGAGCGGAGGCTCGGGCCAGCTTGCCGCCAGCGCCAGGACGAACGGGTCGTCGATCAGCGCGAGACCGGCGCAGATGTTGGCCTCGGCTCCCGAATCCCTGCTTACGGCACCCTTGTCGACACCGTCCGCGACGCGGCCGTGTTCGCGCATGTACACAGGCGAGCGCGAAGGATTGCGGAGGTCGAACCAGGCTCGGGCCTTGGTCGCTGCGGCTTCATATGGTGCGTGCCCCGTTCGCGTGAACAGGGTGTCCATGACTGTGATCGCCGACTGCACGTCATAAGGCGCAACGTGCTGGAGGTCGAACCCCGACTCGATCACCGTCGTGAAAACAGCATCCGCGCTGCGCGTGGCGACTGTCGCCAGCTCGGGGCGATGCAGGCTGTCGGCCGCTTCGATCAGAGCCGCCTCTTGCACGTGGCCCCACAGATGGGGCTGACCTCGCTCGTCCGGCGAGTTCATCAACACTCCGTCGATGCTGCAAGCGGCGATCTCGTCGCACCAACCGCCAAGCCGCGAAGCGAGCCCGGTATCCGGCTCGGAGGACAGCTGCTCCAGGGCCGCAAGCGAGTGGATGGCCCGGATGTTGGCCGGCGCCGTCCTCTCCGCGGCGGCCGCGAAGCCCTGACGGTTCAGGCGGCGCGCCTCGGCGTGATCGAACAGCAATCCGGCGGTCGTCATCGCCTGCAGGGCCCGGGCCTGCCAGAAATTGGACCCTGGAGCGGACGTTGGCCCATCGAGATTCTTCGTCCCCTGCCAGTCGTAGATGAAGTTGACCCAGAGGCCGTCGCCCGCGTGCATCCAGACGACGAAATCGAGAAGCCCCTCGGCCCAGCGCCGCAACGTCGCGTTGCGGGTGCGTGCCCAGAGGCCGGCGATCAGGACGAAGGCGCGTGCGGCGTCGTCGACGCAGGCGACACCTTCGACACCCGTCTCGCGCGCCCCGAACGATCCGCCTCCGGCATCGGAGTAGACGGCCACCGCGACCGCATCGGGTCCCGCCGCGGGCACCGGTTTGGTCAACCGCGCGAGCTGTCTCAGCACGGAGTGAGCGAGCTGACTATCTCCGCAACGTCGAAATCGGCTGCCGCCAAGCAGCTGTCCGCGGCACCGTAGTAGAGGCGAATCCTCTTGCCGTCGTCGCCCAGAGGGACGTGGCCGCAAGAAAAGACCGTGTTGTTGTAGAGCCCTGTCTGCTCGTATGCCGCCACGGGCACGAGAATGGGGGTGGGAGACCTGCCGATCACGCGAGTCGGATCGCCGGCGTCCAGGAGCAGGCCACCCATGCAGTACCGCCCGGCGGCGTCGACCCCGTGGTAAAGCTCAAGCCAGCCGGCGGGCACTCGAAACGGAACCGCGCTCGCGCCCGTGCGCAGCGAATCCCACATTCCGTCGCGCGGCAGAGCCAGCGGCTTGTGATCGCCCCAGCTGACGAGATCGGTTGACGAGGCGATCCAGATTCCGAGGATGTGATTGAACGATCCGGGCATAGGACGGGTGAGGGCGTAATACCGCCCGCCGATCCGTCCAGGAAAGATCGCGACGTCCTTGTGATCGGGAAGGAACATCATCCCTTTCCGCTGGAACGTGCGGAAGTCGGTGGTGGTCAGGCGACTTGTCGTGATCCCGAGCCGGCCAACGGAGACGTACGTGACGTGCCAGACACCGTCGATCAGTGTCGCTCTCGGATCCTCACAGCCATATTCCTCAAGGGCGTCAGCAGGAGACACGGCCGGCGTCCCGTCGACCTGGAAGTGCACGCCGTCGACGCTCCTCGCGACCCGAAGGTGACTCATCTGCGTCAGGTAATCCCGGACGTCTTCCTTGCCGTCCACCTGCGGAGGCGCCATCGTGACTCGGATGCGTCGCGGATCGGTGAGGTCGATGCCGGGCAGGTCGCGGCGCAGGTAGGCGATCACGACGGAGGGCGGCACTCGGACGGAGTCGAAGTAGGTGAGGCCGATGAGGTCCTCGCCCGCCATCCCCGGCGCCAGCGGCGACAATCCCGCATCCGGGTTCGCAAGATCGAGCGTCTGCGCGTGGGCGGGTGCGTCGCCCGACAAGGGGCTGGGCCGCTCAGCGACCCGGAGCAGCAGGACAACCTCGTCTTTTGTCCTCGCGGCCGCGGCGTTGAACACGGACACGACCTCAAGGCCCGCCTGGGACGGCGTCACGTCGGCTCTGGTTAGGATTGGGTTTTCCGCCAGGCGCAGGCCCAGATCGAGCTTTTGGGCTGACGCAGTCAAAGGCGCATGCTCCGTCCGAGGCCGGTTGAGGACGTCGCGCATGAGCTCGGCCCAGCGCTCGCCCGCCCTCGGCCAGGTCATATCCTTCGCGTAGGCGTAAGCCGCCTGCTCAAACGCCTGCTTCCTCTTGGGGTCGTCGAGCAGCGAGTTGACCGCGTCCGCGAGTTGAGCCGAGTTCCGGAAATCAACCAGGATTCCGCGGCCGCCGGCCAGCGCTTCCTTCGCGTGGAGGTACGACGTGGACACGATCGCCTTGCCGGCGCCCAACGCGTAGGCAAGGGTTCCGCTCGTGATCTGCTGAGGATCGAGATAGGGCGTCACGTAGACATCGCTCGCGAGCAGCAGCTCGATGATGTCGCGCTGCGCCATGTACAGGTCGAGAAAGGAAACATGCCCCGCCAGGTTCAGACGTTCGACCGTCTCAACCAGCTGATTCCTGTATCGCTCTCCGTCACGCCTGACGAGATCCGGGTGGGTCTGGCCGGCGATCAGGTACAGGGCGTCGGGATGGCGGGCCAGGATGGCCGGCATCGCCTCGATCATGTACTCGATCCCCTTGCGAGGGTCGACCAGGCCAAAGGTGGAGATCAGGGTGCGACCCTCCACGTTGAGCTTCCGCTTCATCCGGACGCGACCGTGCGGCTCAATCGCCGGCATGCCGTGCGGGATGACCGTGACGTGTTCGTGGATGTCGTAGCTGTCGGCCAGCAGTACGACCGCCGCGTCGGCCATTACGACGGTCTCGGAGCTGAGTCGCGCCAGGTTGCGGATCGTCTGACGCATGGAGGGCGACGGATTTGGTGGAACGCTGTGCAGCGCCGTCACAGCCGGCTTGCGCAGGGCCGACAGGAAGTCCACCGCGTGGTCCTCGTAGACATGGTCGTTCCAGGTGCCGTAAAGGCCGAACTCATGCTGCAGGTTCACGATGTCGACGCTCGAGGCGTTGATGGCGAGAGCGGCCGATCGGTAGCTGCCGGCGTCTCCCTGCCGAATGCGCCAGCGTACGTCGGTGCCGTACGGGCGCATTGCGTTGGGCTCGTCGATCGCCGCCACCCTCGCGGTGGTGTGCGGGTCTGCCGCCTTGACGGCTGCCGCCAGGTCAGCCGAGAAAGTCGCGATGCCGCAGCGTCGCGGCAGGTGGGAGGAGATGTATGCGATCTGGATTTGCAGGACCTCGTGACGGGCGGCCGGGGAGGGGTCGAAGCGCGAAGTCAGGGGGTTGCAGCGACGCGGAAGGGCCCTAAGGGCGTTATTCCCGGATACAGGCGATGCGAACCGTGATCAAGGCTACGCGCTGATGGGGCTCGACCGCCGCCCGGCCCGGGCGGGTTCGGCTGCTAGGGCGAGTGAAGGAGACCCGGCGGTGTGCCTGAAACCCGCGCCCAGCCCGGCTGCAGCGGACCGTTGAACGCCCAGACCGTGATGATCACGACCGCCGCCAGACCGGCGATCCCGGCCAGGACGCGAGGTGGCGACACCCGCTGCGTGTCGTCGTAGATGCGATATCCCAGAAACGCCCCCAGCACGCACGCGACCGCCACCACGTCCAGAAACAGGAAGAGGTTGTTCCTGGCGTCCGATCCTGTGCCGAGCGAATGGACCAGGCCCAGCGCCCACCCTGCGTACGTGGTGCGGTGAAGCCACCTCCACCAGAAACGGCTCAGCCGGCGAACAGGCCAGCTCGACAGCGTGACCACGACGAACACGTAGGCTGAGATCACCCCCAGGCCCAGCCAGGTGCTTCGATACGCCGACACAAAAGGCACGACGGCGTCCAGCGGGCCCAGGCCGGCATACGGGTCCAGCACCGCGGCCAGCAGGTGAAGCGCGCCGAACGCGATCGCGAGCAGAGCCAGCCGGCGGTGGATCCCCTCAATCAGGAATGGCGATTCCGACGGCAGCGCAGAGCGGACGATTCCGAGCATCACCACCGCGCTGAGCAGAAGCAGCGTGACCTCGCCGGCGCTGCGATCTACGAACCAGAGCGGGCTCGGCGCGGTCATCGGCAGCGGCGCATCAAAGCGCCGCCATTATGGTGCAGTCGCCAGGCCGCGCTTCAGGACTTCCGGGTCAGGTCTTCTCGAACCGGCGAGCGATGCTTTCGAGGAAGTCCTTGATCGTGACCTCGGCGACCCTATGGAGCAGCGCGCGGTCCGCGATCTTTCCAGCCAGGCCGAGAGGCGGATCGTAGGTGGCGCTGAGTCCGAGCTGGGTTCTGGACTCGCCAAGCGCCGCGATCTCGAGCTGTCCGTCGAGTGCGGGAAACAGCCACGACGCAGACGCCGCCTGCCAGCTGATCGGCACCAATGTGGCGCCCGCCGTCTTCCGAGGAGTGCCGATCGTCACGGCGATCTGCTTCTCGATGCGTTTCTTGGCGACCTCGAAGCCGAGCTCGGTAAGCAGCTTCATGCCGTCTCCGTTCGCCTGCTGCACGAGCGGGGGCATCCATTTCTCTATCCCACCGTCGAAAGCAGCCTCGACCTCATCGGCGCTGAGACCGATGGTTACGTAGTACCTCAGGAACATGCGTGTCGAGAACGTTCGCGATGTAGAGCGCGCGCTAATAGGGCCGTGCGGCCCAAAGATTTCGGGCCGTTCCGCACTTTTCGCCGGCCGAGCTCATCGCCGAGTCATCCTGGGACCGGTCCCCACACCTGGAAGCGCCCGTCGTCGGCGAGAAGCGGGCGGCCGGAAGCCTGCAACCGGGCGATGGCGCCGGCTCGACCCAGCACCTTGTCGTTGCGGTGCGCGTACGCGTCACGATCGATCACCACGTAAGTGTCATTCGAGGCCGAGTCGTAGAAGACCCCGACCCGGGTTCGGTTGCTGAGCCAGACGACAGCCCCGTCGTCCGCGGTTACCGGCGCGCCGGCGGGTATGACGGAGGTCGCGGAGAGGAGCCTGGAGACGGCGTCCGGCTGCGTGTAGAGCCATGACTCTGCTCCCAGCGCCGGAGGCAGTCTTCCAGCCGCCCAGCCGATGACAAGCGCGGGCAAGGCGCCGCACAAAAGAGCCGGCGCCGGGAGCCAGGCCGGAAGCTTCCGAGCCGCGAGCAGGCGCCTGGCCCCGATCCCCGCGGCGACGATGACCGGGAACATGACGATCAACGAGTAGTGCAGCTGAAGCCGCTCCATCGGATCGTGGTCGCTCAGGAGGCTGGCCGCCAGCGGGGGCAGCGCGAGAAGAAGCCAGCGCGGCGCGAGCAGGGGCAGGGCCAGCAGTCCGGCCAGCAGCCCCACCACAGCGAGCCAGGGGTCTGGTCTGGACACCGCCAGTAGAAAGTAGTTGGTGCCGCCATGGATCATCCACCAGTAGTAGATGAGGCCCGGCGTCGCGGCTCCAGCGGCAAGCTTCGAAAGCAGCGCGACGCCGATGAAGAGCCACGAAAGGGCAAGCATCATCACGCGCCGCGCGTGCGATTTCATCGACTCCCCGCCGAAGCGGAGCACGACCAGCCCGATCACGAAAGCGGCGTAAACCTGGTCCTCCTTGCAGCTCAGGGCGGCGACCACGAACAGCCAGAGCAGGAGCTTCCTCTGGCGAAGGCCGGCCCAAACCGCGAGCATGGCCAGCGCCGGCGCGAGGTTCTCGGGATGGAACTGATCCCTGGCCGCCTCCTGCGTGCTCGCCCAGAATGGCATCGGGGCGGCCAGTGCGAGCGCCAGCCAGCGGGCTCCGGGCCGCTCGCCGAGCAGTGATCGAAACATCAGGTACCCGGCCGGTGCCATGGCCGCGAGCCCGGCGGCTGAGACGACAAGCGGTACCACCGCCGTCGGCCAGATCATCTCGAGCGCGGCGATCGGAACAAAGACCGGCTCGATGTGAATGCCGAGAAAGTTCTTCCCGTATTCGTAGCTGCTCGCCCAGCCGTGGCCGTTGGCAAGGCTCCAGAGCACCTGCTGTCCCTGACCCAGATCCCATCCCGGCGCGGTCAGCCCGTACAGGCGCTGCAGCTGCGTACGCAGGATCCACGCAAACCCAATCAAGAAGGACGCGCCCACGATGGCGACCGCCGGCAGAGCCCTCGAGCTCAGCAGCCTGGCCGTGACGTCCTGTCCTGCCTTTTGGGACGGCCGCGCGACAACGTGGGTAGCGGTCACGAGGCGGACGGGCTCGGGTCGCGTCCGACGACCCAGAACACCGCGGTGAGCAGCACCGCCACCAGCGAAGGGCCGAAATCCGCGACCCAGCCTTCGGGGAACACGACGCGGATCACGCCCGACAGCACGATGAATATCCCGCCGAGCACGAGCACGATTCGCAAGCGTCTGGCGGCAAGTCGTAGCTGCCGCCTGATGCCACCCGGGCGCAGCGACAGCACCGACACCCCCAGGAGGACGGCAAGGGCGAAACCGAGCAGCAGACCGCGCACTCACTCAGTCTCTCAGAACCCCAAACGGCGGCCCGCATCAGTTGTCACCGGGCCCCCCGAGACCCTTGCGGCGGAAGCCGGAGCTTAAACTCTGCCTCGTGAGCGGCGTCGGCGACGGCTTCGCCTGGCCCTTCGAAGACCCCGACTGGCTGGGCAAGCTCGTCGTCCAGGGCCTGATCGCAGTCATCCCGATCCTAGGCTGGATCGCCCTTTTTGGCTGGATGATGTTGCTCATCGACAACTACCGAGCTGGCCGCCATGTGCTGCCCGCCGCGGGATTCCACCTGGCGCGAGGGGCGCCGATATTCCTGGTGGCGGTGGCCTAGTCGGTTGTCTTCGCCATCCCTGGCGGCGCCATCGCGAGGTCCGCCGGCGGCGGGGACGCGGCCGGGTTGGCTTCGCTCGGGAACCTGGTCGATTTCGCGCTGCGGCTGTTCCTGAGCTTTTTGAGCCCGGCGATCATCCTTCTCACCTACGAGCGCGGGCTCGCCGGCGGCTTCGACGTGAACTCGGTGTGGGACGTCGCCACCGGCAATTTCGACCACTCGCTGGTGGCGGGTCTGATGGTCGTCGTCGCGGACGTCATCGGCGGCCTCGGCATCATCCTGTGCTGTGTCGGCCTGATCGTCAGCATTCCTTACGCCCTGGCGATCACGGCGGGAATCGTCATGTGGTACTCGCAGGTGATAGGCCCGCGCAGCCAGACGTCTCAGCCTGGCACGCCAGGTCAAGCCTGACCATGAACGCCGAGTTCATCGCCGCGCGCGACCTGCTGCTCCGCCTTCGCGATGACACAGATGGGGCTCGCACGCAGTTTGCCTGGCCGCGGCCTGAGCGGTTCAACTGGGCGCTCGATTACTTCGACGGGGTCGCTGAGGGAAACCAGGAGCGCGCGCTGTGGGTGCTCGACGAGGACGGCACCGAGCACATCCGCACGTTCGAGGACATGCGGCGACGGTCGAACCAGGTGGCCAACCACCTGAGGTCGCTCGGCGTCGGCCGCGGCGATCGGATTCTGCTGATGCTCGGCAACGTGGTGCCCCTGTGGGAGGTCATGCTCGCCGCGATCAAGCTGGGCGCGGTGGTCATCCCCGCCACGACGCTGCTCGGTCGCGACGACATCATCGACCGGCTCGAGCGGGGCAGGGTGCGAGCCGTGGTCGCGGCGTCGAGCGCAGCTCCAAGGTTCGAAGGGCTCGGAGGCGGAGAGCTGCGAATCTCGGTGGGCGGCACGGCCCAGGGCTGGGGTGCCTTCGAAGATGCAGACCGTGCCTCGGACCGCTTCGATGCGCAGGGCATCACGCAGGGTGGTGATCCGCTGCTCCTCTACTTCACCTCCGGCACCACGTCGAAGCCCAAGCTCGTGGAGCACACCCACATCTCGTACCCGATCGGGCACCTCTCGACGATGTACTGGCTTGGTCTCAAGCCAGGCGACGTACACCTGAACATCTCGTCTCCCGGTTGGGCCAAGCACGCCTGGAGCAATTTCTTCGCTCCGTGGAACGCCCCCGCCACGGTCGTGGTGGCGAACTACTCGCGATTCTCGGCCGAAACGCTCCTCGGGGTCATCACGCGCTGCAGCGTCACCACGCTGTGCGCTCCGCCGACCGTGTGGCGGATGCTCATCCAGGCGGACCTGACCAAGCATCGCGTCGGCCTGCGCGAGGCCGTCAGCGCCGGCGAGCCGCTCAACCCCGAGGTTATCGAGCAGGTCCGGCGAGCGTGGGGGATCACCATCAGGGACGGCTACGGGCAGACCGAAACGACGGCCCAGATCGGCAACGCTCCGGGGCAGCCCTTGAAGCTCGGGTCGATGGGGCGGCCGCTGCCGGGTTACGAGATCGTGCTCGCAGCTCCGGACGGCTCGGCCGGCGATGAGGGCGAGATCTGCATCCCGCTGGACCGGCGACCGGTCGGGTTGATGGCCGGTTACAGGGACGACCCCGAACGCACTGCGGAGGCGACGCGTCACGGCCTGTACCACACGGGCGACGTGGCGACCCGCGACGCGGACGGCTACATCACCTATGTCGGGCGGGCGGACGACGTCTTCAAGGCGAGCGACTATCGAATCAGCCCGTTCGAGCTCGAGAGCGTCCTCATCGAGCACCCGGCGGTCGCCGAGGCCGCGGTGGTGCCGAGCCCTGACCCCGTGCGGACGGCGGTCCCCAAGGCATTCGTCATCCTCGTCGCAGGGCAGCAGCCATCGCGCGAGCTCGCCGGTGACATCCTCGCCTTCTGCAGAACTCGCCTGAGCCCGTTCAAGCGCGTGCGCAGGCTCGAGTTCTCCGATTTGCCGAAGACCATCTCGGGGAAGATCCGGAGGGTGGAGCTTCGGGGTGCGGAGGCGCAACGACCGGCGGGGGGAGCCAGGCGGCCCGACGAGTACTGGGAGGAGGATTTCCCGGAGCTCAAGGCCTGAGCTGACCTCACGGCGCGGTTCGGCGCCCCTTGTCGCTGCGATACTGCGGTCCTCGGACTGATGGACCAGAGCACTCAGCCCACCCTGAAGGACGTGATCCGCGCCCGCGAGACGCTGGGTGACCGGGTCAAGGTGACCCCGCTGCTCGCAACCGCCTCGCTCAGCAGGCTGACGGGGACCGACCTCGTCCTCAAGGCGGAGAACCTGCAGCGGACCGGGTCCTTCAAAGCGCGCGGCGCCCTCAACCGGCTCGCTTCGCTTTCGAAAGCCGAGCGCGAGATTGGGGTGGTGGCGGCCAGCGCCGGCAATCACGGCCAGGCCGTCGCCTGGGCGGCGCAGCAGCTGGCGGTGCCGTGCACCGTGGTCATGCCGGTGGGTGCTTCGGTGACCAAGATCGCCGCGACCCGCGGTTATGGCGCTTTCGTGAAGCTTGAGGGCGAAGCTTTCGATGACGCGATGGCCGCGGCCCGGCGACGCAGCGCCGAAACAGGAGAGCTGCTCATCCACGCCTTCGACGACCCTCTCGTCATCGCGGGTCAGGGCACGGTAGGGCTCGAGCTGATGGAGCAGGCCCCGCATCTGGACAACCTGGTAGTGCCCATCGGCGGCGGGGGCCTTGCAGCTGGAATCGCCCTTGCCGTCGCAGAACGAAACCCGAAGGTGCGGCTCATCGGCGTGCAGGCCGCATCGTGCGCGCCGTGGCTCGGCAGGACACCAGTGGGCGTCACGATCGCGGATGGCATCGCGGTGAAGCAACCTGGCGAGATGACCCAGGCCGTCTTGAAGTCCCGCATTACGGAGCTCCGCGTGGTCACCGACGAGCAGGTGGCAGAAGCCATCCTGCTTCTGCTCGAACGCACAAAGCTGCTCGTCGAGGGCGCCGGCGCCGCCGCCGTGGCTGCTCTTCTGCCGTCAGGATCGGAACCTCTCAAGGGAAAGACCTGCGCGCTTCTCTCCGGTGGCAACATCGACCCCAGCGTTCTGCTGTCGGTCGTACGCGCGGGCCTCACCCGGGCGGGCCGCTACCTGATGCTGCGGGTCAGGGTGCCGGACAGGCCGGGTCAGCTCAGCCGTGTGCTGGCGGTGATCGCGGCGCACGAGGGGAACATGGTGACCGTCTTCCATCAGCGCGAAGGGCGGGCCGACCTGGGAATACTGGAAACCGAGATCGATCTCACGATCCTCGCCCGCGACGAGAGCCACGCCGACGAGATCGAGGCCGCGCTCAAGGAGCTGGACGGGGTTTCCCTGCTAAGGCTGGTCTGAACGGTCCGGCCTGCGCGCGAGGAGCGGGATCCGCTCGCGGTTGGATGAGCTCGCGATGAGGACCCCCAGCCGTCTGAGCCTCATGCTTTCCTGCTTGGCGCTCGTCACCCATTGCGTCGGCGTCCTCCTGTAGGACGGCAGCTGAGATGGAAGAAGCGCCAACGAGTGAAGCCTGGCGGGACGGCCGCGTTCGAGAGGCGCACCGAGCGCGAGGCGACCTTTCGCACCAATGCGTCGGCGAATCCACGTTCTGATCCGGGCCATCACGCACAGTCCAGCAGTTCAAGTTGGGACAAACGCTCACCTGGTACCGGGACATTACGTCGACTGGTCGGACAGCTACCTATTCAGACTCACCTTCACGAGCCATACAGTTAGGGACATGAACACGGTAGAAGAGGGCATTGAGAAACTCTTCGAGTGCGGGGCTTCGGATCTTCTGCTCAGCTGCGGCAGCCCGCCACGGATGCGCAAGGACGGCCAGTTGGAGTTGTTCGAGCACGACGCACTGCCGCTCACGCCGGGAGATACCGAACGGTTGCTCCGTGGTGTTCTTGAAGTGGCCGACTGGAAGCTGCTGCAGAAGAAACGCCAGGTCGATTTTGCGTTTACCTGGCGTGACCGGGCGCGAATCAGGGGTAACGCCTATTTCCAGCGAGACTCGCTAGCGGCAGCCTTTCGGCTGCTGCCCCTGGAGATACCAAGCTTCGACCTGCTCGGAATGCCCGAATCAGTTCACCGACTGATTGAGAGGCACCAGGGTCTGATTCTTGTCACGGGCCCCACAGGCTCAGGCAAGTCCACTACTCAGGCGGCGATCATCGATCACATCAACAAGACGCGTCCCTATCACATCCTTACCTTTGAGGACCCGATCGAGTACATCCACAAACACCGACTTTCCATTGTGGACCAGAGACAGGTGGGTGAGGACACGCCCTCGTTCAGCGAAGGCCTGCGCAGCGCATTTCGCGAGGATCCTGATGTGGTGCTGATCGGCGAGATGCGCGACCTCGACACCATGTCAACCGCCCTCACCATTGCCGAGACCGGCCACCTGGTCATTGCGACGCTGCATACGAACGATGCGCCTCAGGCAATCAACCGAATCCTGGACAGCTTCATCGGTGCCCAGCAGCAGCAGATCAAAGTGCAGCTCGCCGGCTGTCTGGTCGGCGTGATCTATCAACAGTTGGTGCGGGCCGTGAGCGGGGGACGTGTAGCCGCGTTTGAAGTCCTCGTCGCGAATACCGCCGTCCGCTCGCTCATCAAAGAAGGAAAAGTCGATCAGATCCGGAGCGTGCTCCAGACCAGCCTGCGCGAGGGCTCACAGACTCTGGAACGATCGCTGAACCAGCTGCTTCGTGCGGGCGTGATAAGCGAAGCCGACGCTCGCTCCCGGTCGATGTATCCGAACGAGATTCACGTCTAGGAGTTCGGCCCTGCCTGCTCCTTGGGTTCCCTTGCTCCGCGGCGCAAGGCGAAGATTGTGACAAGCAACCCCCATCCCACCAAGAGGATGAAGCCGCTGAGTGCGCCCGGCCAGAGTCCCTGCCATATGATCGCCAGGGCCATAAGGCTGCCGGCGACTCCCTCCACCAGAGGAGCCGTCACGCCGATAGGAGCTGCGCAGGATGCGCAGCGCCCGCCACGAATCACGTAGCCGAAGACGGGTATCAGATCCACGACGTTCAACTGGCGACCGCAAGCGCGGCAGCGCGAGCGCGGTCGCCACAGCGACTCCCGGCGGGGGAGGCGATCGGCGGCTACGTTGATAAAGCTGCCGATCAGCAGGGCAGCCAGCACCAGGTACGCGGCTACATAGGGCGCGGCTCCGGCCGGGAGGTTCACGCGCTTTAAGGTACCAACCCCGACCGCTCGGTTCGAGTGGCCCCACAACGAGAGAGGGCGCCGTGGGCGCCCTCTCTAATCTAACCGGCCGAAGCGGGGCAGCAGATCAACTCGGTTGGCAGCCGGTGAGGGCGGTGCCCGTCGAGTTGGTGCCGATTCCCGTGATCCTTCCAAACTGGTCCCACGTGTAGAAGAACTGCGTTTTGCCGTTGCGCGTGTAGTTGGGGTTGGTGGCAGACGGGTTGGGGTTGTACAGCGCGATCGGCGTGGCGAGCACCGTCTGACCCAGCGTCGTCGTCATGTTGTTGGTAAAGGTCCCCTGGGCGGTGATGGTGCCGAGGTTGTTCTGAGCCATCGCCGCGTCGAGCGCCGATTGGACGGTTTTGTACTCCGAATTGCATGCTTGTACGTTGGCGTTCGTGGTCAGGCCGACCAGGCTCAGCGTCACGATTGCCGCCAAGATGCCCAGGATGGTAACCACGACTAGCAGCTCGATCAAAGTGAACCCACGCTGGCCCTTTCGGCCGCGAAGGTTGCTTTCAATCCAACTCTGTTTCACTTGCATGCCTCATTCCCTTGTCAGTTATTCCGCCGCATGGCGGCGTACATCGCGGCTTCTGCCCAGAGTCAATCTAAACGGGGGGACCGCAGACGTGAATAGAGAATTGGCCCATGGGCATGGGCGCTAGTCCCTAGGGTAGGCGAATCCGTGTTCACCAGGTTAGTGCAAGTTCGCCCAGATCATCACCAGAGCCACGGCGAAAGGCATGACTCCGAACAGGTGAGCGCACCCTAAGCGGGACGTCTTGACTCTGTTGGTCTTGTGGCCGACAAGGTTGATCTCGGCCAGCGAGCGCCTCCGTTCCGGTATGCCAGGGCGTTTCCGCTTCATCAGTTCCGCCTCATGATCAGCCCGAGACATGTGAAATAAGTGCCACTGCGCACGTTCTCAGGTACTCGGGCGGGCCCCACAAGTGGCATTACGGGTTGACCTACAAGTTCCGACAAGTCACCCAGAAGCTCTTGGTCCTCTGCATGGTCTCCTGCGATCAGGATGGGGGAGCGAGGCCCAAACGTCGAACCTTTGTTTCGCCGATAGAAGCGGAGCACCGATCGCACTGGGTGGGCCACGGCCGAGGCCATTTCGTCGGGGGCCGACGAATCGAGTTTGAAGCTGTGCCACACCTGGGGCAGGTGTCCATCTATGAGCAGGATCTCCGCCAGGTCGGACGACAGGTCGATCACGATGCAGGCCGACTCCTGAACCGCCCTCGCGGTGCATGCGGACTTCAGGTCGACTGCAGTGGGTTCGAGCCCCGCGAGCTTGGCGGTTTCGATCAGTCTTCGCACCTGGGCGCGATCCCAGGCCACCGCATAGACAAACCTCCGCTCTCCGTTGCTCTGAATCTCAACCCAGCGCGTGGCCATCCGTTCTGGGTCCAGCAAGAACTCGCCCGCCACCGCCGAATCGATGCCCTGCGCGGTCGTCGACGGTGTGAACTCAAGGATTCGGAAGCTCGCGAGGGCGTCGCTGATCGCGATCAGCGCCCGGTTGCTGAGAACGGCTGTCTTGCTGACGAGCTCGCGAAGAGCGCTTGCAACCGCGTTGATATCCACGACCCGGCCGTTCTCGATAGAGCCTGCTGGAGCGTCGATGGAGCTGCACCACATGTTCCCACCCATCGCGCCACTCAGTAGTCGGATCGTACGGTCGGAAAGGTCGACGGCAAGGCGGACTTCAGGCTCGGCCACAGGTCACGGGGAATAGTACGACCACCCAGCTATCTGAACTGCGGTCGGGTTGCCCATCGCCCCAACTTGGAGACTGGCCCAAAGATGCGGGTTGTCGCCAGAACAGGCGGGCGGAGAAGTGCTGAGACAGGCCGTCAAGACCACATTCCTGGCGTCGAGTGTCGTCAGGTAAGCCGACCGGTTCTGCGTCCCGACGTAGGCGCATAGGCCTCCAGGGCAGGACCCTAGAGCGACGGAACTGCCAGTTGCGCCATCCAGCGGTCCATAGGCAGCTGCTTGAACGAGGCCGGTTTGACCGGGAGGCTGCACGATCTCGTGCAGGTATCCGTCGCCAGCACCGTAGAACCATTCACCCGCTGCATCGGCCGCTGGCGACGTGACGATCGGGGTACCGCCAGAAAACGACGCTTTCAACGCCAGTCCGGTGTCGAGAATATAGAGTCCGCCGTTGAGCCCCCCAATCCCGATCAGCACTGCGCCGGGGCACCGGCACCAAGAGGGTGAGGCTGACAGCGCCGTCGGAACGGTCGTCGTGCCCAACAGAGTCATGCCAAACGCGGTGCTGATCTGAGCAAGCGAAACGTCTCCCCCGGCGTATGCGATCGCCACTAGTGCGGGAAGGGTGCGGCCATCCACGGTGGCCCCCGTGACACTGTCTGCCGGCAAGGTCCGCCTCGACCGATAGATCAAGCCAGGGCCCGCTTGGTATGTGTACCTGACGAGCTCGCTTGAGGAGCCATCCGATGCTATCGCGTACACCTCGTCGGTCCCACCCGACCCAGGAAACACCCAGGGCCCGGCCACAATCGGCTGACCACCAGGCACTGATGACGTATCGGTCTGGGCGCACTCGAGGTCGCCCTCCGTGCCCGGCGAATAGGCGTACAAGGTGCCTGTTCCGTCGCCAAAGAAGACAACCGACGGATTACGGACCCCTTCAGCTGCACTCGCGATCACCGCTCCTCCGGCTGCCAACTGGCAGCCAGCAGCGGGCACCTGGCCGGCCGACTCGGTGAGGACCGCCACACAGTCTGGAGCGGAGCCGCAGTTGGAACCCATCGGTACCAGGTCGATTAGATCCGGCGCTCCGGATGACACATCGGGGATGACCGTTGGCGGTGCGGTCGCGGCGCCCCCTAACGCAAACGACCAGTTTGGGTTCGAGGAGCCGAAGTTGAACTCATATAGGTTGGCCGAATCCGCGACCAGGTACTCGTCGACGTTCCAGCCCGAGGATTTGATGGTCGCATGCGTCCCGTCAACCAGAAATGGGGAGGACCCTGCCACACGTGTGTACTTCGGAGAGGCTGAATCGACCGTGGTCTCGCATCTCAAATACTGCGCCGCTCCGGTAAGCCCGTTCACCGCAGCCGAGGCTGGAACCGGACACGGCTGACCGATCGGCGCCCCCTGGAGCGTGTCAATTGAAACGTTCACAGCGGATGCCACCGTGGCTTCGTTCATGACGCGGTGGACAAGCACACGCGAAAGCAGCAGGTTGGTCGACAAGGCCGTCATCAAAGCGGCCGAGAGGATGGCCAGAAATGCGGTGATTATCAGCACGCCGCTGAGCACGCTTCCTCGCTGCGATCGCATCCAGGGACGGGATCCTAAACGCTTGGTACTCATCCGCTCACCCGGGGGTAGAACAGCAGGGTCTGAGACTCGCTGTAGGCCAAGACCGTCACTGTCATCTGAACTACGACTGTGTGGCTGGCAGGATCAACGTACCAGGAGAAAGCCCCCACGTTGGTGGCCATGTGAATTGAGCTTGACCCCACCTGGCGGTCTAGGTTGGCGCTGCCATCCCACTGGTACGTGATTGAAGTTGGAGAGGGAGCCGGTGTGTTCGAGTTGGTGACCTGGAAGCCGTTCAGCACGATGGGCTGTGTGTGGCAGGGGTTCGACTGCTGTGTGCCACACCCGTTCAGGACCGGGGATCTGCTGCTTGCGAAGTCGTCGTGGGCGCGAAGTTCGAAGGTGCGGATCTGCTCGCTCGCCTCGATCCGGCCAATGGCGATGTTGCTGGCGCGGACAGATGTGAGAATCACGGAGGTGAGGGCTGAGGCGACGAACACAGCGATCACCAGGGCAACGAGCAGCTCCACCAGCGTGAAGCCTGCCTGGTTCGAATGCCTTCGTGAAACTGCTTTCATCCCCTTGCCTTGACCATCGAAACGGGTGCGCCTGCGGGTGCGGCTTCAGGCCAGGTCAGGACGCTGACAGTCCACGTTTCGGTGGTCGGCGTCGGACTTTGCGCCGCCACGCTGACGTCGGCTCGCAGGGTGTAGCTCGCGTCAGGGCAGGACGCTTGATACGACGGGAGCATGAGCGGCGGGTCGGCCGCCTCCGTTTTGAAGCATTCCGAGTATGAGCGGGCGCTGGGGTTGAAGGGTGTGCCGCTGACCCGGTCGAGCTCGGACTGGATGACGGCCTGGGCGGCGGTGTTGCGCTTGGCGATCGTGGCGTCGAGCAATCCGGTGCTAAACGTTCCAATGATCAGCACCAGGGCGAGTCCGATGATGACCAGTGACACGAGCAGCTCGACCAGCGTCGTACCAGCCTGCGCCCTGCGACGATCCCGGAAGAATTGATCCATCAGTGAACGGCTTTGAGCAGACCGTACATCGGCAGGATCACCGACACTGCCACGAAGCCGACCGCAGCGCCGACCACGATCACCAGCCCTGGCTCGATCAGAGCGATCATGTTCTTGACCTTGTAATCCATCTCCTCCGCCAGGAAATCGGCGATCTGTTCGAGGCTTGAATCCAGGCTGCCGGTCTCTTCACCGACCCGAATCATCCGAATCATCATGGGGGCCAGCAGCCCAGTAGCCTCAAGTGGTCGGGAAAAGCCGTCGCCGGTCACCATGCGTTGCTTGACCGACTCGAGTCCGCGACGGTAACGGATGTTTCCCGCGGAGGCGATAGCAACATCGAACGTCTCGCTGATGGGAATGCCCGCGCGGAGCATGGTGGCCAGGGTTCTGGTGAAGCGCTCGATGATGCTGTATGTGACGATGCTTCCGATCAGCGGTAGCCGGATCACGGTGTAGTCCCGGACCACGTGCCCTGGACCGCTGCTTAGAAAAGCTGCGATGCCCACCGCGACCGCGGCAATACCGATGAGGATCTGGGCACGCCAGGTTTGGGCGAATACACCTACCGCCAGCATGATCCGGGTCGGGAGTGGCAGCTGAGCTCGAAACTCATGAAAGATCGAAACGAAGTTGGGCAGCACAAAAACGATGAGGATCGTGCACACGGCCAGCGCCAGCACCAAAATGACGGCCGGGTAGATCATCGCGCTGCGCAGCTTCTTGACGGCGGAGTCCTGCCTTTGGAAGTGGCTGGCGACCTGGGCCAGGACCCGATCGAGGGTTCCGCTGTATTCGGCTGCCCGCACCATGTCCACATAGAGCTGGTTGAAAACGTTCGGATGATGGGCAATCGCCGTCGACAGCGATTCTCCCGCATCCAGATCCTCAGTGATGTCGTCGAGGGCTGCTCGAAAGGGTCCTGAATTCGAGGAGTCATGCAGGAGCTTGATGGCATCTGTCACCGGGACACCGACACGGATGAACGTCGCAAGCTGCCTCGAGAACAGAATGATGTCGGCTCTTCTTACCCGAAAGAACGTCGGCAGCGAGCGGTATACCCAGCGCCAGCCGCTCTGCGCCGGGCGAACCGAGACAACCTTGAACCCTCGGTTCTGGAGCACACGCTGAACAGCCGCAGCCGTGGCGCCGGCGGCGACCCTTTCCACGAGCGTCCCGCTCGGTGAGTAGGCCCTATAGGCAAACCGCGCGATGGTGACTCCCCTCCGTCAGATGATGTAAACGCTGCGCAGCACTTCGGAAACCGTTGTAACGCCGCTGCTCACTTTCATCCAAGCGTCTGCGCGAAGAGGAACCATCCCGCCGGCTATGGCAGCGTCGACGATCTCTTGGTGACTCGCCTTACCGATCACAAGCCGCTTGATGTCGTCGGACATAGTCAGCACTTCGAAGACCCCTATGCGGTCGTAGTAGCCACTCATGTTGCAGCGGCTGCAGCCTTGACCACGGTATACCTTGGCCGGCGCTGGGAGGCCCACAGAAGTCGCGTATTCAAGCTCTTCGGCTCCGGGTGTGTAGGCCACTCGACAACCGTCGCAGATCTTGCGGACCAGCCTCTGGGCAACGATGGCGATTACCGACGACGCGATGAGGAAGCCCTCTATGCCCATGTCGGTGAAGCGAAGCAGAGCCCCGACCGCGTCGGTCGCGTGCAGGGACGAAAGGACGAGATGGCCCGTCAGAGCGGACTGAACCGCGATCTCGGCTGTTTCGCGGTCGCGGATCTCACCCACCAGGATGATGTCTGGATCCTGCCGTAGGATGGCACGAAGGCCGTTCGCGAAGCTGATGTCGGCCAGCTTGTTGATCTGACTCTGATTGATGTTGTCAAACATGTACTCGACAGGGTCTTCAATCGTCATGATGTTCCGGACCTGCTGGTCGAGCTCGTGGATTGACGCGTAAAGCGACGTCGTCTTTCCACTTCCCGTTGGGCCAGACACGATCATCATCCCGTAGGGCGAATGCAGCATCCGGTGATACTCCGCGTAAGCGCTCTCGGAAAAGCCCAGCTGCGGAAGTGTGATCAGTGACCGGCTGCGGTCGAGCAACCTCATCACGAGCTTTTCGCCCCAGACGGTCTCGATGGTAGCGACCCGGACGTCAAGCTCCCTTCCGTCCACGCTGGCGCTTATCTGGCCGTCCTGTGCACGTCTCCGCTCGACAATGTTCATGCCGGCCATGATCTTGATTCGGGAGGCTAGGGCTGCGCCCGTGGCGCTTGGAAGGTGGGCCATGTCCCTGAGCACTCCGTCGATGCGGAACCGGATTCGAAGGTAGTCCTTCTGTGGCTCTATGTGTATGTCGGATGCGCGATCCCGTAGGCCCTGGGTGATAAGCAGGTTCACGATCTCGACGGCTGGTGACGCTGACGTGACGTTGCCCAGCTCCACGGTCGCCGCGCGGTTCAGGTCGAGACTCGGCCGCGATTGATCCAGCGACCGGGCGGCCTCGTTGAGTCGCGGCGTCATGTTGTGAATCCGCGTCAAGTTCGCGAGGATGTCCGAGTGGCCGGCGATCAGCGGGATGATCGGAAACCCGGTGATGAGCCGGAGGTCGTTCATCAGCGGCACGTTGGTTGGATCACCCATCGCTACGGCAACATGTCCGTTCTCTCGTCTCAGTGGCAGGACATGGTGGCGACGCGCGAAATCGTGCGGAACCAACCGCGCGACCTCCACGTCGACCTCGCCGTGCTTCAAGTCGGCTATCGGCACTTGAAGCTGGAGGCTCAGCACGGCGGTCAACAGATCCTCGTGCAGCGCGCCGTGGCCCACCAGCACCGAACCAAGCGGCGCCAAAGACGCGCGCTGAGCCTCCAGTGCCTTGGCCAGCTGTTCGTCGGTGATGAGGCCTTCGGCGATCAGAAGCTCGCCGAGACGCACTTCAGGCGGTGGCTTCTCGCCTACTGAATCGTCTGGTTCGCCGACGCCATTGGCCTCCTTACCCCGAACCTTCTCACCATGAACCTTCTCCCGCAGCACCCCCATGGTGCGATCTTGGTCCCTTGTCTTGCTGTAGATAATGGGAATTACTCCACCCCGCGGGTACTTTGTCCCAGTCTAGCCAGGGCCTGTATCCCGAAGTACATGCCCGATCTTAGACAGGCCAGGCAACGATTCATGGCCTGCGAGGCCTTCTTAGGAGCCGCCACCAGTCAGACCGGTGCGCGCTGCCCACAGCATTGCCTCGGTACGGCCGCTTAGCTCGAGCTTCCGATAGATCCGGGCGAGGTGGTTTCGCACGGTCTTGCTGCTCACGCCGCGACTCGTGGCGATGGCCTGCACCGACTGAGCCCTTCCGATCATGGTCAAGATCTGTATCTCGGTGGGTGACAGCTTGCCGCCAAGCTGGGAGGGCATCGTCACAGGCATCTGCCCGAGTCGGTTCAGGAGGTCCTCCATGAGGTGAGAACCGATGGCGCGATGGCCCGAAAGCACTGCGTTCACGCCGACCATGAACTCTTCGAGTCCGGCCTGCTTGGTGAACAACCCAGCGGCGCCCGTGGTGAGAGCCGCTGCCAGCAGTGCCTGATTCTCTTGATCGGCCAGTAGGATCACGGGTACGGATGGCGCCTCGGTCTTGAGCAGCTCGGCAAGCTCCGGGCCGGACAGCGGTTCGGCCTTCACGTCGCAAAACACGAGGTTCACGTTGCCCTTGCGAACCAGGTCGAGGCCTTCGTCCGATCGGGCGGCTGTCAACACCTCAGCCTTGAGCGGTGGTGCGGCCAGCAGACTGCCGAGAGCAGCGACAAACAGTGGCTGGGGATCAATCACGAGGGCTCTGATCGACTCTGGAGGCCGCGGCCCAAAGTTATCTGCCGCGGAGGCCCGCGCCGGTACTACTACCACGCTTCGACGTTAAGGCGCGGCAAAGCCCGCGGTAATAGGAACCTAGTACTACAAAGGGCGGACCGGACTTATAGCCAAACGGCCCTGTCGCACCGAGACCGGGCACATGTCTCGGTTGCATCGAGACATGGTTCGAAAAACAAAGGTCGGTGTAGAGTCTGGACATGTCGCCGATAACAGCGCCGAAGCTCGTCGCGATCGGGCCAACCCTTCGGGAATGCAAGGTTCAGGACGCCACGCGCCCAATGGGCAGGACCGGGAGCGGGCGTCCGCCGCTTCGCAAAGCCACGCGCCGAAGCAGCCAAACCCGGTGAGCCCCTTGGTCGCGCCCATGGGCGGGACATTTGTCTCATATCTGAGAA
This sequence comes from Candidatus Dormibacterales bacterium, assembly GCA_044450465.1. Classification (GTDB taxonomy): domain Bacteria; phylum Chloroflexota; class Dormibacteria; order Dormibacterales; family Dormibacteraceae; genus JBIOJB01. Next base: position 14,118 of record JBIOJB010000021.1, on the reverse strand, counting down.
GGCCGAGGCGTGTCAGGCTGCCCTACGGTGATGAACGAGGGCTATCGCAAGCCGAACATCTACCCTGAGAACGAGACTCGGCCTCAGCGGATGTTCTTCGCTGTCTTCCTGCCGCTCGGGGTGGTGGTCAACGTCGCACTTGGGCTCGTGATCATCATCAACGCGCTAAACCCTCAGGGCTGGGCCGAATGGCTTCAGGTGGTGACTGGGGCTTTCTGCTGCGTGGTTGGAGGCTGGCTCGCGGCCGCGGCCTGGTCCAAGTCTTACTGGAATCGCAACATGGCCCGACAGGTCGCCATGTGGCGCCGAATCGCGGATGCCTTTTTCGTGTGGCTCGAGAATGCTCCGGTGCCGGCTGAGTCTCTTCATGGCCTCAAAAGCTCATTGGACGAGGTGGTCCCGAACTCAAAGTCGCACTAATTTTGGATGGGGGTAACCCGTCTGGCCCACTCATGCGTTGTATTCGCGTGAGGGACTGTCCGCCCAGATTCGCTGCCGCCCGATTTTCTGATCCATCGCCCCTCGTCGCCCCGGTCTCAATCTGAAGCAATGGCCGAACGCCAGATCAGGATTGGCATCGTCGACGATCACCCTGTATTCAGGGTCGGTCTTGTCCGCAGCCTTGAGCGCGCCGTCGATCTGTCCATCCTGTGGGAGCTCGGTTCTGTCAGCGAGCTCACCTCCATGCTCGAGACCTGCCCGGTCGACGTGGTTCTGATGGATCTCAACCTTGGACCTGACCAGGATGCACTGGGAGCAACCACAGTGATCAGGCAGCGCCACGATTCCGTCAAGGTGATTGTCATCTCAGCTTCCCTTGACTGGGAAGGAGCGGCAGCCGCCCGCGCGGCCGGGGCCAGCGGCTATTTGCCCAAAGACCTCGCAGTTCGAGACATGGTGGCCGCAATTCGCGGGTTGGCTTCGCCGACCTTTGGCCATCCGGCCTTTAACGACATGCTCAATTCCAGACCGGGATCCGGTGGGCAGCGACTGTCGCTGCGTCGTGGACTCACCCGGCGCGAGCAGGAAGTCCTTGCCGAGCTGCGACGTGGAAGAACCAACAAAGAGATCGCGACGCGACTTAATGTTTCGGTCTCGACCGTTAACAAGCACGTTCAGCAGATCCTGAAGAAGCTTGACGTCCGGTCGCGAACCCAGGCGGTTGCGAAGATCCATGCTGAAGCTTCCGGGCGCAGCTACCCGGCCGGCGAAAGGCGTCGGTAACAGGCATGGTCATTTCTGACCATTGACCTAGTACATTTAGGCCATTAGGCTCAGGGGCCGAGCATCAGACTCGGGATAGGGTGTTACGAGTGACCCTGGGGTTACCGCAGGGCGCGCGGTCGAGGTCCCGCCCAACGGACGTCGAGGCCGTATTCAACGTTGAGGCACAGGTGTCGGTAGGGAGGGCACGATGACGATGCCGCAAGACGCGGCGAATCGTCCTCTGGAGGCCGCGGGACTCCAGGCGGCGATCGAGGACGACGTCAAGCGAATGGTAGCCCGGGAGTTGCATGACCGCGTGGCCCAGACCTTGACTGGAATGTTGGTCGAGGTCGAGAACTTCAAGTCGCATCAAGTTGGATGGGATGACGTGCTAAGGCAAATGGAGCTGGTCCAGAGCTCGACCCGTCAGGTGCTGACGAGCCTACGGCAGCTCCTACACGACTTGCGAGGTGAGGAGCAGTTCAGCGATGGCTTTGTCGATGCTCTAGGCGCCTTGATCGCTCGATTCGGGGAGAAGACCCAGATCGCAGCCGGACTCGATGTGAAGCCTGGCTGGCCGACGACCTTGACCCCGCCTGCCTCTTTGAATCTTTACAGGATCGTCGAGGAGGCGCTGACCAACGTAGCCATGCACAGCGGGGCGCGGACCGTGCGAGTCGAGCTTGAGCTACCGTCGGACCACGAACTGGGGCTCGTGGTCGGCGACGACGGTCGCGGCATCGATATTGATGCGAACCGGCCAATGGGCATGGGAACTGTCGGCATGAGGGAGAGGGCGCTTCTGTTGGGAGGAGAGCTCAGCATCGAGCGTGTCGCGGGCGGCGGAACCAGAGTGCGTGCCATATTTCCGAAAGATTTGCTGGTACCCCGTGAATCGGGCCAGCCGATCGAGTTGGCGGCGCGCGTCCATGATGGGGGTTGATGTCGTTGACAACTAAAGCTGTGCGCGTCCTCGTGGTCGACGATCAGACTCTTTTCAGAACGGGCTTGACCAGCCTGCTCAACGAAGATGAGCGTGTCGAGGTCGTGGGCCAGGGGGTCGACGGCGCCGACGCCGTGAAGCAGGCCGTCCGATTGAAACCGGACGTGATCCTGATGGACCTGAAGATGCCGAATCTGGACGGCATCGAGGCCACACGGCAGATCATGGAGGCGCTTCCCGGCTCGAAGGTCCTGATCCTGACCACATTCGAGACAGACAGCCAGGTGATCCAGGCGCTGAAAGCCGGCGCGAGCGGTTACGTCCTGAAGGATTCCACCGCCTCGGCCATCGTCAGCAGCATCGTCGCCGTCATGGCGGGCGAGCGCGTGATGGCCAGCGCGGTCGCAAATCGGGTGCTCGAGATGCTGACCGGAACCACCACTCCCAAGGAGTTCTACGACGGCCTGACCAATCGAGAGATCGAGATCCTCAAGCTCCTGGCCAACGGCATGGCGAACAAGCAGATCGCCTACCGCCTGAAGATCAGCGAGAAGACGGTGCGCAACCACGTAAGCAACACGTACGAGAAGCTGGGCATCTACGACCGGTCGCAGGCCGTTCTCTACGCGGTCAGAAAGGGGCTCGTCGAGGTCTGAGCCCGGGCCGGGCTAGTCGCGAGGTTTGGCCGCCTTGCGAAACGCGGTGGCGAGCTCGTCGCTGACCTCCCGGAACGTCTCGCCCAAAGCCGAGCCGAACGATTTGGCCGCGACGCGCGTGCTGGCCCTGACCTTTGGATCCTTGCTCGCCGCCTCGACGGAGCTGAAAACGGTCTCCGCCGCCTGCCTCAGCTTCTCCAGGGACCGATCGAGCTCGGCGTTGGTTGCCTCCCCTCCCGCGGCGCCGTACTGGCGGCGCAGCTCACCGGCCAGGTTCTGTACGTCGGCCCTGAATCGCTCCCACGCCTCGGTGCTGTCTGAGTCTGCCATGGCTCCAGTATCACGCTCCCGGCTCAGCGGGGGTCCAAAGCCGGTCACCCGGTAGAGCCGTGCATACCTGATCATTCACTTGTCGTCCACGGATAGCGGGAGGAGGGAGAGGGGATGGAAGAGGGCAAGGACCGTCGCATCAGCACCCCGGAACACCGTGCCGCCTATGCCGCGGCCAAGGCCGCGCCGACGACGCACAAACCGCGACTGATCACCTCGCTCCACGCTCGGGAAATAGTGCACGGCGTCGGAGCCCTGGGACAATTCAACGACGCCCTCGCGGTTGCGATCACCAAGAGCGTGGGCACGATGTGGGCGGCCTATGTCTTCACGCTGCTTGCGCTCTGCTCGCTGCCGGCCGTCATCTCAGCCACCGGTTGGATCCCTTCCGGGTTCTTTCCAAGTTGGCTCATCGCGGCGAGCCTGATCTCGCTCGTGGCCTGGGTCGCCCAGACGTTCCTTCAGCTGGTCCTCCTGCCGATCATCATCGTGGGCCAGAACGTGATCTCGGCCGCCCAGGACGCACGCGCCGAAGCGGATCACCTCACCCTGACATCGCTTCACGAGATCAACGTCCAGCAGCTCCAGATGCTGACGCAGCAAAGAGAGCTGCTTCAGCAGCAGCGGGAGATCCTCGACCTTCTTCAGCGCCACGAGGCGACGAGTAAAGGAAGTCCTTAAAAGGGTCAGTCCTAAGCCTCTTAACGCGTGGGCCCTTAGCCTCTCTTCCGCCGCAACCGCCCCCGGTTACGTTGGGTCCGAAGGAACACGCGATGGAAACCCCACGGGAATCCCGACGGGCGGCTCGGGAGCCGTCTCCAAACGCCACGCTCGCGCTCAACAGGACGTGGAGCATCCTCTGGGATCCCAACAAGACCCGGGCGGCGGCGGGCACGACCCCCCCGGCGGGCCACGTGGAGGCCGGCCTGGACCGGCGTCTCGCTCAGTTCAAGCCTCCCGTCATTCCCGCCAACGACGCCTGGGCGGCGGCCCTGCATCGCCGGGACCGCCCTGCACCCGGACCCGCCCTCCTCGCCCTGCGCGAGGCCTCCCATCCCGACCCGGCGTCGGAGCGGGTGAGCGCGCTGATCCGGCAGAAGCGCCAGGGTCTTCGGGTCGGCGATGAGGACGCGATCGGGAAGTCTGTACAGAGCCTGTCGGCGACGGCCTATCTCAAGATGGTGGGCGATATGTTTCGCCGCGAGGGGTTCACGGTCGGGGCGGGCGAGGGCCCGGACGGGGATGTCATCGATCTCGAGGCGGCGCGAGCTCACAAGCGCTGGCTGATCAACTGCCAGCTCAGGGGGGTCGCGCTGATCGACCTGGCGCCGCTCGTCGAGATGGCCAAGGTCGTGATCAACAACAAAGCTGCGGGTGCTTTTCTGGTCGCGGACGGGGAATTCGTTCCGGAAGCGCTGACCTACGCTCACGAGCACAACCTGATCCTGATCGACAGGTGGTTGCTCCTGAGCATGGTGGTGGAGATGGTGCTCGAGGATTCTCGGAAGCCCACCCTGTCCGAGCGCGTCAGAAGGCGCTTCCGGCCGGCTCGCGGCCGCGAGCTTCGCCATATCCTCCTGGTGGGTGACGACCACAAGAACTAGATCCGGAGCGGCGGCGCTCGCGATGCCCGAACATTGGGGCCCCGGATTCGAACACAGTCACGAGGTGGGAGCATGGGTGAGCCTGGCGAATTCTTGAAGGCCACGCTGGAAGGCCAGCCCCGCGAGTTGGAGCGGCTGCTGGCGGACGGCTCCGCGGCCACCGCGGCCGCCCGCTTGCGGTCAGCGCGCCGCATCTTCGTCGTGGGGACGGGCACGAGCTACCACGGCGCCCTCGTGGGCCAGTTCATGTTGCGCACCGCGGGTGTCGAGGCCTGGGCGGTGCGGGCCTTCGAGTTCGCGAATTACCCACCTGCGTTGCGAGACGGAGACGCGCTGATCCTCCTGAGCCATCGCGGAAGCAAGCGCTTCAGCCGGGATTCGCTCACCGCTTTCATGGCCTCCAATCCCAGCTGGATCGCGATCACTGGGAATGGCTCGGCGCTTGAGGGCGACGGCGTGGTGCGGACGGTGGAGCAGGAGAAGTCGCCTGTCCACACGGCGAGCCACACAGGAGCGATGCTTCGCCTGGCGCAGATAGCTTGCGAGCTCGGGAAACCAACCTGGCGCTCCCAGCTCGCAAGCGTCCCCTCGGCGGTTGACGCCGCTGTGGCGATGCGCGAGCAGGTGAAGGCGGCGGTGGCGGGCATGAACCTCGAGACGGTCGTCCATTTCGTCGGCGGTGGTCCGGCGCGCGCGACCTCTCTGGAAGGCGCGCTCAAGCTCCGTGAGGCCGCTCACCTCGTCTCGGCCGAGGGCCATGACGTGGAAGGAGTGCTGCACGGCCCGCTTGTGAGCATCCAGCCCGGGCAGTCCGTCGTGGTCGTGGCTCAACCCGGTCCAGCCCTGGAGCGCGCGCGGGAGGTGGCCGCCGCACTGGGCAAGATCGGCGCCCGCGTGATCGCCGTCGGCCCGTCGGCCACATCGCTTGAGGGCGCCGCGGCGATCGTGACCACCGAGCTGGACGAGGTGCTCGCACCGATCGTCAACGTGATCCCGCTCCAGTGGCTGGCCTACGAAGCCTCGCGGCGGATGAGGGTCGACGCCGACACGTTTCGCAAGGACGAGCCCGGCTACGCCGCCGCCCAGAAGGAGTTCACCCTCTAAGTCCGCGCGGTCGCCGAGGTTCAACCGAGCGGGGTGGTGCTCTCCGGATCCGGCTTCAGGAACAGCGCGGCGAGTGGAGGCAGCGTGAGCGAGAGGCTCGATGGATGGCCGTGCCTTGGAACCGGATCGGCCTCCACACCGCCGAGGTTCCCGTGCCCGCTGCCCCCGTAAAGGGGGGCGTCGCCGTTCAGCAGCTCCAGCCAGCGGCCAGGCCTCGGGACGCCGATTCGGTAGCCGAACCGCGGCACCGGCGTGAAATTGAAGACCCCGACGACGATGCTGGACTCGGACTCTCCGCGGCGCAAAAGGCTGACGATGCTCTGGTCAGCGTCTGTGCAGTCGATCCAGGCGAAGCCGGCGGGATCAAAGTCGAGCTGGTGGAGAGCCTTCTCGTCGCGCAGGATCCGGTTCAGGTCGCTCACCCACAGCCGCAGGCCGCTGTGCGCCGGGGATTCGAGCAGGTGCCAGTCAAGGCTCTGCTCGACGTCCCACTCGGCCCACTGGCCGAACTCGTCGCCCATGAACATCAGCTTCTTCCCAGGCTGCGCGAACATGTAGCCGTAGAGCAGGCGCAGGTTGGCGAACTTCTGCCACGTGTCGCCGGCCATCTTCGAGATCAGAGATCCCTTTCCGTGGACGACCTCGTCATGCGAGAGAGGGAGCATGAAGTTCTCGCCGAAGGCATAAAGCATCCTGAAGGTCAGGGTCTGGTGGTGGAACTTGCGGTGGATCGGCTCCTCGGCCATGTAGCTGAGCGTGTCGTGCATCCACCCCAGATCCCACTTCATTCCAAAACCGAGGCCTCCGATGTAGGTCGGGTGCGAAACCAGGGGCCACGAGGTTGACTCTTCGGCGATCGTCTGCGTGTCCGGCTGCTCCTTGTAGAGCTCGATGTTGAAGTGCCGCAGGAAGTCGACGGCCTCCAGGCTCTCGCGCCCGCCGTACTGGTTGGGAATCCACTCGCCTTGTTTGCGCGAGTAGTCCAGGTAGAGCATCGAGGCCACGCCATCGACGCGCAGGCCGTCGGCGTGATACCGGTCCAACCAGCAAAGGCCGCTGCTGATGAGAAATCCACGCACTTCGTGGCGGCCGTAGTTGAAGATCGAGCTTCCCCAGTCTGGATGGACTCCCAGGCGGGGATCGGCATGCTCGAAAAGATGAGTTCCGTCGAAGTTCTGTAGGCCGAACTCGTCGGATGGGAAGTGGGACGGGACCCAGTCGAGGATCACACCAATCCCGCCCTGGTGCAGATAGTCGACCAGGAACATGAAGTCCTGAGGCGTCCCGTACCTGCTCGTCGGCGCGAAGTAACCGGTGGTCTGGTAGCCCCAGGAGCGGTAGAGCGGATGCTCCATCACCGGCATGAGCTCCACGTGCGTGAAGCCCATCCGGCTGACGTAGTCGGCCAGGCGTGGCGCGAGCTCGCGATAGGTGAGGAAGCGGTTCGCCTCTTCCGGAACTCGCATCCAGGACCCGACGTGCAGCTCGTAAACGGACCATGGCGCCTTATGGCTGTTGGCAAGATGACGGCGGGTCATCCATTCGTCGTCGCCCCACTGATAGCCGAGGTCCCAGACGATGGAAGCCTGCCGCGGGGGTGCCTCCGAGAAAGCGGCGAACGGGTCGGCCTTGTCCGCGCCCTCGCGGGCGCCCCCCGAGCGCACGTGAAACTTGTAAAGGGCGCCGTGCCTGACCCCCGGTATGAAGCCCTCCCAGATCCCTGACTGCTCGCGGGGATAGAGCCCGTTGGCCGCCTTGTCCCAGCTGTTGAAATCCCCGATCACGCTGACCATCTCGGCGTTGGGCGCCCACACGGCGAAGTAGGTCCCGTCGGGGTTCGTCGTCGGATGGGCTCCCAGCTTCTCGAAGAGGCGGCTGTGCGTTCCCTCGTTGAAGAGGTGCAGGTCGAATGGGGTGAGCAGCGAGCGGGGGGTCATGCGGCGCAATCGTGCCATGATTTCGAGAGGATGTTGAAATCCATCGATCCGGCCACCGGCCGCGAGACAGGGTCGTTTCCTGAGCTCGACGCGGCGGGAATCGAGGCTGCGGTGGGCAGGGCCTGGGCCGCCCGCCGGGCCTGGCGGGACGCCGGGCTGGAAGCCCGCGTGCCGATCATCCGCGCCGTGGCGGGAGTGCTGCGCGCCGACAAGGCCAGGTACGCCGCTCTTATGACCTCAGAGATGGGCAAGCCCATCGCCGAGGCCGAGGGTGAGGTCGAGAAATGCGCATGGACCGCGACCTGGCTGGCCGACAACGCGGCCGGCCTGCTGGCCGACGAGACGCTCGAGAGCACGGCCAGCGAAAGCTACGTGCGGTTTCAGCCGCTCGGCGTGCTGCTGGCGGTCATGCCGTGGAACTTCCCGTTCTGGCAGGCGTTTCGCGCCGGCCTGCCGGCTTTGACGGCGGGCAACGTGATGCTGCTCAAGCACTCGTCGAACGTGCCGCAATCGGCCATGGCGATCGAGGAGGTTTTCCGTGAGGCAGGCGCGCCGGACGGAGTGTTCCAGACGCTCCTCATCGGCTCGGCCGCCGTCGACGGGATCATCGCCGACCCTCGAGTGGCCGGAGTCACCCTGACGGGTTCTGAGTTCGCCGGCATCCAGGTCGCCACCGCGGCGGGCAAGGTTTTGAAGAAGTCGGTGCTGGAGCTCGGAGGGTCGGATCCCTTCATCGTGCTGGCCGACGCCGACGTGCGAGCGGCCGCGACCGTTGCGTGCCGGGCCCGCAACCAGAACAACGGACAGAGCTGCATAGCCGCCAAGCGGTTCATCGTCGAAGAGGCGGTGGCCGAAGAGTTCGAGGCGCTGTTCGCAGCCGCGGTCGGCGGCTTGAAGGTGGGCAACCCGATGGATCGCGGCAACCAGGTGGGACCGCTGGCTCGAGCGGACCTCGTGGCGGACCTCGAGCGGCAGGTCGCCGAATCTTTGAGGCTTGGTGCGACGGCTCTGACCGGCGGCAAGCGCATCGAAGGCGATGGTTACTTCTTCGAGCCGACAGTCCTCGCCAACGTGCGGCCGGGCATGCCCGCCTATCACGAGGAGACGTTCGGTCCCGTGGCAGCGGTGATCCGCGTCAAGGACGCGGAGGACGCGCTCCGCGTGGCCAACGACACGGAGTTCGGCCTTGGAGCCAGCCTGTGGACGGCGGACGTCGATCGCGCCAAGCAGCTGGCGGAGCGGGTGGAGGCGGGCATGGTCTTCGTCAACGGCATGGTCGCGTCGGACGCAAGGCTGCCTTTCGGCGGCGTCAAGCGCTCGGGCTACGGGCGCGAGCTATCCGCCTACGGAATCAAGGAGTTCACCAACATCCAGACGGTCTGGGTGGGCCCAGCCCGAACCGACGGAGCCAAGGCGGCGCCACCTCCACGATCGGAGTAGCGACTTAGGCGCGCGCGACACCGTCACCCTCGTCACGGAGCGCCTGTTGCTCGAACCCGTGACGCCGGCCCACGCGGAGGGCCTTCATTCCGCGACGGTCGCATCTCAGGCGGAGCTGCTTCCCTGGATGCCATGGGCTCGCGAACCGTCGCTGGAACAGGTCATCGTCATGACGCAGCGAGCGCCGCGAGACTGGCTCGAAGATCGGGCCTTTCATTTCGCGATGATCGAGCGTGGAACAAGCGAAGTGTTGGGGGTCGTTGGACTCAACCGCGAAACGGACGATCAAGCAGAGCTCCATTACTGGATGCGCTCCGACCATGCCGGGCGCGGCCTGACGACCGAAGCATGCCTGGTCCTGGTGGCCTGGGCCCGCGACTCCCTTCGCATGAACGGCTTGACTCTATGGGCAGGGCGAGAGAATCGCGCGAGCAGGTGCGTCGCGGAAAAGCTCGGTTTCAAGCACCAGGGGCCACTCGATTGGCGTCCGGAAGGTGGGGAGGGCCGCTTTGACGCTGAGAGGTACGAGCTTCGCTTCGAGGGCTAGCGGGCCGGGCCTCAGGGCGAGCCGCGCGTGGAGTCAGCCGGGCGGCTCCGTCCTTGTTGGCCTGAAGGAACTGGCGGGCCAGAACCGAGTAGCTTTCCCGCACTGCTGAGGCCACGTCAAACCCCAGGCTGCGAGCCATCTCGGGCAGCCTGTCCAGCGGTCCTTCGAGCTCCACGAACCAGCCGAAGTCCAGCACGTCGAGCGTGATCGAGACGCTGTCCAGAATCCACAAGGAGCGTTGCTTGGGATAGGTCCAGGCGACCCGGAAGCCGAGCTGAAGGAAAAGATCAAGGGCGGCATGCGCGTCCGACACCGCCGTCTCGGTCTCTTCGCGGATCTTCACCCCGGAGGCGAAGGTGGCCGGACCCTTCGCCGTCAGCATCCCGCGCGGTCCGCCGTCGAGCACGCGGAGCCTGAGCGAGGTGCGCCGCGTGGATTTGCCCGGGCCGGTGAGTCGGATGTTCTCCTCGCGGTAGTGGCCCGTGAGCCGGGCGCCGCGCTTGCGCAGCATCGCGCGCAGCCGGGCGTGGGCGGCCGGGCCCTGCACTCGAAACTTGAGCTCTGACTCCAGGGTGCGGTCTCTGACATGCCGCGCGCCTCGGCGGGCCACGCTGGAATTATGAGAGGGAACCCGGATGGTTCCCTCTCATCGGCCGGTCGCGTACGCGACGGGCCTGCTCTCCTTCCGGTATATCGAGGGCCTGTTTATAGCGAACTCCCAGCCGTGCTTGGGTGGACTGAAGACAAAGTCGCGGCCGGGGTGTACCCGGCCGCCCGGGCCACGCTCGCCTTATGCGAGGGAATCCGGATGGTTCCGCCTAATCGGCCGGTCGCTTACGCGATTCGCATAATTCCTACGTGGGCGATTTGCACGCTTCGCGACCTGGTGATGCGGTCCGCTTGCGAGCTGTGACTCTTGGTGACGTGGACTTGCTTGCGCTCTGGGCGTCATCTCCCGAGCTGAGGGGTGAATTCAACGACTTCGGCGTGCCTCCCCGACCCGTCACCGCCGACATGATCACGAATGGCGGGTTGATCGGAGACCATGGCGGAAGTCTGATGGTGGAGCGCATCGCCGGCAGCACGCCAATCGGCAACGTCTCTTGGCGCCTTGTTCGTTACGGACCGAACCCCGAGTCGATCGTCTGGAACATCGGCATCAGCCTGGTTCCGGAGGCGAGGGGTCTGGGGTTTGGCAGCGAGGCGCAGAGGCTGCTCGCCGATTACCTGTTCGCGACCACCTCAGTGCACAGAATCGAGGCTTCGACGGATGTTGCCAACCTGGCCGAGCAGCGCGCGCTGGAAAGGGCCGGGTTCAGCCGGGATGGCGTGCTCAGAGGCGCCCAGTACAGAGCCGGCGCGTGGCATGACCTCGTGGTCTACTCGGCGATTCGAACAACTGAGCCACCCATACGGTCTTAGGCGGCCGTCGGCTTTCGAATCCGGTAGAGGGCGCTCACGACGGCCGTGCACTCGTCCTCCACGTAGTCGAGGCCTGCAGTCTCGGCTATCCGCCGCGCTTCCTCGGAGCGGATGTCCAGCTGGAGCCATAGCGCTTTGGCGCCCACGGCAACCGCCTGCCGGGCAATGTCGGCGGCGTCTCGTGAGGGCCGGAACACATCGACCAGGTCGATCGCATCTGGAACGTCGTGCAGCGACCGGTAGGCGCGCTCGCCGAACAGCTCATCCGCGTACGGATTGATCGGGATGATGCGAAAGCCACGGCTCTGAAGGCCGGCCGGCACGGAACCGCCGGCCTTGTTGGGGTCCCGCGAGGCGCCGACCACAGCGATCGTCCTGGCAGCTTCGAGAATCTCGCGTGCGCTGCGGCTCACGCTATCTGCCAAGTCGACCGGGCGATCGATTATTCCTCACGAGCCTTCCGGGTCGGCGCTGCGGGTCAGGCCGCCTCGGATTTGCTTTTGGCGGCGGGCTCGAGCGCGTGCTTGAGCACCTCCTCCATCCGGCTCGCGAAGTGGAACGTCATCGAGTCCCGCACCGTCTCCGGCACGTCGTCGATGTCCTTCTCGTTCCGGCGCGGCAGGATGACCTCTTTAAGGCCCATTCGGTGTGCGGCCAGCACCTTCTGCTTGACGCCGCCGATGGGGAGGACCAACCCCTGAAGCGTCACCTCTCCGGTCATGGCCACAGTGTTTCGCATTGCCCGTCCGGTGAGCAAGCTCACGATCGCCGTGGTCATCGTCACGCCGGCGGATGGGCCATCCTTGGGCACGGCGCCCTCGGGCACGTGGATGTGGAAAGACTTGGCGGCCCCCGCCTTGTCGATCTTGAGCTCGCTGGCGTGCGAGCGAACGTACGACAGCGCAATCTGCGCCGACTCCTTCATCACGTCGCCGAGCTGGCCTGTCAAGGTCAGGCTGCTTCCAGCCGCGCCCGCATCGGTGGCCGTCGCCTCTACGAAGAGGACGTCGCCGCCGGTGCCGGTGACTGCGAGTCCGGTCGCCACGCCAGGCACGGCCGTCCGGGCGGCCACCTCGTTGTCGAACTTCGCCTTGCCGAGGAATTCGCGCACGCGGTCCCGCGTGATTGACACGGGCGGAGTCAGCGCCGAGGTGGCGATCTTGGTCGCGACCTTGCGGGTGATCTTGCCGAGCTCGCGCTCCAGGTTGCGCACGCCGGCCTCGCGCGTGTGCTCCGTGATGACCTGCATCACGGCGTCGTCCGCCACGCTCACCTCTTCCGGCTTGAGTCCGGCCTGATTGATCTGCCGGGGAAGCAGGTGGTCGCGCGCGATCGCAACCTTCTCCTGCTCGGTGTATCCGTCGAGCCGGATCAGCTCCATTCGGTCCAGGAGGGGTGCGGGGATGGTCTCGGACACGTTTGCCGTCGGGATGAAGAGAACCTCGGAAAGGTCGAGGTCGACCTCGAGGTAGTGGTCTCGGAAGGTGTTGTTCTGAGCGGGGTCGAGCACCTCGAGCAGCGCCGCGGACGGGTCGCCGCGCCAGTCGCTGCCGACCTTGTCGATCTCGTCGAGCATGATCACGGGGTTCTTGGTTCCCGCCTCTTTCAGGGCGCGAACGATCCGCCCTGGCAGCGCGCCGACGTAGGTTCGCCGGTGGCCGCGGATGTCCGCTTCATCGCGGATGCCGCCGAGTGAGACGCGCGTGAACTTGCGTCCGAGCGCGCGGGCGACGGACTCGCCGAGCGAGGTCTTGCCCACGCCGGGAGGCCCGACGAGCGTGATGATCGCGCCGGAGCCACGGCCGCCAATCACTTCGAGGCCGCGCTCCTTGCGCAGCTTGCGCACGGCGAGGAACTCGATGATGCGGTCCTTCACGTCGGCCAGCCCGGTGTGATCCTCGTCCAGGATCCTCCGGGCCTCGATCAGGTCGTAGTTGTCGACCGAGCGAACGTTCCATGGGATGTCGAGCATCCAGTCGAGATACGTGCGAATCCAGCCGTACTCGGGGTTCTGTTCGCTTGTGCGCTCGAGTCGGTCGAGCTCGCGGTTGACCTCGGTCAGCACGCCCTCGGGCATACCGGCCTTGGCCACCCTTTCGCGGTAGGTGGACACGACGTCCGTGCCGCCCTCGTTCAGCTGCTTCTTGATGGCTTCGAGCTGCTGGCGGAGCAGGAACTCACGCTGAGTCTTCTCCATGCCCTCTGCGACGTCGCTGCGGATCTTCTCCTTGAGCGAGGCGTCGGCCAGGATGCCTTTGGTCCAACCGATCAGCTTGGTCAGTCTCTGCTCGAGATCGAGCGTCTCCAGCACCTCTAGCTTCTGCTCGGTGGTGAGGTCGGGCGAGTAGCCGGCCAGGTCGGACAGGTGGCTCGGGGTCTTGGCGGCCCGTAGGAACTGGATGACCTGGGGGACGCCCCTCGACTCGACCAGGTTCTCGAGCTGAGCGCGGTACTCGCGGGCCAGCTCCAGGACCTTATCGCTGGGCGGGTCCGGGTCCACGATCGGGTCGGCCTTGATCCAGAGCGCCCCGCCGATGTCGGCCTGGCCGCTCCCAAGTCGGGCGCGGTGCTCGCCGCGGATCATGAAGGCCTCAGCCCCGGTGGGCAGCTCGGCCGAATCTCCAAGGCGGCCCACGGTGCCGATGGTGCCGAACTTGCCGTTGATCCGAGGCACCAGCAGGATGAGCCGGTTGCCCTGCTTGGCCGCTTCGATCGCGGCCTTCTGGTCGTCCCCTTCGACGGCCAGGGTGACGGTCATGTGGGGGAGGACGACCACGTCGTCCATGGGGAGAACCGGGAGGAGCTCGGACTTGGGATTTGGCATCTGCATGGAGAACGTTTACCCAGCCACGACAATTCCCACACTTGGTGTCATGGGAGGGCACCCCCGGGTTCCCTCCCATGACCCACCTTCCCGCTGTTGGGATTG
>JBIOJB010000020.1:0-36716 GCA_044450465.1 Candidatus Dormibacterales bacterium | reverse complement strand
GGCGCGCGTCGCACTGACCGGCCTGACGATGGCCGAGTATTTCCGAGACGCGGAGGGCGCGGACACCCTCCTTTTCGTCGACAACATCTTTCGCTACCTGCTCGCCGGCTCGGAGGTATCCGCGCTGCTGGGCCGCATGCCGTCGGCCGTGGGATACCAGCCCACGCTCGCGACCGAGATGGGCGAGCTCCAGGAACGCATCACCTCGACCAGCAAGGGCTCCATCACATCGGTGCAGGCCGTCTACGTTCCGGCAGACGACTACACCGATCCGGCCATCCAGACCGTGTTCGCTCACCTTGGGGCGACTCTCCGTCTGGAGCGGGCGCTGGTTGAGATCGGCATCTACCCCGCGGTCGACCCGCTCGGATCCTCGAGCCGGTTCGTCGAACCGTCAATCGTGGGCCAGGAGCACTACGACGCGGCCCAGGGCGTGAAGAAGACGATGCAGCGCTACAAGGACCTGCAGGACATCATCGCCATCCTTGGCATGGAGGAGCTGTCCGAGGACGACAAGCTCTCGGTGTCGCGAGCTCGCAAGGTTCAGCGCTTTCTTTCGCAGCCGTTCAACGTCGCGCAGCGCTTCACCGGCCGGGAGGGCAAGTACGTACCAATCCGTGAGACGGTGCGAGGCTTCAAGGAGATCCTCGAGGGCAAGCACGACGACCTGCCGGAGCAGGCCTTCTACATGGTCGGCACGATCGACGAGGCGCGCGAGCAGGGTGAAGAGATGAAGAAGCGCTCTTCCTGAGTGTCCTAGATGAAATATTCACTGCGCGTGGTGAGCGTCGAGAGAAGCCTGTTCGAAGGCGACGTCGAGTTCGCGATCGTCAACGGAGCCGACGGAGAGCTCGGCGTGATGGCGCGCCACGCCCCTTTGATGACGATTCTCAAGCCAGGCCCGCTTCGCATACAGGAGGTGATGGGCGCGGACGAGCGACTGATCTTCGTCGGCGGTGGCTTTCTGGAAGTGCTGCCAGAGCGCGTGACGGTGCTCGCGGACGTGGCAGAGCACGCCGACGAGATCTCGATCGAGCGCGCCGAGGAGGCGCGGCGCCGGGCGCACGAGAAGCTGGCGGGCACGCTGACGGCAGGCGAGGAGATCGAGTTCCAGACCGCGCTCGCGATGGCCGAAGCGCGCCTTCGCCTGGCCCGGATGCGCCGGGGCTGAGACTGCTCGAACACTGGCCGGCGGGTTACCTTAGCGGTCCATGAAGGCACCTGCCGTTGGTCGCGACCGCGCCCTGCGCATCGAGGGCGGCGCGCCCCTGGCGGGCAGCATCTGCGTCAGCGGGTCCAAGAACGCCGCCCTTCCGGAGATGGCGGCAGCCCTGCTGACCTCACGCCGCGTCACGCTGCACAACGTCCCGCGGGTCACCGACACGGCTGTGATGGCTGAAATCCTGAACGGGCTCGGTGGCGACGTGGATGGCACAGGTTCGGTCACGCTCGAGATGGCCGGCGCCAAGGAAAGCTACGTGGCGGACGAGCTTGGTCACCGCATGCGCGCAACCATCGTTTTGCTGGGTGCGCTCCTCGGCCGTTTTGGGCAAGCGCGAGTGCCCAGACCGGGAGGCGACGACATTGGCGCGCGCCGCATCGAGCAGCACCTGCGCGGGCTGCGCCAGATGGGCGCGCTGATCACCGAGACCGAAACCGAGATCGTGGCTAAAGCCGACCGCCTGCGGGGCAGCCGGATCGTGTTCGATCTCCCGACGGTCACGGGCACCGAGAACATGGTGCTTGCGGCTGTCCTGGCCGAGGGCCGCACCGAGGTGTTCAACGCCGCTCGCGAGCCCCATGTCCAGGACCTCTGCGTCCTGCTCGAGAAGATGGGCGCCCGGATCGAAGGTATCGGCACCGAACGGATCGTTGTGGACGGGGTGAGAGAGCTCGGCGGCGCCGATCACACGGTCATCGCCGACTACCTTGAAGCGGGCACCTACGCGATCGCGGTGGCAGCGGTGGGCGGGGAGCTTCGCATCGACTGCAGCCGGCCGGAGGATCTCCCGGTCCTGCTGCTGAAGCTCGAGCAGGCAGGCGCTCACGTCGAGGCGGGCGAGGGCTGGTTCCGGGTCGCACGTAAGCCAGGCACGACGCTCCATCCGATCGACATGTCGACCTGGACCTTCCCGGGCTTCCCGACGGACCTGCAGGCTCAGTACATGGCTTTGATGACGCAGGCGGACGGTGAGAGCGTCATCTCGGAATACGTGCACGAAAACCGGTTCCAGCACGTCCACGAGCTGGCCAAGATGGGCGCGGGAATCTCAGTGATGGGAAGGATTCACGCCGTCGTGCACGGGCCGTGCCGGCTGCACGGCACCGACGTGGCGATCCCGGACATCCGGTCCGGAGCCGCCCTCGTGATCGCCGCGATGTGCGCAGAGGGCCAGAGCTTGTTGCGGAGCGCGTGGCACGTGGAGCGCGGTTACGAGGACATGGCTGGAAAGCTGGCATCGGTTG
The DNA here is from genome assembly GCA_044450465.1 of Candidatus Dormibacterales bacterium. Lineage (GTDB taxonomy): Bacteria > Chloroflexota > Dormibacteria > Dormibacterales > Dormibacteraceae > JBIOJB01. The sequence continues at coordinate 34,250 of JBIOJB010000020.1, read as the reverse complement.
GCGCGCACATTGAGAGCGTCAGCGTGGAGGACCCAGCCGCGGGACTGCTACACACCTACGAGTAGGCTGCCGATTTGCTGGCCAGAAAGATCGGGATTGACCTCGGCACCTGCACGGTGCGCGTCTATGTGAAGGGTGAAGGCGTGGTTCTCACCGAGCCGTCGCTCGTGGCCCTGAACAGGGACGGGACTCGCGTTCTCGCCGTTGGAAGCGTGGCCTACGACATGGCGGAGCGCCGGCCTGAAAGCGTCAGGGTGCTCAGGCCGATACGCGACGGTGTGATGGCGGACTTAAACGGAATGGACGGTATGCTCCGGCATCTCATGCGCAGGGTATCGGCCAATCGGATCTTCAAGCCCGAGATCATGGTCGGCGTGCCGTCCGGAGCGAGCTCGGCGGAGCGCCGGGCCGTGACCAAGACCGTCATCTCCGCCGGTGCGCGCCAGGCGTGGCTCATCGACGGTCCTCTGGCCGCCGCCTTCGGTGCGGGCCTGTCGGTTGCAGAGTCGAAGGGCAGCGCCGTCGTGGACATCGGTGGCGGCACGACAGAGATCGCCGTGATCTCCTTGTCGGGAATGGTGGTCGGGCGCTCGATCAAGGTCGGTGGCAAAAGAATCGACGGAGCGGTAACCGCATTCCTTGCACGTACACGCGACTTTCTCATCGGTGAACGCGAGGCAGAGCAGTTGAAGATCGCGATCGGATCCGCCGTCGAGATGAAGGAGCCGCTGACGATGCAGGTTCGAGGGCGTGACCCGAGCACAGGTCGGGAACGCAGCCTTCAGCTGACGTCGAACGACCTTGTCGAAGCGATGCGGGAGCCGCTCGTCATGATCGCCAGCGCGATCCGTGGTGTGCTCGACGACACGCCGCGAGAGCTGTGTGCCGATCTCTTCGATCGCGGGATTGTGCTGACCGGAGGCGGAGCTCTGCTGCGCGGTCTCGACCGTTACCTCGCGATCATGACCGGGATGCGGGTGATGGTCGCCGCTGAGCCTCAGACCTCGGTCGTCAGAGGCACGGGTCTGGCCCTCCAGAATTTCGAGGTCCTCAAGCGCAATCAGAGCTACTTTCGCTGATGCCGGCGGGGGCTCCGGAGGTCGCCGGGAGAGGCCAGTTTGGGCTGCGCATCGCGGTGGATGGGTCTGGCCTCGTGCGCCCGTGGGCGGGAGTCGGCGTTTACACCATCCAGATCCTTCGCGCCATGGCGGTGGATCGCCCCGATGCACGGCTGACCGTGTTTGGGCCACCGGGAACCTTCAACCACGTGCCGGCGACGGCATTCAGATCTCTGCCTCAGACACGCTTCATAGGCCGCCACGTTCAATGGCCCGCGGCGATCAGGCGAATGAGCCCGGATGCCTATTTCGGTCCAGCCGGGGCGCTGCCGCTTGGCGATGTCGGCTGCCCTTCGGTGATCACGGTTCACGATCTCGCCATCTATCGCAACCCGAAGTGGTTCCCGGGGCAGCAGCCCCTGAGCACAAGGTTGGTGGTGCCGCGCTCGGTGCTCCGGGCGGACGTCATCATCGCGGTGTCCGAAAACACAGCCCGCGACGTCGTCGAGATCTTTGGCGTGGAGCGATCCAGGATCACTGTCATCCCGCACGGTGTGGCGCCCGCCTTCAGGCCTCTCGGCGCCCAGGACCTGGCCGAGGCTCGAGCCAGGCTTCACCTTCCCGAACGATTCATCCTGTTTGTCGGCACGATCGAACCACGCAAGAACCTGGAGACCTTGCTCGAAGCCTGGGCCACCATGCGCGACAGGCCAGACCTGGTGGTAGTCGGATCGTGGGGATGGCTGTACGACTCACTGCGTGACCGGATGGATCGGCTGGGCCCCGGCTTTCATCACCTCGATTCGTTGGATCCCGCAGAGCTGCCGGCCGTCTACAACATGGCCCGGATGGTGGCTCACCCTGCCTGGTACGAAGGATTCGGCCTCCCACCGCTTGAGGCGATGGCGTGCGGAACCCCGGTCGTGGTCTCGGACTCGTCGAGCCTTCCGGAGGTGGTCGGCGACGCGGGACTGGTGGTCGCGGCGGGTGATCCCGAAGCCTGGCGCGAAGCGCTCGAGCGCGTGCTGGGTGAGACGGATCTGGCCGCGGAGCTCCGGCGGAAGGGCATCCTGCGCGCCGCCCAGTTCAGCTGGTCTCGCGCGGCGGGTCGAACGTGGCGGGCCCTCGACGACGCCATCAACCGCAGGCGCGGTAGGCTGGCGAAGTCTAGACCAGCTCTCTGATCACGTCGGCGACGCCCTGGGCCGTCTTCGACCATGTGAAGGACCGGGCACGATCGCGCCCAGCGCGGACCAGGTTCGCTCGAAGCTCCTCATCGGTGAGCGCCCGATTCAGCGCCGCGCTCAGCTGGTCCACGTCGAGGGCGTCGTCGAAGTACATGGCCGCGTCACCTCCCACCTCGGGCAGCGACGAGTTGCGCGCGGCCACCACGACGTTGCCGCGCGCCATGGCCTCGAGCACGGGCAGGCCAAACCCCTCGTAGAGGCTCGGCACCACCACCGCCCGAGCCTGCTGGTACAGCAGCTCCAGCATCGGGTTGTCAACCGGACCAAGGACTCGGCAGCGACCCGATGCGTGCAGACGTTCTGCCATCGCGGCGTCGTGGACGGCGCCCGCGACGACCAGGGTCACGCCTGATAGGCGCTCCACGCCGGCCAGCGCCGTGAGCTGATTCTTGCGCGGCTCGATGCGCCCGACCTGCAACACGAAGCTTCCTTCGATGCCGAGCGCGGTCAGTCGGGAAGCCGCAGCCGGGGCGCCGGCAGGGGCTACTCCGAGGGCAACGACGCGTATTCGTTCATCCGGTACCCCTAGCACCTCGATCAGGTCTCGTTTTGTCGACTCGGACACCGCGATCAAGAGGGGACAGCGTCGAGCAGCGAGGCGAGTGCTCAGCTGCAGGTAGGTGCGACTGGTGCGCGTGTAGGCGAGCGGGCAGCGCTCGAACGCGAGGTCGTGCACCACGGTGAGCGTCCGGCCCGGCCATCCGAATGGAATGGCGTGCGCGGGTACGAACAGGAGGTCCGGCCGCGCACTCGCCATGGCGGCGGGAAGCCGGATCTGCGACCAGAGCCGGCGAAAGGGTGCCACGGTGACGTCGATGCCGAGGTCGCGGCAGGGGCGCGAGGCGTAAAAACGCCAGCGGATCTCAGGGGCGGTGGCCGGCAGACGCGCGCACAGCTCTCGGGTGAAGATCTCGGTTCCCGTCACAGCTGAGCGACTCGCCGGGTTGACGTCGACCGCCACCGTCCGCGGCCTCGAGTTGTGCGACACCTCTGGGACCTTAAGCTATCGGTGATGCGGGTAGGGGTCACCCGGCTCGCCCTCGGGCTGGCGATCGTTTGAGCGGTGGTGGCCTGGCGACATCACCGTCTGGTTCGCTCACTTACGTGATTGGGACCAGCTCGCGCCGGCTCCCGCGCCACTAGTGCTCCAGACGCGGGTTCTCGGCGTCCGGGTGGACTGCCTCGACATGGCTGGCGCGCTTGAGCGAATCGAGGCCATGGTTGATGCCGGGCAACACCACCTGGTCGTGACCGTCAATCCCGAGTTCGTGATGACAGCTCGCCATGACCAGGGATTCGCGCATGTGCTCGAATCCGCGGATCTGTCACTGCCCGACGGGACCGGCATCGTGTGGGCGGCGCGCCGGCACGGCTGCGTCATGACAGGACCGGTCACGGGCACCGACCTAGTTCCGCGGCTGGCGGAAATGTGCGAGCGCCGCGGCTTCCGCCTGTTTCTGCTGGGTGCTTCGGACGGTGTGGCGGCGGAGCTCGAGACTCTGCTGAAGGCCGCGCATCCCAGCCTTCAGGTCGCCTCGCATCCCGGCTCGCCGCGACCTGAAGACGACTCGGAGACGATGCGTTTGATCCACGAGCATCGAGCCCAGGTTCTGCTGGTCGCGTATGGGGGCTCCGAGCCAGGAATTGTGGATCGACCGGCTGTCCGATCGTCTCGGGGTCGGTGTCGCCGTCGGGGTGGGCGGGGCCTTCGACTACCTGACCGGACGGGTGCGCAGGGCTCCGGCATGGATGAGGCGCTCGGGCCTTGAGTGGCTGTACCGCCTAGGCCACCAGCCGTGGCGGATCCGCCGGATGGCCGTGCTTCCGGGATACGTCGTCAGGGTGCTGCGCGCCGGTCCATAAAGCCGGCCACCTATGATGGCGAGCCGTGGCGGGTCAGGCCGGTCCCACACCGAAGCTCAGCATTGTCATCCCATGCTTCAACGAGGAGCAGCGGCTGCCGCGCACCCTTGATCGCATTGAGGGCTATCTAGAGGCAAGGCACGCCTCCTACGAGCTCGTGCTCGTCGATGACGGAAGCCGGGACGGCACCCGGATGATCATGGAGGCCGCCGCCGAGCGAAACCCGCGGGTTCGGGTCGAAGGGCTGCCCCAAAACCGCGGCAAGGGCAGGGCGCTGGCGCTGGGCGTGAGCGTGACACGCGGAGAGGAGATCCTGGTCACGGACGCAGACCTTTCGACTCCGATCGAAGAGCTCGAGAAACTGCGCGCAGCGCTGGAGGGGGGAGCTGGGGTGGCCATTGCGTCGAGGGCGGTCAAAGGGTCGCGGGTTGAGATTGCACAGCCCTTCTACCGGGTGCTGATGGGGAAGGTCTTCAACCTCATCGTCCAGCTGGTGCTGCTTCCGGGCATCTGGGACACGCAGTGCGGATTCAAGCTCTTCCGCGCCGACGTGGGGCGCCAGGCCTTTGCGGCCCTGAGCACTAATGGGTTCGGCTACGACCCGGAGGTTCTGTATTACGCCCGAAGGAACGGGGTGAAGATCGCCGAAGTGCCCGTCGTGTGGCGCAACTCGGCGCCGACCAAAGTGAGCGCAGTACGCAGCTCCATGGACATGCTTAAGCACGTTGTGAGCGTGAGATTCCGCGGTTGAGCGAACGCAACAGTCTGGCTTCCAGGACCTCGCCCCCGACCGAGGTGCTGGTGGTCCTGCCCACATACAACGAGAGTCAGAACATCGAGCACATCGTGGCCGGGGTGCGAGCGCTTGGGCATGACGTGCTCGTCGTCGACGACGCCTCGCCGGATGGGACCGGTGCCATCGCCGACCGGCTCGCGGCGGGGGATGCGGGCGTCAGGGTGCTCCACAGGCCTCGCAAGCTTGGCCTTGGCAGCGCATATGAAGATGCTTTTCGCGCCGGGTTGGCGGAGGGTTCGGCGTTGTTCGTGGAGATGGATGCCGACGGTTCGCACCTTGCCGGCAACCTGGCTGCCATCGTCGACGCGGCGCGTCGGGTTGGCGGCCTGGCCATCGGGTCGCGCTACATACCGGGCGGCGAGATCGTGGGCTGGTCGACCCGCCGCCGCTTGCTGTCCTGGGGGGCGAACGTGTATTGCCGCATGCTGCTGGGCTTGCGGACGCGCGACAGTACGTCGGGCTTTCGCTGCTACACGCGGGAGCTCCTGTCGAGGATCGGGCTCGACGAGGTCGTGTCGCAGGGTTATTCGTTTCAGATCGAGATGGTGCACCGGGCGAGCCGGCTTGGGTTCCCGGTCGTCGAGGTCCCGATTCGATTTGAGGAAAGGCTCGCCGGCGCGTCAAAGGTTTCACGGGGCGAGATCCGGCGCGCACTGGTGACCGTGCTCCGCCTCAGCCTGGGCCGGTGACCGAGCAGGGCCTGCCCGCGTCCGGCGGTCCCGGCATGCTTCGGCGCCTTGGGCAGGGGTGGCGGGCTGGGGGCTGGACGCTCCCAGCCGTGATGGGTCTCGTCCTGGCCGTCATCACCGCGGTGCCCTACCTGTATGCGTATGCCGTCCAGCCGCAGGGCCACGTGTTCATGGGCTTCTTCTACCTGGGGGACGATGCCAACACCTACCTAGCGAAGATGCGTCAGGGCTGGGAAGGATCCTGGTCCTGGGAGAACCGGTACACGACCGAAGCCAGCCCGGGCGCTTACCTCTTCCTGTTCTGGATCGCGCTGGGGCACCTTTCGGCGCTTCTCAACCTGCCCCTGATCGCCACCTTCCACCTCGCTCGGGTGGGTGCCGCCTTCGCCCTGATGGCCGCCGCCTGGCTATTCATCTGTCATTTCATCCCGAGCCGGCCGGCGCGCCGGTTCGCCTTCTTCTTCTGCGCGCTGGGCCTGGGGCTGGGCTACGTGATCCAGGCCCTGGGCCACCCCGTGGTCTTCGGCAACACGACAGACACCCTCGACTGGCGTATGCCGGAGCTGACCGCCTTCTACTCGGTGCTCGCCCTGCCGCATTTCGCCTGGTCGGGGGTGTTCGCCGCGCTCGGGGTCGCGCTCACCCTCAAGGCGATCGGGCGGGGCAGCCTCTGGCTGGCCGTGCTGGCCGGGCTCGCCTGGCTTGGCCAGGCCTCGATCCATCCACAGATGCCGATCCTCATGGGTGGCGCCACCGCGCTCGCGCTGGTCCTGAGACCGGCTTCCAGGCGGGGCTGGATCGCCGCCGCGCTCGCCTTTGCCATCCCGGCGCCCTACATCCTTTATTCGTATGTCGCGTTCATCGGCAACCCAGAGGTTCAGCGCTGGACGTTCCACTCCAAGAACGCCCTGCCGCCCGAGACAATCAGCCTTTTGTTCGCCCTCGCCCCGCAGCTGCTGCTGGCGCTGATCGGAATTCCCGGCGCGCTCCGACGCCGCACGCGTGAAGACCTGTTTCTTGTGGCCTGGCTACTTCTCCTCGCCGCCATCCTTTATCTTCCCAACCCGGCGGGGGACCTCCGCCGCCGTTTCCTCGACGGCATCTACCTTCCCCTGGTGGTGCTCGGGGCGCAGGGCATGTATGGGGCGGTGCTGCCCCGACTGCGAAGCGCACGGGCCAAAGCGCTCATTCCTTTCTCATATGTAGCGTTCTCAACGGTCGGCACGGCGTTTCTCGTGCTGGCCCCGCTCGCCGTCGCCGGCCAGCCGCAGTACACGGTCACCACCGCCGAGTTCGACGGCCTCACCTGGCTCGGCCGGCAGCCCGCCGGGCGAGTCCTCTCGATGCCCGGTGTGGGCCTCTACATACCGGCCTACACGCCCGACACCGTGTACGTCGGCCACTACGACGAGACCTACAACTACGCCGCCAAGACTCAGACGGCCTTCGAGGTGCTGACCGGGAAGGACGACATCGCTCAGTTCCTTCAGGCCAACCAGATCCGTTACGTCGTGTGGACGGCCGACCTCCCGACGGCCCCGCCACAGGCTCTAGGCCCACCGGCATATGACAGCCCGCGGTTCAAGATCTGGCGGATCTACTAGCTTTTTTGCAGTCCACGAGCCGGTCAGGCCGGCGGCGAGGACCGCACGTAGATGACGGCGACCGAGTCCTCGTAGACCAGCTTCCACTCGGGTTGGGTGGCGAGTACATTGGCCAGCGCCTCGCCGCGGTTGTAGACGATGTAGTCGATCTTGTACTGGTCGAGGATCGCCTTCCAGTTTGAGCGCAGCGTCTGCACGTTTTCGTACTGGTTCAGCAGCTGATCACCCATCAGGGCGGCTTCGCCGAAGATGAAGACCTTCCGCGTGGGTTGCGGATAGAACCGGTAGGCCAGGTACCCACCCCAGCCGTACTGGTTGTACATCCGGGTTCCGACCCCGGGGTGGGCAGCGAGCCAGTCCGCGGCTCCGACTGGGTATGTGCTGGCGTCGAGGCTCTGCTGCCGCGAGGGGCTGATGGCATCGGCGACCCTCAGGGCCGTCGCGCCGAGGAAGACAACCAGGACGAGAGCGGTGATCGGCGCGAAAAGCGGCCGAGGAGGGACGTCGAGGCGCCAGTTGCGCAGCTTCGAGAGCTCCTTCCATGCGGCCGAGTAGGTGTTGATCAGGACCGGGGTGACCGCAGCGACGAAAAGCGCGATGTTGCGGACGGACTGGAGCGCAAGCGCCAGGGCGAGCAACGTCAGCAGCAGCTCGTACAGGCTTGGGCGGCGAATTGCGAAACCGACGACGGCGAGGAGGACCATCGCCTCGAACGGGCGCAGGTAGGCAAGGTGGAAGTCCGGCGAGAACCACTCCACGATGAGCTGCTGCTGAGCGACGCTCCCCTCGGTCTGAAACGGGTACGGATAGAGGCTCAAGAAGTGCGGCGTTGCGGCCACGGCGACCACCGAGGCAACTGTGACTATGAAGAGCCTGCGGGCGTGCATCCAGTGGGCCACATTCTTGCGATCCCAGAGCCAGCCCACAAGCTCGGCCCCGAGCGCGACGCCAAGCCAGGCGAACCCGATGACCCAGCCGCCGTGGAGGTTGGCCCAGAGCACCATCAGGAGCGGGAAGAAGTTGATGGCCCTGCTGCGGCCGCTGAGATAGCCCTGAATCCAGTAGAGCTCGACACAGCTCAGGGCGAAGGTGATCATCTGCGCCCTGGGCCCCCAGATCGGAGACCCGGCGATGGCTCCGAGGGCAAGACCGACCCCCACGACCACGAAGGGCTGTTGCCGGACCTGCCGGTAGATCAGCCAGAAACCGAGCCATGTGATGACGCCGAAGGCGATGCAGAGGGCCGCGAGTCCCGCGGAGCTGTAGGTGAGCCACATCAGGATCTCGGTCAGGTACTCGTGATCCGTCCAAACGTGGTCGGGCACGGTGAAGGTGAACAGGTCGACCGACGGAAGGCGTCCGCTCTCCACCATCCAGCGTCCCACTCGGAGGTGCCACCAGAAATCGGGGTCCTGCTCGCTTGAAGTGAACAGGAAGAAGCTGACGATCATGACTCCGCCGAGCAGCAGGGTCCGCGCGCCTAGACGTTCAGCGAGCTTCACGTCTGGACCCCCGGGTCTTGAACAGGTTGGGGAAGTAACGGGAGACACGCGCAGCATAAGTCGGGTATTCCTGGGGGAAGGTCCTGGTCAGAACCCGCTCCTCCCAGCGGATGCGAAGGAGCTCGCAGGTCACGAAATAGGCCACCGCCAGGGCGTTGAGCCATCCGGCGGTCGCGAGGTTGATCCCCACTGCTGTGATCACCTCGCCGAGGTAGACAGGGTGGCGGCTAAGGGAGTACGGACCGCCGGTGACCAGCCGTCTGGCCTCCGGCATGATCGAGAAAGAGCGGCGCAGGTAAGCCAGGCCCCAGACCGAGTAAGCGAGGCCGATCGTGGCGAGGACGTCCGCCAGCAGGACCAGGCCATCCCGGCGGGTGCCCCCGGGCAGAAAGCCTGCCGCGATGGCCGAGAAGGTGCCGGTGAAGGCGATGAAGATGACGGCCAGGCGCTGGTCGGTGCCGCGCTTGGGCAGCCGGGTGCTGTACAGAACGACGAGCATCGTGAAATAGGCCAATGCGAGGAGCTGCTGGAGCGCGAACAGATAGTCGGTGGGCTGTCTGAGAGAGCCGAGCCCGGCAGCCAAGAACAGAAGCTGTCGGGCGAGAAAGACGCTGAAGAAGAGGGCCGGCAGGAGCCGGCTGAAGACCAGGTCCCGCCAGTAAGCCGAGTCGCGCGTTGGCGCCTTTTCGGTTGTGCCGGGCGAGGTCATGCCCGGCGAAATCTAGCAGGGCGCCCCTCCCGGCTATCCTTTCTGACCCCAAATGTCATGTCGGCGGGCGCCAGAAGGCGGTTTGGGAAGGTGACAGACGACCTTTGCACGCCCGTGGCCCCTCGCGTAGGATCGGAAACGAGGCCGGACAATACGCCCGCAAGAATGGCGGGAGAGGGCCGTCAAGCAGGTCAGAAGCCTGCAATTCAGGAAAAAGGAGGTGAATCGCAGAATGTTGAGCCTTTACTTGAAGCTTCGCAGCCTTATGACTCGTCAGGAAGGACAGGGCATGGTTGAGTACGCTCTGATCCTAGTGCTCGTTTCAATCGTGGTCATCGTGATCCTTCTTACGATGGGTAACCAGATCAAGAACGTGTTCTCGAACGTCGTAGCCGCTCTCGGCTAACGAGAACCAAACGTAGTAGCACCTTCAAAAGAGAGCCCCGATGAGGGGCTCTCTCGTTTACTGAAACTGGGGGATGATCGCGGTTCCCCTGGGTACAATGGCGACACTTTGTTCGGATCGTTGATTCGGAGGTGACTTAGTTTTGGCCGTCGCACCAGCAGCACGCAGACCCCGTCCCGGCGGGGGCAGTCGCCTTTTCATCATTGTCGGCTTTATCCTCGCCGTGGTCGCCGGCGGCGGCGTGTTCCTGCTTGGAAGCACGCTCGGCGGTGGCGGGACCAGCAACCAGACGATCACGGTCGTGGTCGCGCGGCAGGCCATCCCGATTCGCCACGTGATCACCGACGCCGATCTGGACACTGAGAAGGTGTCCGGCACCTTCACGACCGCCAACAACACGTATACGAACAAGAGCGACGTGGTGAACCTGATCTCCGAGATCCAGATCACCAAGGGTTCCGTGATCACGGCCGACATGCTGGCCAAGGACATAACCTCGGTGCCCGCCGGGGCGGCGCCTGCCTACCTGCCGCTGGCAAGCGGCTACATCGCCATGACCATCCCGACGGGTGAGCAGCAGGGCGTGGCCGGCCACATCAGCCTGGGCGACTACATCACCGTGATCGCTTCGGGGTCCACCGGGCTGTTCGTCGCCCCCGGTTCGACCGCTCAGACCAAGGTGGTCAGCAAGACGGTGTTCACGAACATCCACATCATCGGCCTCGGTCCCGCCACCTCGAGCGTGTCGTCCGCCAACGGCGCGGTTTCGGCCAGCGGTGGGGTGCAGACGACGACCGGCGTCACGTCCAGCCTCACCATCGAGCTCACCCAGTGTGACGCGGAGTACTTCACATGGTTTCTAAACAACATGACGCTGAGGTACACGGTCGAGTCCTTCCACGACTACCTGCAGGCGCCGACAGACCCAGACCCGACGTGCCCTACCGTGCTCGCCGCGAAGGGAGTGAGCCAGTCACAGGTTGACGCTAGGTTCCACTTCACCGCGTTGTAACGGGTTGCCGTAGAGCAGATGGGCCTTCTCGATAGGGTCAAGCAGAACCAGACCTATCCGCCCGCTGGCCCGGGGACCAACGGGCCCGCTACTGTGACGATCCCGGCCTACCCCGCGACAACCTCCATACCGACCGCACAACCCGCGCCGGCCCAGGCTCCAACGCCGGTGCCGGCTGCGCGGGCGATCGCGGCGGGTGGAGAGATTTCGCCTGCTTTCACCGCGGCCAAGGTCCAGATCCACTCCAAGCTGATCGAGAAGTACGCGGACCAGATCGACTCGAGCAACAAGGCCGGTGTCCGGGAAAAGATCGTCGAGCTGGCCGACGAGTACTTCCGGAACGCCCAGATGACCATGACCAAGACCGACAGGGAGCGAATTGTCGACTCCGTCCTGGATGACGTTCTGGGGCTGGGTCCGCTCGAAGCGCTGCTCGCCGACTCGACCATCACCGAGATCATGGCCAACCATCCGAAGCAGATCTACGTCGAACGAAATGGTGAACCCTCGCTGTCGGCCGTCACCTTTGAAAGCGAGCGTCAGATGCGCCAGGTGATCGACCGCATCGTAAGCCTCGTCGGGCGGCGTGTGGACGAATCCACGCCAATCTGCGACGCCCGCCTGAAGGACGGCTCTCGCGTCAACGTGGTCATCCCGCCGATCGCCCTCAAGGGCCCCGCGTTGACCATCCGCAAGTTCACCAAAGAGAAATGGGGTCCGGCCGACATCGTCAACCGGTTCAGGTCGTCGAGCCCGGACATCATGACCTTCCTGAGGTCGTGTGTTCGGGCCCGCTTGAACGTGCTGGTCTCTGGGGGCACCGGTTCCGGCAAGACGACACTTCTCAACATCCTGTCGACGTTCATTCCCGAGACCGAGCGTCTCATCACCTGCGAGGATGCCGCCGAGCTTCAGCTGCAGCAACCGCACTGGATCCAGCTCGAGTCACGACCGCCCAACGTCGAAGGCAAGGGCGCGGTGACCATCCGCGAGCTGGTCAAGAGCTGTCTCCGCATGCGGCCCGACCGGATCATCGTGGGCGAGTGTCGTGGCGGCGAAGCCCTCGACATGCTTCAGGCCATGAACACCGGCCACGATGGCTCGATGTCGACGCTTCACGCGAACAGCCCGCATGAATGTCTTGTCCGCCTCGAGACCCTGGTTTTGCAGGCCGGACAGGACCTCCCCTCACGAGCCATTCGAGAGACCATCGGGGCCGCCATACACCTGATCGTTCAGCAGTCGAGATTGAGAGGCGGAGTGCGCCGGATCGTCAGCGTGGCCGAGATCACCGGGGTGAAGGACGGCGAGGTCCAGTACCAGGAGCTGTTCCAGTTCCGCCAGGTCGGTGTCAGCGCCGAAGGCAAGGCCGTCGGCTACCACACGGCGACCGGGATCCTGCCCCTTCGCATGGAGCACCTGAAGGCGGAAGGGGAGGAAATCCCCGAAACATTGTTCATACCCACCACTCAAGTCCCGCCGGATAAGCTGTACTGAGCCTTAGGAGGTCGTGATGTACATCCCCGCAGTGTTCGCCCTTCTGGCTTTCGCGGGTGTCGGGCTCATCGTCCTCGGCCTTGTTCAAGCGCGCCGTTCTGCAGGCGGGACCGAGGATTTCCAGGCGCGGCTCGCCACGTACGGGGTCACGACTGCCGGAGCGCAGACGCTCATGCCGTCCGCAGGATGGCGCGACACCATCAACCGAATCTTCCAGCCCGCGGCCGACCGCGTCGGACGTGGCAACGTCAAGAAGGGCAAGCCGTCCGTCGGTGAGCAGCTTCAGCGCGCCGACCTGAAGCTCCGGACGTCTGAGTTCTTCATGATCCAGTTGGGCAGCACGGCGATCTTCGTGCTGGTCGCCATGCTTCGCTTCGGCCCGCCCTTTGGCGGGCTGATCCAGATGCTCGTCTTCGGGGCGGTCGGCTACTTGCTGCCGGGCATCTACGTGAAGTTTCGAGTCAACCGTCGCCTGCGGGCGTTCAACACGCAGCTAGGCGACACGCTGACGCTGCTCTCCAACGCTCTCAAGGCGGGGTATTCGTTTGCCCAGGCCATCGACAGCGTGGCCAAGAACGCCGTCGCGCCCATCTCCGACGAATTTGGCCGCGCCGTGCGGGAGATGAACCTCGGTGGCTCGCCTGACGAGGCTCTGGCAAACATCACAAAGCGCATCGCCAGCGCGGACTTCGATCTCGTCGCGACGGCGTACGCGATACATCGCACGGTCGGCGGCAACCTGGCGGAGATCCTGGACAACATTGCTTACACGATCCGCGAAAGGGTGCGGATCAAGGGCGAGATCTCGACCCTGACCGCGCAAGCGCGTGCGTCGGGCACCTTGATCACCTTCCTGCCGATCGTGCTCTCGGCCTTCATGTACTTCGTTACCCCGAGCTACTTCCGGCCGATGTTCGAGAACTTCGTAGGCTGGGTGTTGATCGCGATCGGCCTGTTCATGATCTTCGTCGGCAACCTGATCATTCGCCGCATCGTGGCGATAGAGGTTTAGTCCAATGGCAATTCTCGCCCTCATAGTCGCCCTGGGCGTGCTGATGGTCTTCATCGGCCTCGCGAGGACGCCTTCCACCAACACCGCCGAGATGGTGCAGCAGCGGCTGCAAATCTACGGCGGCGGCGCGGTCGCCGAGAAGCCGCTCACCCTGGAGCAGCTCGAGCTGCAGCGCCCGTTCAGTGAGCGCTTCCTGCGCCCAACCATCGAGCGCCTCGGGAGCATGCTCTCCCGCTCGACGCCTCAGAGGGCACGCCAGGACCTCATGAACCGCCTGGAGATGGCCGGCCGGCCGCTCAACCTGACGCCGGAGGACTTTGCGGCCGTTCGGCTAGTGGCGGCGGCCGTTCTGGCAGCGGTCGGTTTGCTGATCGGCTTGCTGCTCGGCAACCCGGTCTATCTGGTTATCTCGCTTGCGATCGGCGCCGTGCTCGGGTACTACGCGCCGGTCTTGTGGATCAAGCAGAAGGTCGACGCCCGCCGCAATGAGATCCAGAAGGGCCTCCCCGACGCGATGGACCTCCTCGTCATCGCTGTCGACGCCGGTCTGGGTTTTGACGCTGCGCTGTCGAGGGTCACCGATAAATACAAGAACGCTCTGTCGGAGCAACTCTCCAAGGCACTGCGCGAGGTGAGCCTCGGGCGGCCGCGCCTCGAAGCGTTGGACGAGATGGGCCGGAGCAGTGGTGTAGAAGACCTGCACAACTTCATCCAGGCCGTGATCCAGTCCGAGCAGTTCGGCACCGGCATCGGCAAGATCCTCAGAATCCAGGCCGACGAGATGAGGCGCAAGCGGCGCCAGCGGGCGCAGGAGAAGGCAGCCCAGGCGACACTGAAGATGATGCTGCCGATGGTCGGCTGCATCTTCCCGACGCTCTGGATCGTCCTGCTCGGTCCAGCCGCGCTGATCCTGATGCGACCCAGGTAACCGGCAGAGAGGGGCGCCCATCGTGCCCTCGTGGCTAGTGCCCCAGGTGAGTTGGTGGGAGCTGCCGTTGAGGGCGCTCGTGACGTACGCCGCCCTCCTGGTGGCCTTGCGGCTCTTCGGCAAGCGCGAGGTCGGACAGTTCACGCTCTACGACCTGGTGTTCGTCCTCCTGGTAGCGAATGCGCTGCAGCCCGCGATGACGGGCCCTGACACGTCCTTGACCGGGGGGCTTGTTCTCATCGCGGCGCTTGTGGGCGCGAACGCGATCGTGAGCCGCCTCGACCGGATGCCGCGCCTGCACCGGATGTTCAGCGCGTCGCCCGCTGTTGTCATCAAGGACGGCCAATTCTTGCCCGACGTCCTGCAACGGGAAGGGGTGACCCAGGAGGAGTGCGAAATGGCGATTCGCGAGCACGGGATGAAGGACCTCACCGAAGTAGCGCTCGGCGTCCTCGAATCCGACGGCACGATCTCGATCGTGCCCACCGGGTCGCCGGTGCAGCGGACCAAACACCGTGTCAGATATCACCACCGGGCGGGCTGATCGCAGGCGTCTTAACAGGCGGGCTTCTCTACTCCCGCGGCGAGTTTCAAAATCGAGGCGGCAGGCCCGATGGAGCTGGGGGAGGGAGCTCCGGGGAGGAGGGAGGGCCCCCGGACCGCAGGCGTCAGTCGGCTGAAAGGAATTCCACCGCCGCGCGCTTGAACTCGCGTGCCGGGACGGCACCCAGGTGATCGCGTCCGGGGATTGTGAGCAGGCGCGCGGTCGGGATCATCTCCGTCAGGTCGGCGCCGCTTCCCGCGATCTCGTCCCGGTCGCCAATCACGATCAGAGTCGGTGTTCGAATCCCGGCCAGCCGGCTCGGGCTCTCCTCGCCGTGGATGCCGCGGAAGCAGGCCGCGAGGGCCAGCAGGTCATTGGAAGGGCTTGCAGCGGCAAACCGGTAGAAGGTTCGCGCTACACCATCATCCGCCGGCTCCCCCTTAACAAGGGCGTCCGCCACGGCATCCGCGCCCTCGATGGCGTTTGCGGTCCCGATGCCTCCCAACACCGCGCGGTCGACGCGGTTCGGAGCGTCTATCAGGAAGCGCAGACCGATTCGCGCGCCCATCGAGTACCCCACATATGACGCTTTGGCCAGCTTCAGTTGATCGAGGAGGCGCGACACATCGGCGGCAAGGATCTCAAGCGAGTACGCGGTCGGGTCGTGCGGCTTGTCGCTGTGTCCGTGGCCGCGGCAGTCCAGGCCCACCACGCGAAAGCCCGCGCTGGTCAGCGTCTCCTGCCATCTTGTGCCGACCCAGTTGAGGCGGTAGCTCGAGGCAAAGCCGTGCACCAGCACCACCGGAGGCCCGTCCTGTGCGCCGTGCACCTCGTAGTGGAGCCGCACGCCATCGCTGTCGAAATCCATAGCCGCGCCGCTAGGCTAGACCATGCAAATGATTGGACGTCGCGCGGTTCACGAGCGCAGCGGCAAGGTGCTGGCTGAGGACCTCGACATGCCGCGGACGTTCTTCGGCCGCGGCCTTGGGCTGATGTTCCGCAAGCGACTCGAGCCCGGCCGAGGCATGTGGATAGCTCCATGCAATGGGATCCACATGATGTTCATGAACTTCGCGATCGACGCCGTTTTTCTGGACACGAAGGAGCGCGTCAAGAAGGTCTATCCGAGGCTGCCTGCCTGGACGGGGGTCGTTTGGTACGAGTGGGGCGCCCACAGCGTGCTCGAGCTCCCGTCAGGCTCCACGAGCGGAATCGGCCTCGAGCGCGGCGATCAGATCCTTATCAGCTGACCGCCTGTAAAGACTGTTGACTCGATGCATACGCTCGGCCCGTGCTCTCGCGTGTGCTCGATCTCGCACTGCCGCCGCGCTGTGGCGGCTGCCGAGGCGTCGGGTCGTGGTTCTGCGACCGGTGCCGCTCGCGCATCAGGCGGCTGGAGGAGCCGCTGTGTCGCCGGTGCGGTACGGAGCTGGAATCCGTCAAACAGAGCTGTGCCTGCCGGACAAGGCTCAAAGCGATCTCGCGCCTGAGGTCGGCCGCGGTCTATGAAGGTCCCATCGAGGCGGCGATCCATCGTTTCAAGTACCAGGGCTGGAGACACCTCGCCGACCCGCTGGCGCTCCTGGTGGCCGAGCGTCTGACGGTGGAGGGTCTGGCTGCGGGCTGGGCCCTGGCCGTTCCGCTGCACTCGTCCCGCCTGCGCCAGCGCGGCTTCAACCAGGCTGAGCTGCTGGCCCGCGAGCTGCGCCGGCGGCTTGCGCTGGCCGCACCGCCCGGCCGGCTGGTCCGTACCCGGGCCACACCGCCACAGGTGGGCCATGACAGGCTCTGGCGCCTGAGCAACGTCAAAGACGCCTTTTCCTGGCGCGGGGAGCACCTGGCCGGGCGCTCGATCCTGATCGTGGACGACGTGGCGACCACCGGCGCCACCCTCGACGCCTGCGCAAGCGCCTTGCGCGCAGGTGGATCAGGATCGGTAATGGGGGTCTCAGTGGCGAGGGTTACCGTATAGTTTGGCGTCGGTTCAACAATCAGCTGGCGGAGGCTAGTGAATGGCAGTCCGGATCCCCGGCATCAACATCGATGAGTATTACCAGCAGCTAGGGCCGATCGAACCCCTGGTCCGCGACGACCGCGTGACTGAAATCATGGTCAACGGAAACGACCATGTCTACGTCGAAATGGGGGGCAAGGTCCTTCTGACGAACATCAAGTTCGTCGACGAAGACCAGCTGCTCAACGTCATCCAGTTCATCGTTCGCACCGTTGGCCGCCGCATCGACGAGCGCCAGCCCCTCTGCGACGCGAGATTGGCGGACGGATCCCGTGTCAACGCGGTGATCCGGCCACTTGCGCTGAATGGTCCGCTCCTAACGGTGCGCAAGTTCTCGCGCGACCCGTACCAGGTGGAGGACCTGATTCGATTCGGCAGCTGCAACGAGGCCGGTTTCGGATTCTTGAAGGCAGCCGTGCTGGCCAAGGCGAACGTCATCGTCTCCGGTGCAACCGGCACCGGCAAGACGACCTTCCTCAACGTGCTTTCAGGTTTCATCCCGGTGGAGGACCGCATCGTCACCATCGAGGACGCCGCCGAGCTCCAGCTGCACCAGGAACATGTGTGCCGCCTCGAGACGCGACCCAAGGACATCAACGGCGAGGGTGAGGTCACCATCCAGCGTCTGGTGATCAACTCGCTCCGCATGCGTCCTGAGCGCATCGTCGTCGGCGAGTGCCGTGGCGGCGAGGCCCTGGACATGCTGCAGGCCATGAACACCGGTCATGACGGCTCGATGACGACGCTTCACGCCAACAGCCCCCGCGACGTGTTGGCCCGCCTCGAGACCCTGGTCCTGATGGCAGGGGTCGACCTGCCCGTGCGTGCCATCCGCCAGCAGGTCGCGAGCGCCATCAACCTCGTCGTCCACCTAGGGCGCCTCCGCGACGGATCTCGCAAGGTCATGCAGATCTCGGAGCTGGTCGGGATGGAGCAGGACATAATCACGATGCAGGACATCTTCGTTCTCGAGCAGAAAGGCGCCACCACCGAGGGCAAGGTGATCGCCGAGTTCAAGCCGACGGGCCTGCGTCCGAGGATCCTCGATCGCATCTTCGCTCAGGGCATTCCCCTGCCGAAGGAGATCATCACCCTGTTCCCGCCGCCACCTGGGTACAAGCCGGCAGCACGCTGACCGCCCTACGGTCGCGTCCTATACTCAGGCTGTGAAGGTCGTCCTGCACGACCGTACAAACGGTATGGGGCAGGAGGTGCGCGAGATGGCTCAGCGCAAGCTCACCCGCCTCACCCGGCACTTCGGAAAAGTCGCCGAGGCCGAGGTCGATTTTTCGGAGGAACGCAAGCGGAGCGGCCTGACGACCACCGTATGCCGAATCAGCGTCCATCTCGACGGCCGCCGCTCGCCGGTGCTTTCGGCACATGAGCGGGGCGCCGACCCGCAGTCGGCGCTTGACCTCGCGCTTGACAAGATCGATCGGCAGGTCGTCAAGCACAAAGAGAAGATCACGCAGCGAAAGCAACCCGTCTCGCCGGTACGGGTTCCCAAACCGGAGGCGGCCGGGCACCTTCGCTCCGATGTGCCTGAGAGGATCCGCCTGAAACTGCGCCCGATGACGTCCACTGACGCGGTGTCGGCCCTGGAGTCAGGCGACGAGCCATTTCTCGTGTATCTCGAAGAGGATTCAGGCACCATCCTGATCGCGACGCACCGCTCCGACGGCTCGGTGGCGGTGTTCGAACCCGTTGTAACCTGACCTCCGGCATGCCTTCACGTGCCCGTGCCCTGGCGCCCCTCCAGAACGCGGCCTTGCGTAGGAATCCTCAGCGCAGGGTAATAAGGACTAGATGCTGAACCTGACCAGGCTGATCGACCCGAACGAGCGGGAGATCAAACGGCATCGGGTTGTGGCCGCCGCCATCAACGAGCTCGAGCCTGAGCTCGAGGCGCTTGACGACGCCGGCCTGAGGGCGAGGTCGGACGAGTTGCGAGCCCGGGCCGCCGATGGTACCGACCTGGACGATCTTCTCATCGAGGCGTTTGCCCTTTGCCGCGAGGCGAGCCGGCGCACGATCAAGCTCCGGCATTTCGACGTGCAGATGGTCGGAGGAATCGTGCTGCACCAGGGAAAGATCGCCGAGATGAAGACCGGCGAAGGCAAGACGCTGGTCGCGAGCCTGGCCCTGTACCTGAACGCACTTGCCGGCAAGGGCGTGCACCTGGTGACTGTCAACGACTACCTGGCGCGACGCGACGCAGGATGGATGGGACCCATCTACCATCTGCTCGGCCTCAGCGTCGGGATCAACGTTGGAAGTGAGGCCACGTACCTGTACGACCCCGAGTTCCTCGATGAGACCCACCCCGACTCTCGGCTCCAGCACCTGCGCCCGGTGAGCAAGAAAGAGGCGTACGCGGCCGACGTCACGTACGCGACGAACTCAGAGCTCGCCTTCGACTACCTTCGCGACAACATGGCGCGCGACCTCTCCGGATGCAACCTGCGCGAGCTGCACTACGCCATCGTGGACGAGGTCGACTCAATTCTCGTTGATGAGGCGCGGACTCCCCACATCATTTCGGGCCAGTCCGACGAGTCCACCGAGAAGTACTACGAGTTCGCGCGATGGGCGGGGCGACTGTCAGAGGTCGACGACTACGAGGTCGACCTGAAGCACAAGTCTGCATCGCTGACCGAGGCCGGGATTTCAAAGATGGAGCGCTGGACCGGCATCAAGAACATCTATGACCTGGAGAACGTGATCGAGGCCCACCAGATCAATCAAGCCCTCAAAGCGAAAGCGCTGTTCCTCCGCGATCGGGACTACCTCGTCAAGGACGGGGAGGTGATCATCGTCGACGAGTTCACCGGGCGCACGATGCAGGGGCGGCGGTGGTCGGACGGCCTTCACCAGGCGGTCGAGGCGAAAGAGGGTGTCAAGGTTCTGCAGGAGCAGAAGACGATCGCCACGATCACGGTCCAGAACTTCTTCCGCCAGTACGAAAAGCTCGCCGGCATGACAGGAACCGCCTTAACCGAAGCGGAGGAGTTTCACAAGATCTATGGCCTCGACGTCGTGGTGATCCCGACCCACCACCCCATGGTCCGCACGGATAGCCCCGACGTGATCTACAAGACGGAAAAGTCGAAGTTCGACGCTGTGATCGACGAGATAGTGGAGATGAACAAGGTGTCTCGTCCGGTTCTGGTGGGCACGGTCTCGGTCGAAAAGTCCGAGCGGCTGTCCAAGCTGCTCGAGCGGCGCGGCGTCAAGCACAACGTGCTCAACGCGAAGCAGCACGAGCGCGAGGCGGCGGTGGTGGCCGAGGCAGGACAGGCCAAGGCGGTCACGATCGCGACAAACATGGCCGGTCGAGGCACCGACATCGTGCTGGGCAAGGGCGTGGCCTCCTCAGGTGGGTTGCACATCATTGGAACTGAGCGCCACGAGAGCAGGCGCATCGACAACCAGCTCCGAGGCCGAGCCGGACGCCAGGGCGATCCGGGCTCCAGCAGGTTCTTCATCTCGCTCGAGGACGACCTGATGAAGATCTTCGGCCCGGCCGCCGAGCGGATCGGTCGACTCATGGACAGCCTTGAGGTCGAACCCATAGAGCATCCCTGGGTCGCGCGTTCGATCGCGGGTGCGCAGAGGAAGGTCGAAGGAATGCACTTCGACGCCCGCAAACAAGTGGTCGAATACGACGACGTGATGAACAAGCAGCGCCAGATCGTCTACGAGGAGCGGCGCAAGGTCCTCGAAGGCGCCGATGCAAGGGACAACATCCTCGGTTACGTGCGCGAGCTGGTGGTCAAGGGCGTCGAGCAGCATTGTGAGAGCCGCCACTGGGAGAACTGGGACATCGAGGGACTCGTGAAGTACCTCTCCGCCTACCTTCCAATCGAGCCCGGCTCTCAGATACCGGAATCGGTTCTGGTCACAGGCACGGAGGGGCTCACGGAGCACCTTTACGGTGCCGCCACCGACGCTTACGACAACAAGGTGGCCGAGGTTGGCTCCGAGCTGATGCCGCTCATCGAGCGCGACGTGATGCTGCGCGTGATCGACTGGCAGTGGATGGAGTACCTGACGCAGATGGAGCATTTCCGAGAGGGGATCGGGCTCCGCGCATACGGCCAGCGAGACCCGCTCGTTGAGTACAAGAACGAGGCGTTCGAGATGTTCAACGACCTGCGTGAGCGCATTCAAGCCTCGATCGTGGCCGGAATCTTCAGGGTGAAGGTGCAGGTCAATGCGCCGCCGGCCCCGCCGCCTCCGCTGGTCAAGCAGGTGCTCGAGAGTGGGCCGGGCGAGGTCGATGGGGCTAACGGGTCGGGGCGCCGCGGGAACGCCGTCAGCCGTCGTGCAGTCCCGGTCAAAGCCGGCGGAGCGGCGCCGGCCGGCGAAGGTGCTGCAGCGAAGATCGGCCGGAACGATCCGTGCTGGTGCGGATCGGGCAAGAAGTACAAGCGCTGTCACGGTAGATAGCGCGAGGGGGATTCCATCCCCCTTGCGGGGAACCCCCTGGGGTCAGGGGGACAAGTCCCCCTTGCCGGAACCCCCTCTCCAGGCAACGCTTGGTTTACTTGTTGGTTGTGAAGTCATGGCCCGGCGGAGCCGGGCCAACCCTGCCGCGCTAGCTAGGATTTAAGGAATGGACGCTGAATTGAACCCCAAGGAGCTCTTGAACCGCATCCTGCAACTGAAGGAGCACCTTTGACCTACCCACCAAAGCCCGCCGCGCGGATGAGCTCGACAAAGAGCTAGTCCAACCCGGCGTCTGGGACGACCCGGCGCGGGCGGGCCAGATGGCCCGCGAGGCCGCGGAGCTCCGCCAGATGGTTGGGGCGTGGGATCGTCTGGAAAAGCGGGCACGTGACCTCATCGAGCTGGCTCAGCTCGCCGCGGGCGATAGGGAGCTCGAAGCTCAGCTCGACCAGGAGCGTGCAGCCATCAGCGACGAGCTGCGAGCGCGGGAGCTCGACCTGCTTTTCACCGACCCCTTCGCCAGTCACAACGCCGTCATCAACCTCTCCGTCGGTCAGGGTGGAGTAGAGGCGCAGGACTGGGTCGAGATGCTCATGCGCATGTATCTCAAATGGGCCGAGCGCAAGCGGTTCCAGACAGAGATCGTGGACACCTCGCCTGGCGAAGAGGCCGGCCTGAAGAGCGCCACGTTCATCATCAGGGGTGATCGGGCCTACGGCCTGCTGCGCTCGGAGCACGGGGTTCACCGCCTCGTTCGCATATCGCCGTTCGACCAGAATCACCGCCGGCATACGTCGTTCGCTCTGGTCGAGGTCATCCCCGAGCTCGAGCGCTCGGACGAAGACGCGGTCATGATCAACGCGCAGGACCTGCGGATCGACACCTATCGCTCCACCGGGGCAGGCGGTCAGCACGTCAACAAGACGGACTCGGCGATCCGCATCACGCATCTTCCGACGGGCATCGTCGTGACCTGCCAGAACGAGCGCTCTCAGATGAAGAACCGCGAGATGGCGATGAAGGTGCTCAAGGCCAGGCTGTTCCAGCGTCAGCAACAGGAAGCAGCCGCGCAGCTCGAGCAGATTCGCGGGCAGATCCTGCCCGCCGAATTCGGGTCCCAGATCCGCAATTACGTGCTGCAGCCGTACACCCTCGTCAAAGACGTTCGGACCGGGGTCGAGGTCGGCAATTCGCAGGCGGTGCTGGACGGCGAGATCGATCCCTTTATCGAAGGATGGCTGCGCTGGCGCCTGGGCCAGAACGGAGCTTCGCCCTCAGCCTGACGCATCGCAAGCTCGGCCTTGCAGCGCCCGTTACACAGATGTCTTACACGCTGGAAAGCGGCTTTGGAGGCGGTGGGGGGGTGCGGTATACTGCCCGCGACTCAGCCACGCGCGCCCCGCCGGCGCGGAACGTAACAGCAAAAGACCCACCCTATGGTTTTGACACCAGATTTTGACGCCAGGCCGGTCATCAGCTTCCAGCACGTCTGGAAGACGTACCCGACGGGTACCGAAGCCCTCCGCGACATCAACCTCGTCGTGCCGGAAGGCGATTTCCTCTTCCTGGTCGGTCCGTCCGGCGCAGGCAAATCGACGCTGGTCCGCCTGCTGATTCGAGAGGAGAAGCCGAGCCGGGGAAAGATCTTCGTGGACGGCGTCGAGCTGGGCCGGATGAAACGCCGAAAGCTGCCGCACTACCGGCGCAAGATCGGCCTCGTCTTCCAGGATTTCAAGCTTCTGCCCAATCTGACCGTCTACGAGAACGTCGCGTTCGCGCTCCGAGTGCTCGGCCAGGCTGAGCGCACGATTCACGCGCGCGTCGCCGAGGCCCTGGACACGGTCGGGCTTGCAGGCAAGGAGCAGACGTATCCGTCGCACCTCTCCGGCGGAGAGCAGCAGCGCGTGGCGATCGCTCGCGCGCTCGTGCACGCCCCTCGTTTCATCATCGCCGACGAGCCCACGGGCAACCTGGACCCTGCGACTGCGTGGGAGATCATGCAGCTCTTCCTCCGGATCAACGCCCAGGGAGCCACCGTCGTGATGGCATCGCACAACCGGGAGATCGTCGATCTGCTACGCCGCAGAGTGGTGGCCATCGAGGCCGGCCAGATTGCGCGCGACGATCGGTCAGGCCGTTATCACGAGGACGATGCGGAATCTAAAGTTCGCGCTCAATAGCGCCTGGCAGAGCTTCTGGCGGAACCTGGCTGTCAGCCTGGCTGCAGTCCTCTCCATCACGCTCATCCTCATTCTCGGCGGTGTGAACCTGCTCGTCGGCCACGCCTTCTCCCAGGTGCTGGACGGCTTTCGAGCGAAGGTCAGCGAGATCTCGATCAACGTGGCGGACGGCACTCCGCTCCCGACCGTGTACGGCTTCCAGCAGCAGCTCGCCGCGGATCCGCGAGTGACCGGCGTCACGTTCATCACAAAGGAGCAGGCGCTGGCGCAGTTCACCGCCGATCCCAACAATGCGGTCCTGGCCCAGCAGATCGATGGGAATCCGCTGGACGCCAAGCTCGAGGTCCACGTGGCCAAGCTCGCCGACGTGAGCGCCATCGATTCGCTCGCCCGCGGCTGGCCAGGCGTCGATCCGACCGACCCCACCAACTATCAGGGTGACTTTGTCAATCGCATGCTCGAGCTGTCGCAGTGGCTCGGCCTCGCCGGCGTTGGCCTGCTTGCGATCCTGGTGGTCATATCCGTGGTGATCGTCATGAACACGATTCGCACCGCGGTCTACCACCGGCGAAAGGAGATCGAGGTCATGAAGCTGGTCGGTGCCACGGAGTGGTTCGTGCGCGGTCCTTTCGTGATCGAGGGCATCATGACCGGGCTCATTGCGGCCTCCATCGCGCTGGCGCTGCTGGTCGTGGCATATCAGCCGGCGATCGATCGCTTCCACTCGGACGTCACGTTCATCCCTCTCTCATACGACCCGAACTTCATCTCGAGCCTCGCCATGGACCTTCTGCTCGGCGGGGCTCTTCTCGGCGCCATAGGCAGCTACCTCGGCGTGCGGCGCTACGTGAAGATCTGATGAAAGCCCGATTGGCCGCGGCGGCTTTCATCGCCTCGGTCCTGTGGCTCCCCAAGTCTGTCAACAACGTCGCAGCCCTGTACTGCTACTCCGGCGACCCGCCGGCCGTGTACCAGGCCTGCCTCACGTACAACCAGGGCATAGGGCAGCAGGTGAACAACGAGAACCAGCTCCTGAGCATCCAGAGCCGGATCAACGACGCGGTCGCCCAGATCAACGCCATCGACGCCCTGATCAGCAGCCTCAACCAGCAGGTCGCGGCGCAGCAGACGCTCATCGCCCAGACGCAGGCCACGATCGACGACCTCAACCGGCAGATCCGATTCGGACAGGCCAAGCTGGATCGCTTGAAGGCGCACATGAGCGTCCGCGACCAGCTCCTCAACCAGCGCCTCCGCTACGTGGACAGCCACGGCGCGTTCAACTACGTGGAGCTCGTGCTGACAGCGGACAGCTTCAACCAGCTGATGAACCGGTTGGTGGATGCTCAACAAATAGCCGCGTCGGACCGGCGTCTGCTCCTCGACCTGCAGGAGGAGCATTACCAGATCACCATCGACAACACGAATCTCGACATCCAGCACTCCCAGGTCGGCGCGCTCCTGCTTCAGCAGAAGGCCACCGAGGCCGACCTCGAGAAGAACATCGCCGCGCAAGGTGCGGCCAAGACGGCCGAGCTCAAGCTGGAGGGCCAGCTCTCAACTCAGTACGCCCAGGTGCAGGCGGATCGAGCCGCGATCGATGCGCAGGTGGCGCAGGAGGCCCTGGCCTATCAGGCCGCGGCGGCGAAAGCGGGCGGCGGGTCGGGTGTGTTCGAGTGGCCCGAGCCGGCTTGTGGAGCGAGGTGCATCAGCCAGGGTTACGGCTGCACCACTTTCTACCTTGAAACCTATGACCCGACCTGCCCGTGGCCGTACAGGAAGCACACCGGGATCGACATCGCAGGGCCTTACGGCAGCCAGCTGGTGGCTGCGGACACGGGCGTGGCGTACCTGGCCTACAGCCCAGTCGGCGGTAACTATGTGATCCTCATCCATGGCAACGGGTACTCGACCTACTACGGCCATCTTTCGGGTTTTGCGCCGGGCCTTACGAGCGGCCAGGTGGTCGCGCGCGGCACTACCATTGGATTCGAGGGGGCGACCGGAATCGTCACCGGGGCCCACGTCCACTTCGAGATCCGCGTGAACAACTACCCGAAGGACCCGTGCATCTGGCTGGGCTGCTGAGCGACGTCGCCGGTCCGCTGAAATGAATCGCCGCGTCGCCCTTCGGGGTGGCGTCGCCTTCATCGCTCTGTTCTTGGCATTTGCCGCGGGCGCGTACGCCGACCAGCAATTCCCCGACTGGATTCCTTATGTCGGCCATCACTCGGCGGGTCGTATCGACCTGACAGAGCTGGAGCAGGCCGCGCGGCTGATCCAGGCGGATTACGTCGACACCAACATCGACACCACCAAGCTGTCGCACGGCTCTGTGCAAGGCTTGATCAGCGGGCTTGGCGATCCATACACCGCCTACTTCGACCCTCAGCAGTACAAGCGCTTGCAGCAGTCGTACCAGAGCAAGTACACCGGCATCGGTGTCTACCTGAGCTTCACGCAGATGTATCCGGCCATCACGGCGACGATCGCCGGCTCGCCCGCCGCTGCGGCTGGACTGCAGGCGGGAGACCTGATCACGATGGTGGGTGACAAGGACACCAAGGGGTTCACCGCAGACCAGCTCACCGCGCTCATCGAGGGGCCGGAAGGGTCGAAGGTCTCGGTGACCGTATCCCGCGGTGCCCAGACGCTCACGTTCAGCATCACGCGGGCGCAGATCCAGGTCCCGACCGTCCGATCGGCGCTCATCGCAGGCCACGTGCTGTACGTGCGGATCTACCAGTTCGGATCAACCACGTCGCAGGAGTTCGCCGCCGCGCTCAACACCGGGTTGACAGGGACGACCGGCGTGGTGCTTGATCTGCGGGGAAACCCGGGCGGCTTCACGACCGCGGCCCAGGACGTGATCAGCCAGTTCGTGACCAGCGGGGAAACCTTCGAGACGAGGGGCCGCGGTGGGAGCGTGGACAAGAACATGGTCGGTTCGCAGCACGCCGCTCCGAGCGTGCCGCTCGTCGTGCTGGTCGACGCCAACAGCGCGTCGGCGTCGGAGATCGTGGCGGGGTCACTGCAGGCGCACGGCCGGGCGAAGCTGGTGGGCACGACGACCTTCGGAAAGGGATCGGTGCAGGAGGACTTCGTGCTGAGCGACGGTGCCGACGTGCACCTCACAGTCGCCAGGTGGTACCTGCCGAACGGGCAGACTGTGGACAAGAAGGGGCTGACCCCAGACGTGACCGTGAAGCTGACCAACGCAGCCGACGAGTTCGACGTGATGCAGCTCTCGAACGGTTATGCCAACGACACTCAGCTGAACGCCGCCCTGAGCCTGCTGCCCGGCTAAGACCTAAACTTGGCTCCCGCAAGGGCGGTTAGCTCAGTTGGCTAGAGCGCCTCGCTTACACCGAGGAGGCCGTTGGTTCAAGTCCATCACCGCCCACTCTGCAAGCCGTGGCCAGGATGTCCCACGTTAGGAGGACTCAGTTGACCGTTACCGGCTGGACGGCCGTCGATCGCGCCCGCCTGGGGCGTTTGATCTCCGAGGAGCGAAGCGCCTTCGTAGCCGCCCACCCCAAATCGGCACAAGCTTTTAAGCGCGCGCGAGGAGCTTTGCTGGGGGGCGTGCCGATGAACTGGATGGATCGCTGGGTCGGCGGGTTTCCGATCGTCCTCGACCAGGCCAGGGGCGCGCGCGTGACCGACATCGACGGCCACACCTACATCGACTTCTGCCTGGGGGACACCGGCGCGATGGCCGGACATTCCCCGGAGCCGACCGTCGCGGCGGTCGAGAAGAGGCTACGTCACGGAATCACCGCCATGCTCCCAAGCGAGGACTCGACCTGGGTGGCGGAGGAGCTGGCAAGGAGGTTCGGTCTGCCGAAGTGGCAGTTCACGCTCTCTGCGAGCGACGCCAACCGTTTTGCCATCCGCCTCGCGCGCCAAATCACCGGCCGGCCCAAGATCCTGGTGTTCAACTACTGCTACCACGGAAGCGTGGACGAGAGCTTCGTCGTGCTCGAGGACGGGAAGCCGACCGCTCGGGCCCACAACGTAGGTCCTCCGGTCGACCCGACGCTGACCACGCGTGTCGTGGAGTGGAACGATGTCGAGGCGCTCGAGAGCGAGCTCGCCCAGGGTGACGTCGCATGTGTTCTGGCCGAGCCCGCGCTGACCAACGTCGGGATCGTGCTGCCGGAGGCCGGATATCACGAAGCGCTGCGCGCTGCCACGCGCCGGACCGGCACTCTCCTGGTGATCGACGAGACGCACACGATGAGCTCTGGCCCCGGGGGCTACACAGCAGCACACGGGCTCGAGCCCGACATGCTGACGGTGGGCAAGGCGCTGGCAGGTGGCATTCCGGTCGGAGCTTTCGGCATGAGCGACGCGGTGGCGAGCCGGGTCGAGGCAGCTGAGATCGACGACACGGGCGGCATCGGGGGTACCCTCGCCGGCAACGTGCTTTCGATGGCAGCGATGCGGGCCACGCTCCAGCATGTGCTGACCGACAGCGCTTATCAGCGCATGTTCCCGCTTGCTGAAGGTTTCGCGGCTGGAGTCGGAGCGACAGTCGAAAGCCATCGTCTTCCCTGGCATGTAGTGAGGCTGGGGGCCCGGGCCGAGTACGGGTTCTGCTCGCCGCCACCACGCAACGGCGGGGAGGCGCACGCGGCGTGGGATGTCGAGCTCGACGAGTACACGCATCTCAACGCGCTGAACCGGGGCGTCCTCCTGACGCCGTTCCACAACATGGCTCTGATGAGCCCCGACACGACGCGCGAGGACATCGACCGGCACACCGCAGTCTTTGAAGAGGGCGTCCAGCGGCTCCTGGGCGCCTAGGAGGGGCTGTGACCCGGCGGCGCCCTGTCTTGCTCGTGTGGCTTATTGGGGCCGGTGTGGTCGCTCTGGTGGCCAACTGGATCGCCGCGAGCCTGTCGGCCCAGGTCCAGCCGGACGTGGCCGAGTACCAGGCCTACGCGGCGGCTTTCTGGCAGCACCACCAGCTTCCTTTGGAATACCCGCCAATGGCGATCCTGGCCATCGCGCTCCCGGTCTCCCGGCCCGACTCGGCATATGCGCTGCTGTTCGGTGCCTGGATGGGATGCTTCGCCGTAACGGCCTACTTTCTTGTGCGATGGGCAGGCGGCGCGTGGGCTGGCGTCGCCTTTTTGGGCTACCTCGTGGCCGGGGCGTTCGCAACTGTCCTGCAGCGGTTCGACATCGTGCCCGCCACCCTCGTGCTTGCTGCCTACCTCGCGCTGAGGGAGCGCCGCCACAACGCCACGTACATGCTGCTTGCGATCGGAACGCTGATCAAGCTCTTTCCAGCGTTTCTGGTTCCACTCGTGGTGATCGATCAATACCGATCTACGCGCCAAGCGGGGAGCGGGGAAGAGGTGAAGGCGATTGGCTTCGGCCTGGGCCTGTTCCTCGCCATCGTTATGGGTGGATTCGGCTTGGCTTTCCTGGTGGATTCGAGCCACGCGATAGGACCATTCAGGTACGCCTTCTCTAGGCCGCTTGAGGTCGAGTCGGGACCGGCCACCTTGCTTTGGCTCACGAGCTTCGTGGGGCAGCCCGTGCACGGGGCGTTCTCGTACGGCTCGTTCAATCTTCTAGGCGGCGGCGAGGCCGACCGGTGGCTGGGTGCTATCGGAGGACTGGTGCTTGTCGTCGGCTGGACGCTTGCAGGTGCCGGGCTCTGGCGCGGCCGCATCGAAGTAGGCCGCGCGTGGATCGCCACGCTCTGCGTGGTGCTGCTGAGCGGCAAGGTGCTCAGCGCTCAGTACCTCATCTGGCTCATGCCGTTGATCGCTCTGGTCGATGGTCTCGACCTCGTCTGGCTTCTCGTCGCGTTGTCGACGACGCTCGTGTTCCCCATCCTGTTCGATCACGTCACCGTCCAGGCCGGTGGAATCCTTGTCTATCCGGGACTGTTGCTGGCCACGATAGCCGCCCGAAACGGTCTGCTCCTATTCGCAACCTTGAGGGAGCTGGACTGGCTTGGTTGGGAGCGATTGAGGGCGCATCGGTATCTTGGACTGGGCCCTGCGGCGACCGAGCGGCCCGCTCTGAGAGGCCCACGGCCGATAGAATCATCGCCCGTGCCGAGGTAGCTCAGCTTGGTAGAGCACTTGACTGAAAATCAAGGTGTCGTGAGTTCAAATCTCACCCTCGGCACCAACTCGGGCCTGATCTCAAAGCCGACCTCCGTGCCGCCGCCAGCTTGCCGAGGAAGATACTGAGGGCACTTGAGTCCGAGTCAGTGGCGAAAGACATAGAGGCTGTGCTCGCGGGCCGGGACCACATTGCCCAGATTGCCCGGAGGCGTAGAACGCCTAAGAGGTACAAGCGGCCAAGCGCCCGCGAACTGGTTCAGCGGCAGGCAAGGGACGGGCAAGCACCTTGAGTTCATGACACTCGGGCCGAGTAAGCAACGATGGCTGGTCCCACTGCTGCTCGTCTGCGTCCTGGTCCTGGGATTGGTGTCGGCGGTCGTGGTGTCGAAACTGCGATCGTCCGATGCCTCCGGTCGCCACGCGTCGGTGACCTCACGCGCCAGTGAGTCGCCATCGACCGCTGAGTCACCTTCTCCGACGTCGCCTCCTCGGTCGCCGGTTGCCGCAAGCGCATCTCCGGCAGCGTCAGCCGCACCGCCACCTGCACAGCCATCGCCCGCGCCGCCTCGTCCAGCCGTGGCCCTTACGCGCGGCATTTACCGCTTTACCTCAACCGACTTCGCGACAATGCACTCCCTCGGCTTCAATTCCTCCACGGACGGGGGTGTCCAGGACAACGGTGCGGCCCTGTCAGCGGTGGGAATGACAGGCATGGTCTGGGTCGATGCCTACAACAACACAACCTGCGCCCAGACAATGGCCGACACGGCCATCGCGGCAATTGTTCAGTCAAACGTCAGCGCTGGAATGACGGGCTTGCGTTATCAGATCGGCGACGAGCCGACGGCCAATGGCTGCAATGCGCCTCCCGTCTATGCGCACATCACCGGAGTCGTCCACGGAGTGGACCCAAACGCCAAGACGTGGGTTGCGGACGACCAGTTCCAGGTGGGCAACCCAGCGCAGCAAGGTATACCGATGCTTGGCACGGTCGACATTCTTGCCTTTGACGTGTACCCGTGCCAGACCGGACCTTGCGACTACTCCGCGATCGACAGCGCGGTGCGTCAGATTCACGCTGCGGGTCTGTCCAAGTGGGAATTCATAATCCAGGATTTCAGCAGTAGCTCCTGGCGCTGGCCGACGCCGGCGGAGCTGCTGGCGCAGTTTGACCATTGGAAGAACCAGGGCGCGCTCGGGTACTGGGTGTTCGCTTGGGACTATCTAGGCCAGCCGGCGGCCAATCAGCCGGGCAACCTGGACGCCCTGAGGCAGATCAACTCTTAACGTCGCACCCGTGCGTGCGGGTCGATGTGCTCGGTTGGCGTACCCATCGCCTGGTGAGCTGTCTCGCGGCGGTTCAACCGTGATTCCCCCAGTAATAGGGCTGCCGGAGTCGCTGGTGGGACCGATGCCCTGGCCGGGCTCGTTTTGGGACCGGCCCTGACTTTCGCCCAGGGCGGCAGGTGACCCCGTCGCCGATCTAGTGGATGTAGTCCACCGCCAGCGTGGCGAAGAAAAGGGCGACACCGACCCAGCCCAGGGCGAATGTTCGTCGTGAGCTGCTGTCTGCGAGCAGCTCGTCCCAGTTGGTCAGCGCTGTGGCCAGAACAAGGTAGAGATACGACATCTCTGAGGCCAGGACGAAGAAGTGGAACTGGCCCACATCGCTCCACTGATAAGGAATGGGCATCGACCAGTTGACGAGGTCGTGGCCGGCCTGGAAGAGGTAGACCGCTGCTGCGGTGGTCAGCCCCAGGAGCGCGTATAAGGGCCAGCGCTTCCACGGGATCCCCACCGGGAGCTGTCGCAGCAGAACAAACCCGGCCACGTTGACAACCGGGATCAGCAGCCCGTCACCGACGACCCCCGAGTAGTAAGAAAAGACGGTCGCCTGATGTCCTCGATACGTTAGATAGAACGCCCATTGGTAGCCGAACAGCATCGCCCAACTGACCGCCGCCGGCACGATGGGCAGCCAGACGCGCTCCCGGGCGAGGCGGATGACGGCGGCCACCCTGGGATGCTATCCGATCCGGCGGTCAGGGCGGCATTCTAAGGGACGGCATACTGAACTCAGGAATGGGCCAGTCCCGGCCGTTCAGATTCGGGGTTCAAGAGCACGCGTCGCCGAGCGCGGCGGCGTGGCGCGACACGGCCCGCCAGGTCGAGGCAACAGGCTATTCAACCCTTTACCTGCCGGACCACTTCAGAGACCAGCTCGGGCCTGTGGCGGCTCTCATGGCCGCTGCGGACGCGACAACCACGCTGCGGATCGGTTCGCTCGTCTTTGACAACGACTACCGGCATCCGGTCATCCTGGCCCGCGAAGCAGCCACGCTCGACCTTCTCAGCGAGGGACGTCTGGATCTCGGGCTTGGAGCCGGCTGGATGGAATCCGATTACACAAAGGCCGGGATTCCGCTTGATTCGCCCGGAGTCCGCATCGAACGCATGGAAGAAGGGTTGAAGGTAATCAAGGGCCTCTTCGCCGGTGGGCAGTTCTCGTTCAGTGGAAAGCACTACACGATCACGGAGTTGGAGGGTTCACCGAGCCCGGTCCAGAAACCGCATCCGCCGATCATTCTCGGCGGCGGGGGCAGACGCATGCTGCGGCTGGCTGCCCGTGAGGCAGATATCGTCAACGTCAACTTCGTGCTGAGCGCGGGCAAAGTCGGGCGGGAGCTGGTGGGCTCGGGTGTGGCCCTCCGCACGGACGAAAAGATCGGATGGATCAAGGAGGCCGCGGGTCCGCGACTCAATGAGCTCGAGCTGAGCATCACCGTCTTCCTGGCCAGCGTCACCGACGACCGCGAGTCGATGGCGGCGGCGATAGCCTCTGGCCTGGGGCTCGAGCCTGCCGACATTCTCGAGATGCCGCACTTTCTCATCGGTACTGTCGACCAGCTGGTCACCGATATTGAAGCCCGTCGCGAGCGGTACGGGATCTCGTACGTCATCGTTCCCGGTGAGACGTCTGAGTCGCTGGCGCCCGTGGTCGCGAAGCTCGCAGGCAAGTAACAGGCTCCTGTAGATTTGCCTGGGTTGGGTGCGATGGAGGGGGTCAGGCTGATTGGACCGCTCGAGGGACGGGCGGCAGAGATACTCACGCCTGCGGCCATGGGTTTCGTCGCAGGCTTGCAGCGCGAGTTCGGACCCAGGCGGCTGGAGCTGCTCCGGCTGAGGGACGAGCGACAGGCGCGCCTCGACAGCGGGGAGCTTCCTGGGTTCCTGTCCAGCACGGCAGAGGTCAGAGCATCGGAGTGGAGCGTCGCCGTGGCTCCCGCCGACCTGCGAGACAGGCGCGTTGAGATCACTGGCCCGACCGACCGCAAGATGTTGATCAATGCCCTGAACTCCGGGGCGCGAGTCTTCATGGCCGATTTCGAGGATGCGAACTCACCCACCTGGTCGAACCTGGTGGAGGGTCAGGTCAACCTCATCGATGCCATCGAAAGGCGGATCGAGTTCACCAGCCCTGAGGGCAAGGCTTACAGGCTCAATCCAACCGTCGCGACGCTTCTGGTTCGGCCGCGAGGCTGGCACCTCGAGGAGCGGCATCTCGAGGTGGACGGGAAGCCGGTCTCAGGCAGTCTTTTCGACTTCGGGCTCTACTTCTTTCACAACGCGCAGAGGCTGCTGGACAAGGGAAGCGGTCCTTACTTCTACCTGGCCAAGCTCGAGAGTCATCTCGAGGCGCGGCTCTGGAACGACGTCTTCAACCTGGCCCAGGACCAGCTCGGTTTGCCTCGAGGCACCATCCGAGCAACAGTCCTGATCGAGACAATCCTCGCCGCGTTCGAGATGGATGAAATCCTTTACGAACTGCGGGATCATTCGAGCGGCTTGAACGCCGGTCGCTGGGACTACATCTTCAGCATCATCAAGAAGTTTCGGAATCGAGCTGACTTCGTGCTCCCGGATAGGGCCCAGGTCACGATGACCGTGCCCTTCATGCGCGCATACACGGAGCTGCTCGTGAAGACCTGTCACCGGCGAGGCGCCCACGCCATGGGTGGCATGGCGGCTTTCATCCCATCGAGGCGCGACGCCGAGGTGAATCAGGTTGCGCTCGCCAAAGTGAAAGAAGACAAGGACCGCGAGGCCAGCGATGGATTCGACGGCACGTGGGTGGCCCACCCAGACCTGGTTCCCACCGCGATGGCGTCGTTCGATGCCGTGCTTGGCGCCATGCAGAACCAGCTCGAGCGCCAGCGACCCGAAGTGGTGTCGGAGGCAGCTGCGCTGGTCGACGTGAAGATTCCCGGCGGGAACATCACAGAAGCCGGATTGCGGATGAACGTTAGCGTCGGGATCCAGTACATCGAGTCGTGGCTGAGGGGCGTCGGGGCGGCGGCGATCAACAACCTGATGGAGGACGTCGCGACCGCCGAAATCTCCCGCTCACAGGTGTGGCAGTGGATCCGGCACGCGTCGATCATGAGCGAGGGTTCGAAGATCAGCGCAGAGCTCGTGAGAGAGCTGGCGGACGACGAGCTACGGAAGATCCGGGAACGGGTGGGCGATGCGGCATGGGTTTCGAGCCGCTTTCCCGAGGCGAGGGCGATTTTCGAAGAGGTGGCGCTGGCTACAGAGTTCCCGTCATTCCTGACCCTGGTGGCTCAGCGCGGCATCGACTGAGATCCGTATC
>JBIOJB010000019.1:0-37218 GCA_044450465.1 Candidatus Dormibacterales bacterium | reverse complement strand
GTCGAGGGAGTGGGGGATGGGGCACAGGCCATCGCCCGGTTCGGCCAGATCAAGCCCGACCTGGTGATCCTCGACATCATGCTCCCTGGAATGGACGGCCTCACCGTCTGCAAGGAGATCCGCAAGCACAGTCAGGTGCCGATCATCATGCTCACGGCGCGCGACGAGGTGACCGACAAGGTTGTCGGGCTCGAGGTGGGTGCCGACGACTACCTGACCAAGCCGTTCCACCCGCAGGAGCTGGTGGCACGCGCAAAGGCGCTGCTGCGAAGGGCTCGGACCGAGCCGGACCAGCCCAGGTTGATCCGCGCCGGTGAGCTCGAGGTGGACATCGAGCGCCACGAGGTCCGCTACGGCACCGAGCGGGTGCAGCTGCGGCCCAAGGAGTTCGACCTCCTGGCCCTGCTGAGCCGGCACCCGGGCCGCGTCTTTCAGCGTAGCGAGCTGCTCGATCTTGTCTGGGGCTACGACTTCCCCGGCTATACGAGGACCGTGGATGTGCACGTTCAGCAGGTGCGTGAAAAGCTCGCCGCGGCCAAGATCAAGAACCCGAGCATCGTGACTGTGTGGGGAGTCGGATACCGGCTGGAGCTCGCTTCCTCCTGAGCCTTCGACTGCGGCTGCTGGCCGCCGCCGCCGGCATCGTCGCCGTGAGCCTGTTGCTGGCAGGCGCGCTGACCTGGCTGCAGGTGCGTGACCTCGAGTTCCAGAGCGTGCAGGACCAGCTCGACAGGACCGTGACCACAGCAGCCGTCGTGGTCAAGCACCAGGAGTGTCTTAGGCGACCGCTGGCTCTCAGCAACACGGGAGCGCTGACCTGCGCTCTCGATGCCCCGGCGGACTTTCAGGACCGCCTCAGCTCGGTCCTCCCGTCGCTCAATGGGGGCCGGCTCTTGCTGCTCGATGCGGGGGGCCGGATCGTGTTTGACAGCGGGGCCGCATCGTCGACAGCCGGGCAGGCGATCGTGCTCACGGCCTCGAGGCGTGTCGCCAACGTCGGCGAGGCCAAGACCACGCTGGACGGTGAGGCATACCTGGCCGCCGCCGTGAAGTTGGTGCCGGCGCGTGATCCGCTGGGCGCTGCCTACGTGGTTCTGGCCCAGCCCCAGTCGTCGGCCGCCATCGCAGCGGCTGGTGATCTGGCGCTCCGGCTGCTTGAGGCCGGTGGAGTCGCACTGCTGGCCGCGATCCTGCTCACGTTGCTGGTCAGCCGCTCGTTGACCCGACCGCTCACGCAACTGGCGTCAGCCGCCGAAGACGTCGCCGCCGGCAACTACTCGCGCCGCGTGGCCATCGGCGGCACCGACGAGATCGGTGCTCTCGGAGAGTCCTTCAACCGGATGGCAGAGGCGGTGGAGCGAGCGCGCAGGGTCCAACGCGACTTCCTGGCCAACGTCTCGCACGAGCTCAAGACTCCGCTTACGAGCCTCATCGGCTTCAGCCAGGCGCTGCTCGACGGAAGCCTCGTGACCGACGCCGAGAAGACACGGGCCGCCACCATCGTGCACGAGGAGTCCGAACGAGTCCTGCGCATGGCGCAGGAGCTCCTCGACCTGGCCAGGGTGGAGGCGGGGACCATCTCCATGCACGTCACCGCGGTCGACCTGGGCGCTCACCTCCAGCAGCAGGTGGAGGTGGCACGCCTTCGCGCTGACTCCCGGCGGCTCGCCCTGGAGCTCGAGGTCCCAGAAGACCTGCCGCCGGTGGCAGCGGACCCTGAACGTCTGCAGCAGATCCTCGACAACCTGCTCGACAACGCGGTCAAGTACGCGCCTGAAGGGACCGCGGTGAAGATCCGGGCGCTGCCGCGGGACGGCTCGGTGGAAACGATGGTGGCAAATCAAGCCGGCCTCCACCGGCCAGATCCCCAGCACATGTTCGATCGGTTCTACCGCGCCGATCCGTCGCGGTCGGCCGCGGCGGGCGGGGTGGGGCTTGGGCTCGCCATCTCGCGCGAGATGGCCGCCGCCATGGGAGGTCGCCTGTGGGCCGATTTCGACGAGGCCGCGGACTCGCTTCAGCTGCACCTGTCGCTTTCGCCGGCGCCCGAATCAAAGGCCGCCGCAACCAAGCCGGGCTCAGCCCGGGCCGAGGCTAAGGCCGGGTCGTCTTAGCCTTGGAGGTGTCGACCCGGCGGGCGCGTCGGCGGTTGTAAAGCACCATCGAGGCCAGCACCAGGCAGATGCAGAGCACCGCGACGCCGATCTGCTCGCCCACCGGAAGGTGAAGCAGGTATCGAGGCCCGACAAACGTGATCAGGCCGGCGCTGAACGCTCCGGCGAGCATTGCGATCGCGCGGTTCCATCTGGCGCCCCCAACATGCATCCAGGGATTATGACCCGCTTTGGGGCGGGACCAGAAGCGTGACCGGGCTTTCCAGCAGCCGCTTGACCTCGGCCGCGAACTGGGCGGCGGTCGCGCCGTAGAACACCCGATGGTCGACCGATAGCGTCATGCGCATCACCTTGCCCGGAACGACGGTGCCGTCCAGCACGACCGGTACGTCCTTGATGGCGCCAACGGCGAGGATGGCCGCCTCCGGCGGGTTGATGATGGCGACGAACTCGTCGACTCCGTACATGCCGAGGTTGGAGATCGAGAAGGTGGCGCCGCTCAGATCGCCTTCGAGGGGTCTACCTGATCTTGCCCGCTCGATGACCTGGCGCGACTCGATCGAAATCTGGATCAGGTCCTTCAAATCGGCGTCGTGGACCACCGGAACCAGCAGACCCATGCCCTGACTCGGAGCCACTGCGAGGCCGATGTTGATCGATCGCTTGCGCTGAAAACGCCCGTCGACCCAGGACGAGTTGACCTCTGGGAACTTGCGAAGCGCCAGCGCACACGCGCGGACGATGAAGTCCGTCATGGTCACCTTCTCGGCGCCGGGAACCGAGTCCTTGAGCTGCTGCCGCATTTTCACCGACTCGTCGACGCGAGCCTCCACGGTGACCTGGAACTCGGGCACGGTCGACTTGGCCTCGGCCATGCGGCGCGCGATCGTCGCCTGCATGCGGTTGGGTTCGACTGTCTCCACGGCAGCACCGGCAGGCCTGTCGGGACGCGGAAGCGCCGGGCGCGCAGAATCCTGGCCTTTTCCGGTTCCGGCTGCCGCGAGCACGTCCTCCTTGACAATCCGGCCACCGGGGCCCGTGCCTGTCAGCGAGGCTATGTCCACGCCCATCTCGCCGGCAAGACGCTTCGCCAGAGGCGACGCCCTGATCTCCGGAGCCGCCTGTTCACCGTCGCGACCGGCGGGCCGCGCCATGGGCTGAGCGTCGGGGGCGGGCGTGGCGACCGCCTGCTTCGCCGCGGGCGCGGTCGACTTTGCGGCCGGAGCCTGGCGACCAGCCTCACCCTGAGGTGGCGGCGCAGGCACGGCAGGCCCGGCAGGCGTGGAGGGCGCGGCGGGCGCGGCGGGCGCTGAAGGCGCGGCCGCTTCGCCGCCGATGCGCGCGATCGGAGCTCCGATCTTGGCCGGAACCCCCTGCTCGACCAGGATCGACAGCACACCGTCCGCCTCCGCCTCGAGATCGAAGGTCGCCTTGTCGGACTCCACCTCGGCGAGCACCTCGCCCTTCTTCACAGTCTCGCCCGACTTCTTCTTCCAGACGAGGACCGTGCCCTCCTCCATCGTGTCGGAGAGCTTCGGCATATTTACCTCGGGCATAGCTCAGGCGTCCAGACTGCGGCCGATGACCCCGCGGACCAGGCGCTTGATGTCCTCGCCCGTTGGGATGGACGCTTTCTCGAGTGGGAGGCTGTACGGCATCGGCACCTGCGCACCGCCGAGGCGGCGGATCGGCGCGTCGAGGTAGTCGAAGCACCGTTCCTGCACCCCGGCGGCGATCTCCGCTGTGACGCCGTAGGTCGCCCAGCCTTCTTCGACCACGACGCACCGGCCAGTCTTGCGCACCGACTCGGTGATGGGCTGCCAGTCGATAGGGCGAATCGAGCGCAGGTCGATGACCTCCGCGTCGATGTCCTCCTCCTCGAGCTGCTTGGCGGCCTCGAATGCAAGAACCGCCATCCTGGAGACGCCAACGATCGTGATATCAGCGCCTTCTCGACGAACCGCCGCCCGTCCGATCGGTGTCGTGTAGTCGCCGTCGGGAACCGGCCCGCGGACGTTGTAGAGGCTCATCGACTCGAGAAACATGACCGGGTTGTCCGATCGGATCGCAGACTTGAGCATTCCCTTGGCGTCTTCAGGCGTCGTGGGGGCCACCGTGAGGAGCCCTGGAATCAACCCGTAAAGCACCTCGAGGCTGTGCGAGTGCTGGGCTGAAAGCTGGTGGCCTGCTCCCCCGGGCATCCGGATCACCATCGGCACGCTCGCCTCTCCACCAAACATGTACCTGATCTTGGCCGCGTTGTTGACGATCTGGTCATAGGCCACCAGCGAGAAGTTGATAGTCATCAGCTCCACCACCGGACGCAGCCCGAGCATTGCCGCGCCGATGGCCGTGCCCACGATGACCTCCTCGGCAATCGGCGCGTCCACGACGCGCTGGGCGCCGAACTTGTCGAGCAGGCCCTCGGTGACGCGATAGGCGCCTCCGAACCTTCCGATGTCCTCACCGATGAGGAAGACGTTGTCGTCGCGCTCCATCTCCTCCGACAGCGCCTCTCTCAGGGCCACCCGGTAGAGCTTGTCCTCCACGCTCAGACAGGCTCCGGACGAAGCTCGGGCCGGCCTTCCCACTCGCCCGCGTAGGTGTACCTGTAGAGGTCGTCGGGCGATGGGTCGGGACTCTCGTCGGCGTACCGCACGACCTCCTGCACCTCATCGTCGACGGACTGCCGGACCGACTTGAAGCACTCCTCGTCGGCCAGGCCCGACTGTTCGAGCTCGTGCTCGAAAGCGACGATCGGATCGGCCTTGCGCCACCTCTCCTTGTCTTCGTTGGAGCGGTACTTGTCCGGATCCACCACCGAGTGGCCCTTGAACCGGTAGCAGAGCGCCTCGATGAACCGAGGCTCTGAGTCGGCGCGGGTCTTTTCCACGATCTCTCCGGTTCGCTCCAGGACCTCGCGCAGGTTCATGCCGTCGACCTGGATCGCCTCCATGTCATACGCGCAAGCCTTCTTGTATATGTCGGCCACCGCGGAGGCCGCCTCCACCGGCGTCCCCATGCCGTAGCGGTTGTTGATACAGAACCACACGACAGGCAGGTGGAACACCTTCGACATGTTCAGCGACTCGTGAAAGGCACCGATGTTGGTGGCTCCGTCGCCGAACATGCAGAAGACAACATCCTTCTGCCTCTTGTACCTGACAGCCCATGCCCCGCCCACCGCGAGCGGCAGGTGGCCACCGACGATGCCATAGCCGCCCATGAATCGGAGCTCGGCGTCGAACATGTGCATCGATCCGCCCCGGCCATGCGAGGTGCCGGTCTCCTTGCCGAAAAGCTCGGCCATGACCGCGCGAGGATCGACGCCGCGCGAGATCGCGTGACCGTGCTCGCGATAGCTCGTGAAGATGTAGTCGTTCGGCTTGAGGGCGTGTATCCCGCCGACCACCGTCGCCTCCTCACCGATGTTCAGATGGCAGTAACCGCCGATCTTGGCTTTCGTGTACTGCTCCTGTGCCCTCTCCTCGAAGCGCCGGATGAGCTGCATCTCTCGGTGCAGCTCGAGGAGATGGTCGCGGTTGACCGAGTTGAGCTCGAGGTCGCGGGAGGTGGTCGGCCTGGGGGACGGAAGGGAGGGGGCTGCGGGCGCCGCGGATCGCCGGTTGGCGATGTGGATGGCGCGCCCCTCGGCCGCCAGCGCCGCCTCCATCAGCGACTCAGGCAGAGTGGGGTGGGCGTGGATCGTGTGCTCGATGTCCTCGAGCGTGAGGCCGTTCTGCACGGCGAGCGTGGCCTCGGCGATCAGGTCGGTCGCGCGAGGCCCGATGATGTGAGCTCCAAGCAGCTTTCCGGTGCGCGCGTCCGATATCGCCTTGACGAATCCCTCGGACTGACCGAGCGTGAGCGCTCTCCCGGAAGCCGCGAATGGAAACCGGCCGACTCTGACCTCGATCCCCTTGGCCTTCGCCTCAGCCTCGCCCAGTCCAACGTGCGCGATCTCGGGGTCGGTGTAGATGCAGTTGGGTGCGGCATGGTAGTCCGGAATGCGGCCGCCGCTCCCGGCGATGTTCTCGACCGCACACACGCCCTCATAAGACGCGACGTGCGCGAGCATGATGCCGCCGATGACGTCGCCGATCGCCCACACGCCGTCGGCGGTGGTGTGCAGGTGGTCGTCGACCACCACCCGGCCCCGCTCGAGCTTGACGCCGGCCTGCTCCGCGTCGAGACCCTGGGTGTAGGGCACGCGGCCGACCGCGAGCAGCACCTGATCCGCGTCCACCGCACCGCCCTCGGCCCCCGCCGAGAATCGGACCTGCAGTCCACCCTTCTCCTTGACCACCTCTGAGACCTTGCTGTTGGTGTGGACCTCACCGCCCAGGGCGTTGAGGTGCCTGACGTAGACCGAGATGAGGTCCGCGTCGACCATCGGCAGCACCTGCGGCAGCATCTCAAGCACGGTGACCTTGCTACCCAAGGCGGCGAACATCGCGGCAAACTCCATGCCGACCACCCCGCCGCCGATCACGGCCAGCCGGGCGGGCAGATCGCGCAGCTCGAGGATCTGGTCGGAGTCGATCGTGAGCTCCGCGCCCTTGATCGGGACGCGAGCCACGGCCGAGCCGGTTGCGATCACGATGTCCCTGGCCTGGAAGGGCTCCCCGGCCACGTCGATGAGCCCGCGACCGGACAGCCGGGCAGCCCCTTTCAACGTGGTCACGCCCCCCGCTTTGAGGAGGCCCTCGACGCCTTTGACGAGCTGGTCCACGACGGCGGTCTTGCGTTTCTGGGCCACAGTCCAGTTGAACCCGACCGTGTCAGCCACGAGGCCGAAGGGAGCGCCCGTTTTGGCCTGGACGTAAAGCTCCGTCGACTGAAGCAGGGCTTTGGTGGGTATGCAGCCGCGAACCAGGCAGGTCCCACCCAGCCTGTCCTTCTCGACGATCGCGGTCCGGGCGCCCAGCTGCGCGGCCCTGAGAGCCGCCACGTAGCCTCCAGGCCCGCCCCCGATCACGACCACGTCAAAGGAGCTCGTCATAGCGTTTTTCTATACCTGATATCGACGGAAATTATGCCTTGGGTGGCACCTCAGGCGCTCTCGCCGCGCCGTTCGTGTTGTACCGGTTGGTGATGGGCATGCGACGGTCGCGCCCGAAGGCGCGCGTCGTGATCTTGACCCCAGGCGGCGCCTGCCGGCGCTTGTACTCGCTCCGGTCGACCAGCTGGATCACGCGAGCCACCGTGTCGGCGCGGTGTCCGGCGGCCACCAGCTCCTCAGGGCTCAGGTCCTCCTCGATGTATCCGTGCAAGATCGGATCAAGCTCGGCGTAGGGGGGGAGGCTGTCAACATCCTTCTGGCCTGGCTTCAGCTCCGCTGTGGGCGCTTTGGTGATCACTCTCGGCGGAATGGCCAGGGCCACCGAGTTGCGGTAGGCGCAAAGCTCGTAGACGGTCGTCTTGGTGATGTCTTTGAGGACGGCAAAGCCCCCCGCGATGTCGCCGTAGAGCGTCCCGTACCCGGTGGCCAGCTCCGATTTGTTCCCGGTGCTGAGGACGATGTAGCCGAACTTGTTGGACAGGGCGTGGAGGATCGTCGCCCGTATGCGTGGCTGTAAATTCTCTTCGGCCACTCCTGGCGTTGTGCCTTTGAAGGCATCGGCCAGGATCTCGATGAAGCCTTCGTGCGGCGGCTCGATGGAGAAATCGAGCATCTGCATGCCGAGGTTCTCGGCGACCAGCGCGGCATCTTCCAGGCTGTCCGTCGACGTGTACCGGGACGGCATGCGAACCCCGATCACGTTCTCGGGGCCAAGCGCGTCGCAGGCGATCGCAGCTGTGAGCGCCGAGTCGACCCCGCCCGACATTCCGACCACCACTTTGCTGAAGCCCTGTTTGCGCACGTAGTCGCGCACTCCCAGCACAACGGCCGCGTAGATCTCCGCAGCCCCGTCTGGGGCCTCTGCGATCCGAACCTCAATCTGCGGCGCCGCCGAGGCCGAGCCCGCCTCGCCGGCCGCGACCTGAGTGACCCTCAGCTCAAGGCTCCCCGCGGCACTCGCCTCTCGGCGGATGGACTCGAGCGGTCGCTGAATCGGGGTCGAGGTGTCGATGTCGCAAACCAGAAGCTCTTTGACAAACGCCCCAGCTCGCGCGAGAACACGTCCGCGAGGGTCGAAAACGACGCTGTTGCCGTCGAACACGAGCTCGTCCTGGCCCCCGACGGTGTTCACCCAGGCCACGAAGGCGCCATAGTCCACCGCTCGCTCGGCGACCATGGCCTCACGTGGAGCTCGCTTTCCGACATGGAAAGGCGACCCGTTGATGTTGATCAGAACCTGAACGCCCTGCTGAGCCTCCCATGCCATCGGTCCGGAGGGAAACCAGCAGTCCTCGCAAACGGACAGCCCGACGCGGACTCCGTTCAGCTCGATGATCGGGCAGTCGTGGCCCTCGTCGAAATAGCGCTTCTCATCGAACACGCCGTAGTTGGGAAGGAACACCTTGTGATAGACCGCTTTGACGGCCCCGTCGTGTATGAACGCGGCGGCGTTGAAAAGGCCGGCAGCCTGGTCTACGAAGCCGACCACGGTGGCGATTCCCGTCGATGCGCGCGCTATGCGCTGAAGCTGCGCGAGATTGTCACGAACGAAGGACGGCTTGAGCACCAGATCCTCAGGTGGATAGCCGGTGATCGCCAGCTCGGGGAAGCAGACGACGTCGGCCCCCAGGTCCCGAGCGCGTTGGATCCAATCGATGATCATCAGGCCGTTGCCCTCGAGATCGCCGACCGTTGGATTCACCTGTGCCAGTGCGATCCGCACCTCTCCAATTTTGGACCGTCGAGACCTGAGACCGCGAGGCTCGGCGGTTACGATTGGGGCGCTTGGGATACTTCGACCGGCTCCGGGCGATCTCGACTGCTCGAAGTACTCTGCTTTGCGTCGGGCTAGATCCAGACCCGGACCGCATCGAAGGTGGCGCCTCGGGCGCTCTGAAGCTGTGCCGCGAGGTCATCCGCCAGACCGAGGAGCACGTCTGCTGTTTCAAGCCGAACAGCGCGTTCTGGGAACGTTATGGCCCGGACGGATGGTCGGCGCTCATAGAGCTGCGGACCTCGACCCCCGACACGCCTTTTCTCTTCGACGGCAAGCGCGGAGACATGGACAACACCATGCGCGCATACGCCAAGGCCGCGTTCGAAACCCTTGGCATGGACGCCGCCACAGTCAATCCCTACCTCGGTGCCGACTC
The DNA here is from genome assembly GCA_044450465.1 of Candidatus Dormibacterales bacterium. GTDB lineage: Bacteria > Chloroflexota > Dormibacteria > Dormibacterales > Dormibacteraceae > JBIOJB01. Next base: position 27,889 of record JBIOJB010000019.1, on the reverse strand, counting down.
TGTCCGCGAGTACACGGCGTATACGGACCGCGGCGTGTACCTGGTTTGTCGCACCTCGAACCCGGGCGCCACAGACCTCCAGCATCTCGTGGCCGACGGCAAGCCGCTCTACCTTCATGTAGCCGATTTGGCCGAGCGGCTTAACGGTGCCCGCAACGTGGGACTGGTGGTGGGCACCACGGCTCCAATCCAGGTCACTGAAGTGCGGCGGGCGAGCGGGCTACCGTTCCTCCTGCCCGGGATCGGCGCCCAGGGCGGCGACCTCGAGGCCTCGGTTCACGGCGCGTGGAACGGGGATCGCGCCTCCAGCCTCGTCTCCTCGAGCCGCTCGGTGATGTACGCGGCGAGCCCGGCGGCGGAAGCCGCGAGCCTCAAGAAACAGATCAATCAAGCGGCAGGGGTCGCCATCCTGTGAGCGAGCCGCAGCACACCGCCCGCCTCGTTCTCAAAGGTCACATCATCGACTCGATGATGCTGCCGCAGGTGATGGACCTCGTCATGGACCTCGGCGGCAACTTCACGATCGAGGAGCTGAAGGTCGGCCAGCACAAGACCGACCCGTCCATCTGCCGGATGGAGATCGTGGCCCGTTCCGCGTCGCTGCTCGACGACATCGTCCACCGCGCTCGTGCCCTCGGCGCCACCGTTGAATCCGAGTCGGCCGCACAGCTGGCGACAGTGACCCAGGACGGTGTTTTCCCGGAAGGCTTCTACTCCACGAGCAACCTTCCGACCGAGGTTCTGATCGAGGATCAGTGGGTCCCGGTCGAGAAGATGGAGATGGACACCGCAATCGCAATCGACAGCAAGACCCGCCGCGCCTGGTGCATCGTGTTTCAAGATGCCCAGCGCGGGATGGAGGTCGTCACCGGGCATAACGGGGTGCGGGTGACACCGCTCGAGCGCTCGAGGCAGACCGAGATCTTCAGCTTCATGGGCAGCGAGGTCTCGGCCGAGAAGCCGAAGAAGGTCGCCAGAGCGGGCGTGGCCGAGGAGATGCGTCAGGCGCGAGCGGCGGGGGGGAGGGTGCTCGTCGTGGCCGGTCCCGCGGTGGTCCACACCGGCGCGGGTCGCTATCTGTCCCGTTTGATCGAGCTCGGCTTCGTTCAGGTGCTGTTTGCTGGCAATGCCCTCGCGGTGCACGACGTGGAGGCGGCGCTGTTCGGCACTGCCCTCGGCGTGAACATCGAGAGCGGTCACGCCATCGAGCACGGTCACGAGCACCACATGCGGGCCATCAATCGGGTGAGGGCCGCCGGCGGGCTGCGTGAGATGGTTCGGAGCGGCCAGCTGACCTCGGGGGTCATGAAATCCGCGATCGAGCACGACGTGGACTTCGTCCTGGCCGGGTCAGTCCGCGACGATGGACCGCTCCCCGACGTGATCACGGACATGATCGAAGCTCAAAAGCGAATGCGCGCCGCCCTGGGCGGGGTCCGGATCGCCCTCATGCTGTCGACGATGCTGCACTCGATCGCGACCGGCAACATGCTGCCGGCCGGGGTGCGGACGGTCTGTGTCGACATCAACCCGGCAGTCGTCACCAAGCTCGCGGATCGCGGCAGCTGGCAGTCGGTGGGCCTGGTTACGGACGTTGAGTCCTTCTTGCGCGAACTGGCCTCGGTGTTAGAAACTGGGACGCATGGGTAAAGGACGCGACAAGCAGGGCCGCGAGGCCAAGAAGAAGAAGAAGGTCAAAGTGGCCGGGCCGGCTGTCACAGAGTCACCATTCCGGCATCACGCCGTGGTGAGCACGCCGGAGCCACCCGCCAAGACGGAGTAGAAGCCGCCCACCGCCGTTGGTTCAGCGGATCTTGTCCGCCGGCTGTGCACGGGGCCATGTTCGCGTAGCGGCGAAGAGCAGAAAGACTCCGAACAGGCCTCCAAGCGCTCGCTGAGGGAGCCACAGGGCCACGGCTGAGCCGGCCAGGGCTGCTGGAACTCCGGCGGCGGCCATCCACGACGCGGCCCTGACGTCGACATCGCCGCTCCGACTTCTGGTCACAGCTCCGATCGCTACAGCGGGGAGGATCGCGAGCAGCGACGTGCCCTGGGCTACGCGCTGCCCGATCCCAAACCCGAGGGTCAGGAGCGGAACCACCAGGATGCCACCGCCGACGCCGGTGAGCCCGCTCAGCACGCCGATTCCCAGGCCGCCCACCGCGATGAACGCGAGATCGGACGGTGGAAGATCTGGCACCGCCGTCCCGACAAGCTGGGGCGCCGTTCCGCCGGCGGCATCGTAAACCTCCTTCAGACCGACTCCGACCAGAAGCACCGCAACCAGGACGCGCAGGCCGGCGTCGGACACTCGGCACGCGGCGAGCGCGCCGATCAGCGCGCCGGCGGCGGCGCCGGCGCCCAGCACCACAGCCACGGTGACGTCGGTCTGCGGAGTGTTCGATCCGAAGTAATACGTGGCGGCGCCCACCAGGGCGATGGGGATGATCGCCGCCAGAGAGGTGCCGCTGGCCCGGTGCTGGCTCCTGCCCGCCAGCATGGTCTGGAGCGGGACCATGACGAATCCTCCCCCGACGCCAAGCAGCCCACCGGCCAGGCCCGCGACGCCGCCGATGGTGAGGTCGATCCGGCGTCCGGCTCCTTTTCGCGCGCTCAGGGCTTCACGTGAGGCGCCCAACGTAGAGATCGACGACCTCCTCGTCTTCGAGGAGCTCCGGACCAGGACCCTCCAGGCGGTTCTTTCCCAGGACCAGAACATAGGCCCACTGGGCGTGTCGAAGGGTCTCCCGGGTGTTCTGCTCGATCACAAGCACCGCCACATCGGTAGCTCGGATCTGTTCGATGCGCTCCCAGATCAGGCCCTGGAACTTGGGTGCGAGACCGGCGCTGGGCTCATCGAGAATCAGGACGTCGGGATCGACCATCAATCCCCGCCCGAGGGCGAGCATTGTGCGCTGGCCGCCGCTCAGCGTGTGCGCCTTACGGTGCGACGAGGCTGCCAGGTCGGGGAAAAGCCCGAAGAGCTGGTCGATCCTCTCGTGCACGCCGTGCCGGCGGCTGTAGCCACCCATGTCGAGGTTCTCGCGAACGGTGAGGTCAGGGAAGACGTTGGCCACCTGCGGGACGTATGCCAACCCCTTGCTCACCATCCGCTCGGCCGCCATGCCGGTGACGTCCATGCCCTGCACCCGAACAGACCCTGCCGTGGGCCGGATCAAGCCAGCGATAGCTTTGAGGAGGGTGGACTTTCCCGCCCCGTTCGGCCCCACGATTGCCGTGATCGCGCCGCGCCTTGCCGCTACGCTGACGCCATCGATCACCGGTGGACCGCCATATCCGGCCGTCAGACCTTCGACCTCGAGAACGGGGGGGAGGTCCGCGGATTCGGCTTTCACCGGCTCACCATCTCCCCGAGATAGGCGTCGACGACGGCCCGATTATCGCGCAGCGATTCGAACGGCCCTTCCGCGATCACCGTTCCCTGCGCCATCACGATCACGTGCTGGGTGACCCGCTCGATGAAGGGCAGGTTGTGCTCTACGACGATCACCGTCGTGCCGGTGCGGACGAAAGCGTCGATCGCCTGCGCCATGCGCTCGCCGAGCACCGGATTGACCCCACCCATCGGCTCGTCGAGGATCACAAGGCGCGGTTCAGCCATGCGGATGCGGGCGAACTCGACGAGTCGCTTCTGGCCACCGCTCAGGTTCCCGGCACGTTCGTTGCGGAGGGTCCAGAGTCCGAACTCATCGACAATCTCCCGCGCCTTGGCCAGCTCCTCCGACGATCGTGCCTTCTGCGCTCGGCCCAATCCGATCAGTGCGCGGTAGAAGGCCTCACGATTCGAGTCCCATCGGGCCATGACCACGTTTTCGAGCACCGTGAGACCGGGCCACTCGCGCGGCGACTGGAAGGTCCTGATCAGCCCGAGGCGCGCGATGCGGTGGGGGGGAAGCCCACCGAGTTCCCGACCTTCGAAGAGGACCGTCCCCTCGTCGGGCAGCTTGAAGCCCGAGATCAGATCGATCGCGGTGCTCTTGCCGGCGCCATTGGGCCCGATCAAGCCCGTCACCTGGCCCGCCGGTGCCTCGAACGAGCAGTGATCTACCGCGTAGACGCCTCCGAAGTGCTTGGTCAGGCCTTTGACCGCGAGCGCGGGATCAGCTGAGGCGTTCACGCGGTCTGCGCGGCGACCTCGCTGGGGGATGGGTGGTCGGCGCGCCGTCTTTCCGGCAGCAGGCCCTGTGGCCTGAACCGAAGGAACAGGATGAGCACCAGACCGATGACGGCTCCGCGCACCGCGAGCAGAACCTGAGGATGGAGCGTGTTCAGCTCACCGAGCCCCGGCACCTGGGGCAGGAAGCGCGTTGACTCCTGGACGAGCAAGCCCATGATGACCACGCCCAGGGTGACGCCCAAGATGTTTCCGCGCCCACCGACCAGCACCGCCGAATAGAGGACGATGACCTCGACAGGCGACCAGGCCGACGGATTGAAAGCGCTTAGATAGGCGGCAAACAGCGCTCCCGCGAATCCCCCTAGCGCCGCGCCCAACACGTATCCCTTCAACTTGAGGCGGTAGATATCCCGACCGAACGCAGCGGCTGCGCGCTCGTCCTCCCGCAGTGTGCGTAGTGCCATTCCAAACCGGCTTCCCGAGATGCGCCACATGAGGAGAAGCACAAGGGCGAACATGACCAGGCACAGGCCCATGAAGAAGTACTGATATGACAGGTAGTCGAGCCCGAACCAGTCTCCCATCGGGTCGAATAGCCCCGACAGCCCGTTGTAGCCATCGAACAGAGGGACGTACTGGCCCGCCATCACGTACATGACGTAGACAGCCCCGAGCGTGACGATTGAGAAGTAGATGCCCCGAAGGTGCCTCAAGGCGATCAATCCCACGACAAGGCCCACCCCCATTGCGCTTACGACCGCCAGAAGCACCGCGACGGGATAGGGCAGCTGAAGACCGAGGATGTAGTGGGCGGGGTCTGTGGGTGGCCCGATGGTGAGGACCAGCGTCATGTAAGCGCCCACAGCGACGTAGCCGTAATACGCGAGGTCGAAGTCTCCCGACCAGCCCCAGATGACGTTGAGCCCCAGAGCCATGATGCCGAAGATGGCGCCCTCAGTCAGGACGGAGACTAGATAGGCCGTCATTCGAACACCGTTCTCCTGGCGCTGGTGAACAGGCCACGTGGCCGGATGAGGATGACCAGCGCCAGGATCGCAAATGCGAACGCGAGGTTGTAGCTCGCGCTGATATAGCCACCGGCAAACTGCAGGATGAGGCCGACGAAAACAGCGCCCACCATCGTCCCGACCGCTCGCCCAAGACCTCCAGCAACCGAAGCGGTGAGCGTGATCAGGAAGAACCCGAAGCCGAAGTACGGATTGAAGGATCCAACGCTCTCGGCAAGCACGAATCCCGCATAGCCGGCGATCACGCCCGCCAGCAGGAAGGTCGCGCCGGCGACTCTCGTGGCGTTGATGCCGGTCACCCGCGCCAGCTCACGATTCTGTGATACGGCTCGAAGGGCCTTGCCGAACTTGGTGCGCGAGATGATCACGAACAGGACCAGCGTGATCACCGCGGCTGAAAGGACGATCTGCCCGTCAAGGGGCGTCAGCAGAAACGGCCCGATCTGCTGCGGGGCGCCGGGGTCGATGGTGTAAGCGACGTTGGCCGCCCCGAAGAAGATGACTAGCACGTTCTGGATTACAAAGGACATCCCGAGCGTGGCGATGAAGACAACGGTGGGTGTCGCGCCTCGCCGGATGAAGGGCCCGATCACGGTGGAATGCATCGCGAGTCCGGCCAGCCCGCCGGCGATCGCCGCCGCTAGGGCGGCGACCACCACGTTTCCAGTTCTCTGGTGGACCACGTACGCGGCGTAGGCGCCGACGGTGAGGATCTCGCCGTGCGAAACGTTGGCCACCCCTGTGACCGCGAACTGCAGCGTGAAAGCAACCGCAGACAGGGCGAGTATCGCCGCGGTGACTATCCCGAACCCGAGCGTCAGCAACGCCTCGTGCATCGGCTAACCGTAAGCCGTCGTGGAGGGGACATTTCCCCTCCACCTGCCCGCCAGCCCCACTACTCGGTGCGTCTTAACGAGAGCCCGCGTTCAGCTGGCTCTCCACGATCTACGGGGTCGCTGCGGCCAGCGCCGCCGCCGTGAGCACCTCGCCCTGCACCTGCTGGCCGCCCACGCTCTCCACGAACGCGGCATAGGGTCCGAACGTGTTGTGGTACTGGTTGTAGTCGAGAGGACCGCTTGCTCCTTCGTAATTGATCTTCGTGCCGGCCTTGATCAGAGCGAGGCACGAAGCGTACGTGTAGCACTGCGTCCCCGGCGGGTTGGACACGGTCCCGAGTGCCGCGTTGATGTCGGGTCCTGCGATGCTGTTCGCCTTGTCGATGGCCAGCGCCTGGCTGATCACCGAGTCGTAAGCGTAGTTGGCGTTGGCCAGGGGCTGGTTGCTGGCGCCGAACACCTCCGCGAAGACCTTGTTGAACTCGTCAGTCGCCGCCCCGCTCACGGATGTGCCGTAGACGGAAGTCAGGTGAGCGTTGGCCACCGGGTAGGTGATCGCCTTCAGGTAGTCGTCACCACCGGTCACGTCAGTGCCAATAAACGGGATGGCCAGGTTGTCGAGCTCCTGGAAGTTGCGGAACATCACCGCTGCTGTGGCGGCGTCGGTCTGAGTGAAGATCACGTCGGGATTGGTGGCGATCACCTGCTGGACCTGGGTCTTGTAGTCCGTCTGGTCAGGCGCGATCGTCACGTTGGCGACGATCTTGCCGCCGACCTTCTCGAATGTCTTGGTGATCGGGGGCGGGAAGGTCTGCGCAGCGATGTCCGAGTAAAACACCAGGGCAGCGTTGCGGAATCCCTTGTTGTAAGCGTAGAGAGCCATCGCCACGCCGAGCTGCGAGTCTGACGGGCTGTCACGCCACAGATACGGATTGGCGTTCTTGTCGAACAGGGTGCTGCCACCCTGGAACTGGGTCGGGATCTTGGCCGCGCTGACGATTGGTGCGACTGCATTGATCTCCTGTGTCTCGGGTCCGATGATCCCGACGACGGTGCTGGCGGCGAGCAGCTGGCGAACGGCGGGCACGGAGTCGGCCTCGTCGCACTGCGTGTCGGCGTGGGTGATGGTCAGCTGCTGACCGAGGATGCCGCCGCCGTCGTTGATGGACTTCTGGGCCACCTGCGAGCCCTGGAGCATGGCCTGGCCAAGGCTTGCCAGCGTACCGGTGAAGCACGAGAGCACCCCCATGGTGACCGGCCCCGTCGGGAGGGTGCCTGAGGCCGAGCTGCTGCTCCCACAGGCGGCGAGGACGAAGGTCGTCGCGACCCCACCCGCCAGATGACGCCAGCTGCGCGCGTTTCGATGGATTCCGTTCATCGGTTCCCCCTCAGGCCCAAAGCTCGCCGGATAGGGCGGAGATTAGTTCAGGCCCGAATCGTTGTCAATGGCTCGACCACTGGACCACTGCTGATAGACTCGCTCGAGTGAGCGCGTCCAGCGTCTCGCTTCGTCCTGTCCAGCGCAGCCTCCTCTACGAGGACGTGAGTGAGAGGCTCGGCCAGCTCGTCCGCGAGTCGGGCATGCGCCCCGGGGACAGGTTTCCGGCCGAGCGCGAGCTGGCCCAGCGACTGAAGGTGAGCCGCACGTCCGTGAGGCAGTCGTTCGTAGTCCTCCGCGCCCTGGGCTTTGTCGACGTGAGGCATGGCGAGGGGGTTTTCCTCCGCCGGACCAGCGGGTTCGGTCAGTCGCTGACCAAGCTGCTAGAGCGCCGGCGGCGCCTGCCCGATGCGCTCGAAGCCCGCGAGGCGCTCGAGGTCAAGCTGGCCGAGCTGGCGTCCGCGAACCACGACGAGAAGGACGTCGCCACGATGGAGGCGGCGCTGTCGCGGATGGAGGAGGAGATCGCCGCGGGCGGCCTCGGCACCGAAGGCGACGCCGCGTTCCATCGAGCGATCGCGGTCGCTTCGCGCAACCAGATCCTGCTGCACCTCATCGAGGCGATGGCAGAGATGATCCACGAGAGCCGGGTCGAGTCGCTGAGCGAGCCGGAACGGCCACGCCGCTCTCTGGCCGCGCACCAACGAATCCTCGCGGCGATCCGTGACCGCAACGTGCAGTCGGCAGCCGATGCCATGCGCCAGCACCTGAGGGTGGTGGCAGACGTCTCGCGGCTCAGATGGCAGCCCGGCCTCTACGATGACGACGCCGAGTAGGCCCGACCCTTCAAAAAGGCCGGCGGCACGAGCAGACGATTGCTCGCGATGCGGGACCGGTCTCAACGATCTACGTGTGTGCCCTGCCTGTGGACACCACGCGGCATTGACGGCGGCTGAACGCATCGACCAGCTCGCCGACCGCGGCAGTTTTCAGGAGCACGACCGCCACCTCTGGTCGGGCAACCCGCTCCGTTTCGCCGGGGCCGCGACCACGTACGAGAAGCAGCTAGCCGAGGCCCAGGCAGCCACCGGCTTGTTTGATGCGGTGATCACGGGGAGCGCCCTTCTTATGGGCGTCGGTGTCGTGCTCGTGGTGTTCGACTTCAGCTTCCTCGGAGGCAGCATGGGCGCTGTCGTCGGGGAGAAGATCGCACGCGCTTTCGACGCCGGCCGGCGGCACCGGATGCCGGTGATCGCGGTGTGCTCATCAGGCGGAGCCCGCATTCAGGAGGGCATGGTCGCGTTGTTCCAGATGGCGAAGACGACGCTTTGCGCGGGGCGCCTGCGGGAGCAGCGGCTGCCACTCTTGACGGTGCTCACGGATCCGACGATGGGCGGCGTCCTGGCCTCGTTCGCCAGCATGGGCGACGTCATCCTGGCCGAGCCTGGTGCTCGAATCTCATTTGTCGGACCTCGTGTGCATGAGAAGGCCATCGGTGACGCGGTCCCGCCGGGGACCGCTGAATTCGCTCTTCAACACGGGACCGTCGACGCCATCGTCAAGCGAGAGCACCTCCGGCTCGTTCTGGGCCGCCTTGCTTCGGTTCTCCACGTGCCCGATTCAGGTCGCATCAAGAGGAGCGCGGCGTCCAGGCCGCTGGCCGCCATGGCTTTCACCAGACCGGCTTGGGACATCGTCGAGCTGGCCCGCCATCCCGATCGGCCGAGCGGGCGAGAGCTGGCTCACCGAGTCTTTCACGATGTGTTCGAGCTCCATGGTGACAGGCGCGGCGAGGACGACGACTCACTCATGGCCGCCGTCGGAATGCTCAACGGCCAGGCCGTTGTGATCGTGGCTCAGGACCGCCACTCGCAGAATGGCGGCCGCACCAAGCCGAGCGGGTATCGGAAAGCTCAACGCGCATTCACGCTCGCGCAGCGCTATGGGCTCCCGCTGATCACGCTCGTCGACACCCCGGGTGCCTCAACGGACGCGGAGGCTGAGGCCGGGGGCATCACCTCGGCCGTCGCAGAATCGTTGGCGCGGCTCGGCCGGCTGCGAACCGCGATCGTAAACGTGGTGGTCGGCGAGGGCGGCAGTGGTGGCGCCCTCGCACTTTCCGTCGGGGATCGCCTGCTCATGATGGAGAACGCGATCTTCTCCGTCATTGGTCCTGAAGCAGCTTCCTCGATCCTCTATCACGACGCCGAGCACGCTCAGGAGCTGGCCGAGCAATTGAAGCTCACCGCTCGTGAGCTGGTCGAGCTGAAGATCGCGGACCGAGTGGTGGCCGAGCAGCCGGCGGGCCACGAGAGGCCCGACGAGATGGCGACCATGCTTCGCCAAGCACTCCTCGAAGAGGTGGGAATCCTCACCAGCACGTCGATCAATACTCTTGTGACCCGCCGCGAAGCTCGCTTCCGAGACACACATGGGCTTCGGGGCCGGCTGCAGCTTTTCATGCGGGCCCCGTCGAGCTCAGGGCGTCGGACCGCAGGCAAGACCTGATCGAATGGCTGAATCGACTGCTCAGCTACTTGACGGAATCCGGGTCCTCGATTTCAGTCACGCCCTTGCTGGTCCCTACTGCACCATGCTGCTCGGCGATTTCGGCGCGGACGTCGTCAAGGTCGAATCGCCGTCGGGCGACCAGTCTCGGCGATGGGGACCTCCATTCATCGGGGAGGAGTCGTCCTACTTCCTGTCCGTCAATCGCAACAAGCGAAGCGTGGTCCTAGACCTCAAGCAGCGGGGGGATCTCACGCGGGGCGTCGCGCTTGCGGCCGCCGCCGACGTCGTCGTCGAGAACTTCAAGCCGGGCACGATGGCTCGGCTCGGACTTGGCGCTGAAGAGCTCCAGGCAATGAAGCCACAGCTCGTGTACGCCTCGATCAGCGGCTTCGGGCAGAACCAACCGACACTCGCCGGATACGACCAGATCGCCCAGGGCACGTCCGGGATGATGAGCGTGAACGCCAAGCCCGATGGGCCACCGATGAAGGTCGGGGTGCCGATCGGAGACATCTCCGCCGGGATGTTCGCCGCACACGCCATCCTGGCGGCCCTGGTCGAGCGGGGAACCACCGGACGCGGCCGCCGGATCGACGTGGCTTTGAACGATTCTCTGCTCGCGCTTTTCACCTATCAGGCGGGCCGCTTTTTCGCCACCGACGAGGTGCCGCGTCAGGAGGGCAACTATCACGCCACCATCGCGCCCTACGGCACATTTGAGGCGAGCGACGGATACCTCAACCTGGCCGCCGCGACCGATGATCAGTTCCTGCGCCTTTGTGAGGCCATCTCCGCACCCGAGCTCGCGTCGGACCCTCGGTTCTCCACGAACGCCGGCCGCCAGGCCGCCCGGGCAGAGCTCGTGGCGGGGATCGACGCACGTTTGAAGCTCGACACCCGCGAGGCCTGGCTCGCCCGCCTCGAGACGTTCGGCATCCCGGCGGGGCCGATCCTTGACATCAAGGAGGCCTTCGCGAGCGCCCTCGCCACCGAGCGAGACATGCGCCGGGAGATCGAGCACCCGACCGCGGGAACGATCAGCCAGGTTGGTGCTCCATGGAGGATCGATGGGCTCTCGAGCCCGATCCTGAGGCCGCCGCCGCGGCTCGGCGAGCACACAGCCGAGGTGCTCCGCGAGTGGACCGGACAAGACGCGTACCACAAGGGTCGCGATGCCTGACCGAGCTCGAACCGAGGCGGCGGGGGAGGGGGCTCCTCCTCTCCGCGGCATCCGGGTGCTCGAGGTAGGCAACTATCTCGCCGCTCCTTTCTGCGGCATGCAGCTCGCCGACCTTGGGGCCGAGGTGATCAAGATCGAGAATCCGGAGGGGGGCGACCAGGTTCGTTCGTCGGCCCCACTGGTGCAAGGTGAAGGTTCGGCATTCATGCGCATCAACCGCAACAAGCGATCGTTGGCGCTCGACCTCAAGGCTCCAGGCGGCAAGGAGATCTTCCGCAAGCTGGTGAGCACGGCCGACGTCGTCGTCGAGAACCTGCGGCCCGGCACCATGTCCGACCTGGCGCTGGACTACGCATCGCTGCGCGCCGGCAACCCAGGGCTGATCTACGTCGCGGCGTCCGGGTGGGGCCAGGACGGTCCGCTTCGCGACCAGCCCGGAATGGACATCATGGCGCAGGCACGCTCCGGTCTGATGAGCATCACCGGCATGCCCGGTGGCGAACCTGTGAAGGTCGGTGTCCCTCTGTGCGATTTGGTGTGCGCCCTGTACTGCGCGCTTGCCGCCGTGAGCGCCCTTCATGCGCGTCGAGAGTCGGGCCTGGGTCAGTTCATTGACATCTCGCTGTTCGAGTCGGGCGTTTCGCTGGCGGTCTGGGAGGCGGGGGCCTACTTCGCCACCGGGGCGATCCCTCGACCGCTGGGCTCGGCTCATCAAAGCGCCGCTCCGTACCAGGCTTTCCGCTCGTCCGACGGCTGGCTCACCATCGGCGCCACAACCAGGTTCAACTGGAAGGCAATGTGCGATGCGTTGGGCCTCGAGCACCTGCTCGCAGACGAGCGCTACTCCGATGCCAGCCTGCGTCACCTGCATCGCGAAGGGCTCGCCCAGGCCATCGAGTCGGTGACGGCCACGCAGACGACGCAGCATTGGCTTGAGGTCCTCGGCGAGGCCAGGGTGCCATGCGCGCCCATCCAGGATTTCGGCGAGGTGTTCGCCGATCCCCAGCTGGTGGAACGAGACTACTTCTGGGACTCCCACCATCCGACCGCAGGACGGGTGCGCCAGCTCGGGTCGCCGATGCGCATGTCGAGGACGCCCACGCGGCGCGATCGAGCCGCTCCGCGGCTTGGCGAGGATACCGCCGCGATCCTGTCCGAGCTCGGCTATTCCGACGAGGAGGTGGCGCGACTCGTCGACCTGCACGTCGTGGCGACAGGGGTGGGCGCATGACAGGCGCGGTGCCGGCGGACGGAGCCGAGCTGATCGTCGAGCGCAGGGGCTCGACGGTCTGGATCACCTTCAATCGTCCGGAGGCGAGAAATGCCCTCACCTGGGCCATGTACGAGGGGCTTCAGAAGGCTTGCGCAGAGATCAACTCCGATCGCAGCGTCCGCGCGGCCGTCCTGACCGGAGCCGGCGGCCAGGCCTTCGTCGCGGGGACCGACATCTCTCAGTTCCGCGAGTTCAAAACGGAGAAGGACGCGCTCGACTATGAAGCGCGCGGCAACACGGTGATGAGCGCTCTCGAGTCGGTGCGAGTCCCGACCATCGCCGCCATCGCGGGTGCGTGCACCGGCGCCGGAGCGGCCATCGCGTCGTGCTGCGACCTCCGGATCGCGTCTCCCTCCGCTCGCTTTGGGTTTCCCATCGCCCGCACGCTGGGCAACTGCCTGTCCATGCCCAACTACGCCCGAGCCGCCGCCCTGCTCGGAATCTCGCGCCTGAAAGACCTGATCCTTCGCGCCCGGCTGATGGACGCTGCCGAGATGCTGGCTTGTGGGTTCGTCTCGGAGGTCACGCAGGATGAGGCGGCTCTGGCGCTGCGCGCACAGGAGATGGCGGACGAGCTGGCCGGGCACGCCCCGCTGACGCTGTGGGCGACGAAAGAGGCGCTGCGCCGGATCAGGGACCGCAGCGTCCCCGAGGGAATGGACTCGGATCTCATCCTTGCCTGCTACATGTCGGAGGACTTTCACGAGGGCGTCGAGGCCTTCCTCGCCAAGCGCAAGCCGGTCTGGAAGGGCAAATAGAAGGGGCCGGGGCCGATCCACGCTTAAGCACTTGACACTCCGCGCTGAAGGGGCGTAGGTTCAGTCTGAAAGAACCGGTACGTACGAGTACCAGAACACAGCCTGGAACCTAGGAGTCGACGCCAATGGTCTCGTTTGAACTGACCGACGAGCAGCGTGAAATTCGCGACTGGGTGCACAGCTTCGCCGAGAAGGAGATCCGGCCTGTCGCCCACGAGTACGACGAGAAAGAGGAGTTCCCGTGGCCGATCGTCAAGAAGGCGGCCGAGGTGGGCCTCTACGGGGTTGACTTTCTCCAGCAGACCTACGGCGATTCGACCGGCATCATGCCAGCCCTGGTCGCAGAAGAGCTGACCTGGGGCTGCGCCGGCATCGCGCTCGCCCTGCAGGGCACGGGGCTCCCGATCGCCGCGATCTTCTCGCAGGGGACCCCGGACCAGATCGCCACGTGGATCCCCGCCTGCTTTGGCACGGTTGAGAAACCCGCCGTCGGCGCCTTTGCCGTCACCGAACCCGACGCCGGCTCGGACGTCTCGTCGATGAAGACGCGAGCCGTCCGCCGGAACGGCGATTGGGTGATCAACGGCCAGAAGGTGTTCATCACCAACGGCGGCATCGCAGACGTGCACGTAGTCGTCGCGGCGGTCGAGCCCGAGCTCGGCACTCGAGGCCAGGCCAGCTTCATCGTCCCACCCGGTACCAAGGGCCTGCGGATGGGGAAGAAGGAGAAGAAGATGGGCATCCGGGCCTCGCACACCGCAGAGGTGCTGCTGGAGGACTGCGCGGTGCCCGCGGAAAACGTGCTCGGCGGCACCGAGAAGCTCGACGCCAGGCTGGCCCGAGCTCGTGAGGGCACCTCCCAGCGCTCTTCGGGCGCTCTGAAGACCTTCGAGCTGTCGCGCCCGATCGTAGGCGCGCAGGCCCTCGGCATCGCCCGAGCGGCGTTTGAGTTCGCCCTCGATTACGCCAAGGAGCGCAAGCAGTTCGGCCGGCCCCTGATCGATAACCAGGCGATCGCCTTCATGCTCGCCGACATGGCGACCGAGATCGAGGCGACGCGCGCCCTGATCTGGAGGGCGCTGTGGGAGGGCCGAAGCGGGGGCGAGTTCAAGAAGGCCGAGGGCTCGATGGCGAAGCTGAAGGCGGGCGAGGTCGCGGTGAAGGTCACCGAGCAGGCGATCCAGATCTGCGGCGGGTACGGATACATTCGCGACTTCCCAGTCGAGAAATGGCACCGCGACGCGAAGATCTACACGCTTTTCGAGGGCACGAGCGAGATCCAGCGCCTTGTCATCTCGCGGGCGCTCGGCAAGAACTAGCCCGGTGCACGTGGCGGCCGGCACGGCCATCGCCGAGGAGCGGCGCAGCCTCAGGTTGGAGCGCCGCAGGCTGCGTCTCGGGGAGGCGGCCCTGACACTTTTTGCCGCGCAGGGCTACGCGTTGACGTCCGTGGACGACATCGTCGCCCGCGCCAAGGTTTCCAAGTCGGCCTTTTACGAGTTCTTCGAGACCAAGGAGGACTGCTTTCGTGAGGTGCTCGTTCAGGAGGGTGGATCGCTCATCCGAGACGTCCTCGCCCGAGCTGCCGAGGGGCACAACCACCACGAGCGGCTGCGCCTGGGCATCACCACGTTCGTCAGTGCGTGCTTCGAACGCTCGGCCGTGGCTCGGCTTCTGATCGTCGAGTCGGTCGGCTTGAGCCAGGGAGTCGAAGCTGTGCGCAGAGACCTCCAAGCCCGTTTTGCCGATGCCGTGGCCGAGGAGGTCCGGCACGCGAGGCCGCACGATCCCTTCTACGCCGACAAAGACCCCCAGGTGTTCGGCCGGGCGGTGGTCGGGGCGGTCAGCGATTCCGTCGGTCACTTCCTGACGCATCCGGGCGCCGACGCGGAGTTCCTCGCCGGCAGCCTGTGTGCGATCTTCGCGCCTTGAACCCGGCCCCTGGTGTCGTGGTGGGGCGGGGCGCTGGTGGTGACTCCAGGCCTTAACTGCCCAGGCCTAACGGCGGTTGCATTACGAACACCCGTTCGGTATGCTCAACTCACGAACATGCGTACTTTGAACACCCAGGTCCGGCTGCGGCGTTTGATTCGCTCGTTTGACGAAGCCTGGGTTCGGCTCGCCACCGAGCCGCTCGGCCTGAACAGAGCCGGGTCGGTGGTCTCCAAGCTGCAGGCTCTGGCGGACCAGGTCGGCGAAGCGTGGCAGCGCGAAGGACTCATCAACCCGCAGCCGGCCGCGCTCGAGGCGTACACGGCTGCCGCACTGCGGGCGATGCGCCTGGCGATCGCCGGATTGGAGCAGCGCGGGGCGGATCTGGATCTGCTGCGTCAGGACTTTCAGGTCGCGGCGCTGCCACTCGAATACTTCCTGCGCGGGCTGGACGTCGTCGAGCCGGCTCTGCAGCGGACGGCCTGACCGGGCTCGACCCTGGCCATAGTGAGCCTAAGCTCTCTATAACAGTCATTATCGCTAGCATCGTCCGGACTCCAGCCGCGGCCGTCGAAGCCTCGGGGCGCCCTCCACCCGCCCGATTTCGACCCCGATTTCGACTCATGGTCGCGGAGACGATTCGCGCGACTGCGTATGGAACCCGACGCTGGTCTAGCGAAGGGCCGGGGTACGATCGTCGCGATGCCGGTCATGCCACCCTGGTTCGGGGATCTGGTCTTCGCGATCGTGTCTACGCTCGTGGGACTCGTACTCGTCCTCAACCTCGGGGGAATTGTCACGAAAGGGCCCCGGACGGCGAGGTTCTGGCGGGCTGTAGGCGTGGTCTGGCTGGCCCTGGGGCTCCTGGCCTTGATCGCTGCGGTCATCGCAGCTGTCCGCAAGTGACGGAGCGCGCCTACTAGCAGCCGGTCACGACCGGTTGAGCGCCTTGCGCAGCTGGTCGACACTGATCCTCCCCTCGGCTACGACCTCCCCGTCACGGAGCAGCACCGGGACCCTCCAGTCGTAGAGGCTGAAGTGGCCGGCGTCGGCGTCCACGTCGGCAAGGTCCGGCTCGACCCCCATCTCCCGCAGGAGCTTGAGCGCCTCATCACACAGGTGACAGCCCCGACGGGTGACCAGCACCAGTCTCATCCGAGCCACCGCTCAGCCCGGGAGCCGGAGGGTCTGCCCCACCTCGATGACGGGACTGTGCAAGCCGTTGGCCTGCTCGATGTCATCCACACGTACCCGGACATCATCCGCCGGATAATGACTCGCCGCGATCGACCACAGCGTGTCCCCCGGCTGGACCACGACCGTCACGTCCGGCGCCGGCGAGCCGCCGTGAGCAATCCCAGCCAGGCCCAACCCCACCATGACAACCACGAGCGCGACCAGCGCGGCACGCGCGGCAAGCCTCCACACGGCTCTCGGCCGGCGGCTGCGAAGCGGACGGATGGCAAAGCCTGCCGCGTACATCTGTTCGCCAACGGTAGCGAACGGCCGTTCGCATGTCAAGCAGTGCGAACAAAGGTTTGCGCTCCGAAACCCAAAGTGCTACCATCGGGCCCAGCGTCACACCACCTCTCCTGGAGATGAATTTGGAATTGACTGAGCAGCTCACCGACCGCCAGACGAAGATCCTCGACTACATTCGCTACGTCACGCGGGTGCGCAGCTATCCCCCGAGCGTGCGCGAGATCGGCGAAGCCGTCGGCCTCAGCTCGAGCTCGACCGTCCACAACCACCTCAATCAGCTCGAGCGACGCGGCCTCATCAAGCGAGATCCGAGCAAATCGCGCACGGTGCAGCTGGTGCAGGACGCCGGGGTCGACCAGCAGCGGCGCAACGCCGTCTCGGTGCCACTGGTCGGCAATGTGGCGGCAGGCGCCCCCATCCTGGCCGAGCAGAACATCGAGGAGCACTACCTCCTGCCGGCAGAGATGGCGCAGGACGGCTATTTCCTGCTCAAAGTCCGCGGCGACAGCATGATCAACGCCGGCATTCTCGATGGCGACATGGTGCTCGTGCGCCCGCAGCAGGAGGCTCCACAGGGCACCATCGTGGTGGCCCTCGTCGACGGCGAGGCGACAGTGAAGCGCTTCGAGCGAGGCAACGGTCACGTCCGACTGGTGGCCGAGAACCCGGCTTACGAGCCGATCGTGTCGAGCAACGTGAACCTGGTCGGCGCCGTACGCGGGGTGATCAGGCTCTTTCGTTAGCCGGGGCGAAAGCCTCGAACCGGCGCGCCGCATGCCTGGGCACCCAGCCCCAGGCCCTGGTGCCACCTTCCACGTACTCCGTTCGCTCGACAGACCCGATCCGTCTCAGCGTTGCGAGCACGCCCTCGCTGCCATACGGCACCAGGATCTCGAGCGCCACCACATCGCCGCGACTCGCCCTGTCGACAGATGCGAGCAAATCGTCGAAACCCCACCGCTTCGCGGCCGAGATGGCGACCGCGTCGGGGTAACGCTGGGTCAACGCTCCCACCGCGCGGCGGCGCGATGCCGTACCTAGGAGGTCGACCTTGTTGAGCGCGACGACTCGCGGCTTGTCCGCCGCTGAGAGCTCGGCCAGCACCCTATCCACCGTCTCTGCCTGCTCCTCCAACGATGGGGAGCTGATATCCAGGACCTGGATGACGAGGTCCGCCTCCGTGACCTCTTCCAGGGTCGCTCTGAAAGCCGCCACCAGATCGGTGGGCAGCTTCTGTA
The DNA here is from genome assembly GCA_044450465.1 of Candidatus Dormibacterales bacterium. Lineage (GTDB taxonomy): Bacteria > Chloroflexota > Dormibacteria > Dormibacterales > Dormibacteraceae > JBIOJB01. The sequence goes on along the minus strand of JBIOJB010000019.1, from coordinate 10,135 downwards.
TGAAGCCCACCGTGTCGGTCACGAGCAGCTCGCGGCCTGCGGGCAGCTCGAGCTTTCGCGTCGTCGGGTCGAGGGTGGCGAAAAGCTTCTGCTCGGCTCTGACCCCAGCGCCGGTGAGGGCGTTCAGGAGCGTCGACTTGCCCGCGTTGGTGTAACCGACGATCGCAGCCGTCTCCAGCTCCGCGCGGCGCCGGCCGATGCGCTGCTGATGACGCTGAGTGCGGACCTGTTCGATTTCGCGCTCCAGGTCGCGCATTCGTTTGCGGATGCGCCTGCGCTCCACCTCGATCTGCTGCTCGCCAAACCCGCCTCGGGCACCGACCCCGCCGCGTCGCCCACCGACCTGCCGGTCGTACGCGTAGGCGCCAATCAATCGCGGCAGCAGATGGTGGAGCCGCGCGGCCTCGACCTGCAGCCGGCCCTCGTGGGTGCGAGCGTGCTGCGCGAAGATCTCAAGGATGATCTCCGTCCGGTCCAGCACCCGGGTCTTGATCTCCAGCTCAAGGTTTCGCTGTTGCCGAGGGCTGAGGTCCTCGTTGCAGACCACCAGGTCGTAAGCGCCCTCGACCCTCAAGTCGCGCAGCTCCTCGACCTTCCCCATCCCGATCAGGTGGGCCGGATCGACCGCGGCCCTGCGCTGAACGTCCGACCCGACCACCTCAGCGCCGGCCGTGCGCGTCAGGTCAGCCAGCTCGGCCATCTGGTCGCGCACCGCCTCCGACGCCGCTCCTGGCAGCTGGACCCCGATCAAATAGGCCCTTTCACGTGGCGCCCTGGTCGAGATCAGAGCTTCAGGTTCCTCAGGCGCGCCATGGCCTCCTGCAGCCGCGCATCCGGCGCCGTGACTGAGAGCCGGAAGTAACCTTCGCCATGCGCTCCGAATCCGACGCCCGGGGTGATGTTGACGCCAACCTCGTCCAGGACGTGACTCGCGAAGCCAATCGAGTCGTAGCCCTTGGGCACTGGCGCCCACACATAGAAGGTCGCCTTTGGAGGCTTGATGTGCCAGCCGAGGTCGTTGAACGTGTCGGCAACCAGCCGATGCCGCCTCGCGTAGACGTCGCACGCGGCGCGCGTCTCCGCCTCTCCCCCTTTCATGGCTTCGATCGCGGCCCACTGCACCGCCTGGAATATCCCCGAGTCGATGTTCGTCTTCAGCTGTCCGATGGCCTCGATCAGATCGGCACGGCCACATACCCACCCGATGCGCCAGCCGGTCATGTTGTACGTCTTGGAGAGTGAATGGAACTCGAGGCCGACCTCCTTGGCGCCGGGTATCTCGAACAGAGTCAGCGGGCGGTAGCCTTCGAACGCAATCTCGGAGTACGGCGCGTCGTGGCACAGCACGATCTCGTGGCGCCGGCAGAAATCAACAGCCCGCTCCAGGAACGCACGATCCGCGGTGGCCGCGGTCGGGTTGTTCGGGTAGTTGAGCCACATCAAGCGGGCCCTGCTCGCGACCGATTCCGGGATCGCGTCCAGGTCAGGCAGCCAACCGGCCGCCGCGGTCAGCGGCATGACGTACGGCTCTGCGCCGGCCATGATCGCCCCGGTCACGTAGACCGTGTAGCCGGGGTCCGGCGCCAGAACCACGTCGCCGGGGTCGACCAGGGCGAGCGGGACGTGACTGATCCCGTCCTTCGACCCCAGTGTTGGCAGGATCTCGGTGGCCGGGTCCAGCTGCACGCCGGAGCGGTCCCGATACCAGCCCGCGATCGCCTCGCGAAGCTCGGCCAGGCCGAAGTACGACGGGTAGCGGTGGTTGGCAGGATCCGCCGCCGACTCCTGAAGCACGCTGACGATGCGCTCGGGCGTGGGCAGATCAGGATCGCCAATCCCCAGCGAGATGACGTCGACGCCGGCCCTCTTCTTCTCTTGAACCTTTCGGTCGATCTCGGCGAAAAGGTACGGAGGGATGAGGCCCAGGCGCTTGGCCCCGGATGCCGTCTTGCTCAAGACGATTCCTGCACGTAGTTGAGGATAGCGGGCAAGGGATCCGGCTCGAGCTCGAACCAGCGCACCAGGGGATTTCGGCGCCACCATCGGAGCTGGCGCCTCGCGTACCGGCGATTGGATCTCGCCATCGCCGCCGCCAATTCACCGGCAGGAAGCTCGCCTCGTATGTGTGCCAGCGCCTCCGCATAGCCGATGCCCGTGAGCACATGTGCCGAGGCGGGGACTCCCGCGTCAAGCGCCGTGCGAGTTTCGTCGACCAGGCCACGCCTCACCTGCTCGATGCTGCGGACCTCGAGCCGGTGATCGATGACCTCGAGGGCGGCCACCAGACCGATCCGAAGAGGCTTCCAGCGGGGCGGAGTCCGGGTGCGCAGCGCTCTCAACGGCGGGCCCGCGCTCGCGAGGATCTCGATCGCCCGAATCATGCGTACCGGGTTGTTCAGATCGACTCCTGGATCCGGATCCATCGCGAGCAGGCGGGCGGCCAGGGCCTCACGGCCCAGCGCTTCAAGCTCTGATCTCAACGATCGATCCGGCGGGATGCCGGCCAGGTTGAAACCATCGCAGAGCGAGTCGACGTAAAGCATGGTTCCACCCTCGACGATCGCGACCAGGCCGCGCTGCTGAATGTCGTCTATCGCCTGGTTGGCGCCCTGCACGAACTCGGCCACGTTGAAGGCACGCCGTGGGTCGACGAAATCGATCATGTGGTACTTGACGCGGCGTCTAGCGTCGCGGCTCGGCTTGTTGGTCGCGATGTCCAGCGTCTGATACACCTGACGCGAATCCGCGACCACGATTTCCCCGTTCAGCGCGAGCGCGAGGCGGAACGCAAGCTCCGACTTGCCGATGCCGGTCGGCCCGACGATGACGGGAACCGTGGCCGTCAGTAGTTGCGGCGGAAGTGCCGCGTCAGCTCCTGCCACTCGACGAGGAGTCGGGTTGGGCGGCCATGCGGGCACGTGATCGACTCGGCTGCTGCTTCCAGATCGTTCAGCAGCCCTCGCTGCTCGGCCACATCGAGCACGTCGCCGAAGCGGACGGCCGAATGGCACGCCAGAGCAGCCGCAGCCTTCTCGATCGCACCGTCGCCCCGGTGCTCCGCCAGGGCGGCCAGGGTTTCCTGGATCGCCGCCGTCGCTCGGCCCGCAGGCATCTCCACCGGAACTGCGGTGATCCTCAGGCTGCGCGGTCCAAACTCCTCGAACTCAAGGCCGATCGCGCCGAGCTCAATGCGATGATCCGACGCAGCGGCCATGAGCGCAGGGTCGAGGTCCACCGCCTGTGGAATGAGCAGCTGCTGGCTCGAACCCCGCCCGCTCCGAAGCCGCTCGAGAAACCTGTTGTACAGGACCCGCTCGTGTGCTGCGTGCTGATCGACCAGGACGAGTCCATGAGGTCCCTCGGCCACCAGGTATCCGGGCCCCACCTGGCCCACCGGACGCAGCATCGCTCCGGGTGCGACGTGACCGTTGGTCTCGGCCGGAGCCGGCGCCGCCCCTGCCTCGTGAACGGTCATGGGCAGGCGCGGACTCTCCGCAAGCGCCCCGATGCCCCCGTGAGCCGCCTGCTGATATCGGAACGGCTCGCTGCCATCGAGAGCCGCGCGCACCGCGCGCTGGAGAGCCCCGAAGACAGCCCCCTCGTCGCGGAAGCGCACCTCTTTCTTGGCCGGGTGGACGTTGACGTCGACGGTCTCTGGGTCGACCGCCAGGTCGATGACCGCAACCGGATGGCGGCCGCGCTCAAGGCGACCCTGGTAGCACTCCTCCAGCGCGTACAGGAGCGGCCGAGAGCTGATCGGGCGTCCATTGACCGCCAGCACAATCCCGTCGCGGCTCCCGCGGCTCAGTCGGGGCTGGCTCACCATGCCGGCGACAAGAGAATTAGCCGGAAGCTCAAGAAGCTCGGCCGCCACCGAGTTGCCGAACACCACGCCGACTGCCCTGCGGCGGTCACCGTCTCCGCTGCTGCTCAACGCGGGCCTCCCGTCCATGGTGAGGTGAAAGCGCACTTGCGGGTGGAGCATCGCGTACGCGCTCACGACCTCCTTGATGGCCGCGGTCTCGGTGGCGTCGCTCTTCAAGAACTTGAGCCGGGCCGGGACGTTGGCAAAAAGGTCTCTGACCTCGATGGCCAGACCTGGCAGCCCCGGAGCCGCGCCCTGCTCGATGAGCTCACCGGCGCGGAGCCTCAACTTTGCGCCTGAGCTCGTGGAGTCGACGTCGGACACAGCGGCAATGCTCGCGAGCGCTTCGCCGCGGAAACCGAAGCTCTGAATCGAAACCAGCTCGGCGATGTTCACGAGCTTGCTGGTCGTGTGGCGCACGAACGCGAGCGCGAGCTGGTCGGCGGGGATGCCGGCGCCGTCGTCGCTGATTCTGATCGAGCTGCGGCCCGCGCCTCGAGTGTCGATGCTGATCCGGCTCGCGCCGGCATCCAGTGCGTTCTCGATGAGCTCCTTGACCACCGAGGCGGGTCTCTCGATCACCTCGCCCGCCGCGATCGCGTCTGCGACCTCGGACGCGAGCATGACTATGGGCCGGCTCACGATGTCAGCTTGGCTCGCAGTTGATATAGCTTCTGAAGCGCCTCGAGTGGGCTCAACGTGTCGGGCTCAATGTCCTGTAGCTCTTTGCGCAGCGCGTCTGGCGCGAGCTCCATCGGCAGGCCGAGCTGCAGCTCAGGTGGCTCGAGGGGCCGCTGTCTCTCCAGCTCGTCCAGCACCTGCCGGGCGCGCGCGATGACGGCGGCGGGGAGGCCGGCCACGGCCGCGACGTGGATCCCATACGAGCGGTCGGCGCCGCCGGGGACGACCCTGTGAAGGAAGCGGACCGAATCACCTTCCTCCAGCACCTCCATGCGCTGGTTGCGGAGTCGAGGGAGTCGTTCCGCCAGCGCCGTCAGCTCGTGGTAGTGGGTGGCGAAAAGCGTCCGGCACCCGAGCTTAGGCGACTCGTGCAGGTGCTCGACCACCGCCTGCGCGATGGACACACCGTCGTAAGTCGAGGTCCCCCTCCCCACCTCATCCAGGATGACGAGTGACGACCGGGTGGCGTGAGCGAGGATGTACGCGGTCTCGGTCATCTCCACCATGAAGGTCGACATGCCGGACGCGATGTCGTCATGGGCGCCCACGCGCGTGAAGATGCGGTCAACCAGCCCGACCATCGCCCGCTCGGCCGGCACGAAGCTACCGCATTGGGCGAGCAGGACGATGATCGCCGCCTGGCGAAGGTAGGTCGATTTGCCGGCCATGTTGGGGCCGGTCAGGATGACGATCTGCTGATCGGCCGGATCCAGCTCAAGGTCATTGCCGACGAACGTGCCTGCAGGCAAGCCGCGCTCCACGAGCGGATGGCGCCCGCCCTTGATGCTCAGCCGGAGCGCGGCGTTGACCTCAGGTCTGTGCCAGGCGTGCCGATCGGCAGCCACAGCAAGGCTCAGCAGCGCGTCCACCATGCCGACGGCTCTGGCGCTGGCACGCACGGCGGGAGCCGAGGCGGCGACTACCAGAGCCAGCTCCGCCAGAAGCTCGAGCTCACGCGCCGCGATCCTTTCCTGCGCGCTGAGCACGATTGCTTCCTTCTCTTTCAGCTCCGTCGTCAGATACCGCTCGGCCCCGGTGAGCGTTTGCTTGCGGATGTAGTCCTCGGGCAGCTTCACCGTGTTGGCGTGGCTGACCTCGATGTAGTACCCGAAGACTCGGTTGAACCCAACTTTGAGTGCCTTGATCCCGGTTCGCCTTCGCTCGGAGGCCTCCAGCTTCGAGATCCACTCCCGAGCGCTGCGTGAAGCCTCGGCGATGGCGTCGAGATCGGCGTCGTAGCCGTGGCGGACCGCCCCGCCCGACCGGAGCGTCGGTGGTGGATCGTCAACAAGGGCGGCGGTGAGCCGCGCCGCCAGCTCCGGCTGTACTTCGACCTCACCGGCCAGCTCCCTCAGGACCAGGGCCTGGCAGGCGCCGAGGGCCGCCAGGACGGCGGGAACGGCCTCGAGTGACCTCCGCAGGGCGACGAGCTCCCGCGGGCTGGCGTGACCCTGCGCGCTTCGGGAGACGAGGCGTTCGAGATCGCCGACGGGTTTCAGGGACGCGGCGAGGCGCTCGCGGAGAGAGGGCTGCGCCACCAGTTCGCTCACCGCGCCAAGCCGTAGCTCGATGGACTCCGCCTCGCGCATGGGCGCCGACAGCCAGCCACGAACCTGGCGAGCCCCCACGGCGGTACAGGTGTGGTCGATCATGTCGATTAGGGCCGGGAGCTCCAGGTTGCGCACCGTCGCCGCATCGAGCGGCATGGTCGCGTCGGGCGAGTAGGTCCGGACCGTGAGTGAGCCCGGCACGACCTGAACCTGGTTGCGCTTCAGATAGTCGAGGACCACGCCGGCGGCGCCGATCGCCAGTGGAGCCTGTCCCGCGCCCACGGCCGTCGGGAATGCAATGCCGAGCAGGTCGCGCAGCCGCTGCTGGCCGCGAACGGGATCGAACGTGTATTCCGCAATCTTCGGCGGAGACAGCAGCTCCGCCGGCGACAGTCGCTCCAGCTCGGCCGGTAGGCGGTCGGCCGGAAGCTGGCACAGCAGCAACTCCCCTGTCGACACGTCACATGCTGCGAGACCCGCGTCAGCCCCCTTCGACCATGCCGCCACCAGATAGTTTGGTCGAGCCGGTTCGAGGTAGGCGTCCTCGACCACCGTGCCGGGAGTCAGCACCCGGGTGATGCCTCTTTTGACAATGCGATTCTTGACCGCGGACTCGACCTGGTCACAGATCACAACCTTGTGCCCCGCCCGCAGCAGTCGGCCGACATAGGTCTGCCATGCGTGATGCGGCACTCCGCACATTGGGGCTCGCCCGCTCTTGCCCAGCGGCCGCGAAGTGAGGGTCACTCCCATGATGGGTGCGGCCGTTTCAGCGTCCTCGAAGAAGATCTCGAAGAAGTCGCCCAGCCTGAACAGAAGGATTCCGTCCGGGTGCTGTTCTTTGGCCTCGCGATACTGGCGCATGACGGGGGTCGCCGGTGGCACCGCCGCCTGGGTCACGCTGCGGGCAAGCCCTCACGGACGCCGACGAGCTGACCCGCGCTTGCCTTGAGCACGCGCACCTTCACCAGCTGCCCAGCCAGGACTCCTCCACCGGCCAGAACCACGGTTCGCTTGCCCTGCCGGATTCGGCCATACGGGCGGTCCAGCTCGTCCCGGCCCTCGATGAGGACCTCGACCTTCTCGCCGATCCAGTTCGATGCCTTGCGCGCGGCGATTCCCTTCTGGAGCGCCAGAAGATCGTTCAGGCGGCGCAGCTTCTCCGGCTCGGGCACGGTGTCCGGCATCTGCTTCGCGGCAAAGGTTCCGGGCCTCGGTGAATACATTGCGAGGTGCACCACGTCGAACTGAAGCTCCTCGAGCATCCTTCGGGTGTTCATGAACGCGTCTTCGGACTCGCCCGGAAACCCCACGATCACGTCTGTCGCCAGACCAATGTCCGGCATCAGGCTCCGCGCCCGATCGACTATTGCGCGGTAATGACGGGTCTGGTAGCCGCGCGCCATTCGCTTCAACACCGTGTCGTCACCCGATTGGACCGGGAGCTGCAGCTCCCGGCAGATCACCGGGCTCGCCGCCATGACATGCAAGAGCTCGACCTCCAGGTCCTGCGGGTGCGATGTGAGGAAGCGAACTCTGAGCAGCCCGGGGATTCTCTCCACCTGGCTCACGAGCGCGGCGAGCCCTCCTCCACCCGACGGGTCCCGGTAGTCGTCGACGTTCTGCCCGAGCAGCACAACTTCACGGGCACCCTCTGCCACGGCACGCCGGCACTCGTCGAGCACCGCCGCCATCGGGACGTGGCTCTCGCGCCCCCTGACCATCGGGACGATGCAGAAGGTGCAGTTGTGGTCGCAGCCCTGGATGATCCGGAGGTAGTGACTTATCCCGGTCCGGCCGATAGGGGGCAGAGCCTCCCCCTGTGAATAGTCGTAGCGCGCCTCCAGTTCGGCGAGAAAGGCCTCGTACTCGTCGATCGGAACCACCGCGTCCAGCTGGGGAAAGCGGCGCCGCAGGTTGTCCTTTTCCTTGGCCACGATGCAGCCCGTCACGGCAAGCGTCCGACCAGGCGTCTTCCAGGCTTTGAGCTCGTGAAGCTTTGAATACACGCGGTCCTCAGACGCCTGCCGGACCACGCAGGTGTTGAGGATGGCGACGTCGGCGCGCTCCAGAGAATCCTCAACATATCCGGCCGCGAGCAGCCGGCGCGCAAGGGTCTCCGAGTCGGCGGTGTTCATCTGGCAGCCGATCGTCCAGATGTGGAACGACCTGGCCTTGGGCGTCAGCGGCTCTCCACCAGCAGCCGAATTCCCGTGCGCTCCTCGCCGTCGATCGAGATGTCGATGAAGGCCGGGATGCACACAAGGTCCAACCCGCCGGGCGCGACATAGCCGCGCGAGATGGCGATTGCTTTCACCGCCTGGTTGATGGCACCCGCCCCAATGGCCTGGACCTCGACCCGGCCCTTGCTCCGGATGACTCCCGCGATGGCCCCGGCAACAGCGACCGGTTTAGAGGTCGCGGACACCTTCAATACCTCAACTGGAGCGCGCTCCGTCGTCATTGCTGGAACCCCTTCAAACATGTTCGCGGTCGACCCTCTGGATAGACGCAGCCCGGCCAGTGGAGGCACTAATGGTAATCAGTACCGAATTGAATGTCACGGGACCCCCCGCGACCACGAATCGGTTGGGCACCGCGGTCAGGAACCGCTCCAGGACCACGTCCTTGTCCATCCCGATGCACCCGTCACGGGGGCCGACCATACCCACGTCGGTCACGTAGGCGGTTCCACCCGGCAGGATCCGCGCATCCGCCGTCGGGATGTGCGTGTGGGTGCCGACCACGGCGCTGGCGCGGCCGTCCAGGTACCACCCCATGGCGGTCTTCTCGGAAGTGGCTTCGGCGTGCATGTCGCAGAACACGACCGTCACAGCCGGATGCGCGGCCAGGATCGTGTCGGCGGCCCGGAACGGGTCGTCGAGCCCATCTGAGACGAACACCCGGCCCATGAGGTTCATGACCAGCACCTGGGCGACTCCTGCGTCCACGACACAAGCTCCCTGGCCAGGCGCCCGCGGAGGGTAGTTCGCCGGACGCAGGACCTTCTGGAGGTTCGGGAGCTCCGAGAGGAAGTCCTTCTGGGCGAATACGTGGTTGCCGGTGGTGATCACGTCCGCTCCAGCCGCCCGAAGCTCGGCGACTATCTTGGCGGTCAGCCCGAACCCGCCAGCGGCGTTCTCGCCGTTGACGATGGTCAGGTGGGGCCTCAGCTCCTTCTTCAAGCTCGGGAGAAGCGCCTTGACGGCATCCCGGCCTGGATGGCCGACGACGTCGGCCACAAACAGGATGCGTAAGTCGTCCGTCATCGGGATGGACAGTCTCGCAGGCCACCCGGGGCCCCCGCGAAATCGACGATGTCGTGGGGTGCGAAAAGGATGCGTACCTCCAGCTCGGCCATCGTCAAAGTCTATTGGCAACAAAAAAGGGAGCCCCGCTGGGGGCTCCCTTTTGATAGCTGACAACTGACCATGGTGCCTACTTTGCGTACTCCACGGCCCTGGTTTCGCGCACCACGGTGACGCGGATCTGGCCGGGGAAGCTCAGTTCCGATTCGATTCTCTTGGCGATATCCCGCGCCATCAGCTGGGCGGCGGTGTCGTCGATCTGTTCGGGCTTGACGAGGATCCGGACCTCGCGGCCCGCCTGGATCGCGTACGACTGCTGCACGCCCTGGAAGGAGTTGGCGATCTCCTCCAGTTTCTCGAGCCGCTTGACGTAAGCCTCCAGCGACTCTCTCCGAGCACCCGGTCGGGCTGCCGAGATCGCGTCGGCCGCGATGAGCAGAAGGGCCTCGATCGAGTGTGGCTCCTCGTCGTAGTGGTGCGCCCGGACGGCGTGGACCACCGGAGCGGGAACTCCGTGACGCTGAAGCAGGTCGGCTCCGATGACCGCATGAGAGCCCTCGACCTCGTGGTCGATGGACTTCCCTATGTCGTGAAGCAGACCGGATAGCTTGGCGATCCTGACGTCGGCGCCGATCTCGGCCGCCATCATGGCGGCCAGATAAGCGACCTCCTTGGAGTGGTTCAGCACCTGCTGGCCGTAGCTGGTCCGAAAACGCAGGATGCCGAGGTGG
>JBIOJB010000018.1:0-37293 GCA_044450465.1 Candidatus Dormibacterales bacterium | reverse complement strand
CCTATCAGCTCGGACTTCCTGATGGCGCTGGCCCTTTGGGGTGGCTACCGGGCCGGGGCTTACTGGGGTGGGCAGTGGGGGGTTGGGCGCGTGGTTTGGCGCGGCGGCCGGCCGCCCGACGAGCTGCACCTTCACTCGCACATCCTTGGGGTCATACCCGGCAAGGATGCTCAGGGACTGGGCTTCGAGCTCAAGCAGCACCAGCGTCGCTGGTGTCTGGAGCGTGACATCTCGGTCATCGAATGGACGACCGATCCACTCGTGCGGCGGAACGCCTACTTCAACCTCACCAAGCTCGGTGCGGACGCACCGCAATACCTTGTCAACTTCTACGGCGAGATGGCGGATGGCATCAATGCCGGCGAGGAATCCGACCGGCTGCTGATCCGCTGGCATCTTGCTTCGCCGCAGGCTGAGGCGGCGGCCACCGGCGGCGCACCGCGGGCTGAGGCGGCCGACCGGATCGCGGCCAGCGCCGACCCCGTGCTCGCCGTCGGGCCGGAAGGCGAGCCGATGAGCCGTCCCGCGTCACAGGCCAGGTTCCTGAAATGCGAGGTGCCCGACGACATCGTCGCGCTCCGCCGCACCGACCCGCAGCTGGCTCGGAGGTGGCGCCTGGCGCTGCGCGCCGCTCTGGCGCCGGCACTGGCGGGCGGGCTCGCGATCCGAGGAGCGACGCGGTCGGGCTGGTACGTGCTTGGCGCCGAGCGCGCTCTCGAGACCGGCCGGCCGTAGAGGTCGCCGGGCTTCTAGACTCAACGGGTGCTCCAGGTTGGCGACAGAGCTCCGGAATTCAAGCTTCCGACCACCGGGGGGGCCGAGCTCACTCTGGCTGGCGCTTTGGAAAAGCACAAGGCGCTCATCTTCCTTTTCTATGTCCTGGACTTCACAGGTGGTTGACGGATCGAGCTGACCGAGTTTCGGTCCAGGCATGAGGACGCCGCAGCAAGTGGCATCGGGATCTATGGAATCAGCGTGGACTCCGTCTTCTCGCACCAGGCCTTTGCCAAGGAATTGGGCGGCCTGCCGTTCGATTTGATCGGTGACTTCGAGCGCACCATGGTCACCGACTATGGCGTGAGGCGAGACGACGTGGCGGGCTATTCCGGCTTGGCCCGGCGGTCCATCTTCGTGATCGATCGCCAGGGCGTGATTCGCTGGACGTGGATCACGTCGCGCGAGCAGCCGCAGCCGGACTACGACGCCGTGATCGCGATTGCGAAGAAGGCGGCGGAAGAGACAACCGCGTCATGACCGCGGGCGTGAGCCTGCTCGCCCGCATCGACTCCTCGTGGGCCGAGCTATCCCAGCTTGCCGACGGTCTGGGTCCCGGCGGTCTCACCGTCGCCGGGCCGGACGGCTGGGCGGTGAAGGACCATCTTTCGCACGTGGCGGCCTGGGAGCGCTGGCTGATCGCGCTCCTCGAGCGCAGGGACCGCAAGGAGGCGATGGGACTGCCATCGGGCTTCAAAGACTCCACCGATGAGATCAACGCCGAGCTGTGGGCGCTGAGCAAGGACACGACCGGCGCCCAGGCCTTCGCCGATTTCCGAGACACGCACGCGCAACTGATGTCGGTGCTGGGGCGCATGAGCGATGCGGATCTCGAGCTGCCGTACACCCACTACGAACCCCGTGCCGCCGAGGATCCCGCCGCAGCGGGGCCTGTCACAGAATGGGTCGCTGCCAACACCTATGACCACTATGCCGAGCACATCGGATGGATCAGGTCGCTAACGGCCGAGGGAAGCTAGCGCCGCCATCTGCGCCCGCCGCAGCTCGTGCGCTCGCTCCAGCGTGACCTCGGCGAAACGCAGCGGCGCCCCCGGCTTCAGCTGCGCCGCGACTGGCAGTGAGGCGGTGACGACCGTCGCCACGACCGGATAGCCGCCCGCCGTCTGGTGGTCCGCCATGAGAACGATCGGCTGCCCCGCGGGCGTCAGCTGGACCGCGCCTACGGTGAGCCCGAACGACAGCAGCTCGTCTCCCGTCGACGCGAGCCGCGGGCCGTCGAGGCGGTATCCCATCCGATCGGCGTCGCGACTCACGGCGAACGTGGCGCCGAACAGGCTGTGTCGGGCCTGCGGTTCGAGACGCTTCCAGTGGGGTCCCGGGATGGCGAGCAGCACTCCGCTTCCGTAGTCAGGGCGGAGCCCGCGATCCAGCTCGCGGCCCGACACCGCCGGCCCCGAGGGCTCGCCCGTGGCGGCTATCACATCTCCCACGACCAGGATGCGTCCATGCATGCCGCCGCGCCCGGCCAGCAGATTGGTGGATTGCGAACCGAGCCACCGATCCCCGGCGATGCCACCCGCGACGGCGATGTAGACGCGAGCGCCATTCCCTCGCTCGCCGAAGCTGAGCTGATCGCCCCGGCTTAGGAATATTCCCGTCCAGGCAGGAGCCCGATCATCGTTGACGAGCGGCTCGAAGCCGGAGCCGGTCACGGCGACGAGACACGGGTGCTCGGCCACCAATCGAGGTCCGGAGAGCGTGCACTCGAGGGTCGCGGCGCCTGGGTCGTTGCCCACGAGCAGGTTGGCCGCGGCGTGCGCGAAGCGGTCCATCGCGCCGCCGGGCGGCACGCCGGCCGTGATGGCGTGGGGCCGTCCGAGATCCTGGATGGTCGTGAACAGCCCGGGTACCACGACTCGGAGCAGGGCTGTCATGAGGACGCTGAGAAGAACTTGACGCGATCGCCCGCTCGGAAGAGGCACGGCGGGTCGGAGTCGGGCAAGAACAGCTTGACGGACGTCCGGCCGATCAAGTGCCAGCCGCCCGGTGTGGCCAGCGGGTAGATACCGGTCTGCCGTCCTGCGATGGCGACGGACCCGGCCGGCACCTGCGTGCGAGGCACGTGAAGTCGCGGCAGCTCGAGCTCCTCGGGCAGAGGCCCGAGGTAGGCCCAGCCGGGCACGAACCCGACGAGGAAAACGCGGTAGATCGGCCGGGTGTGAATCTCGGCCACCGCGCGCGGGGTGAGGCCCAGACGAGCTGCGACCGTCTCGAGGTCCGGGCCGTCGTACGCCACCGGTATGCGGTGCAGCCGCCCCGGTTCTTTGATCGGAGCCCGCTTCATGGCAAGGCGCCTGATGGCGGCGCCAAGAGCATCGTGATTGGTCTGGTCTGGATCGAAATGGACGGTGACGCTTGCGTAACCGGCGATTGCATGGCGAACGTCGCGCCGCTTCTGAAGCGCGGCGGCCAGGGCGATGGCCCTGGTGTTCAGAGCGGTGTCGAGGCGCGTCCCAAGCTCCGCGAGCAGCGCCGAGTCACCCAGTGGATGAATCGTCACCTTGGCGTTGGAGCGCGGCGCTGGCATGTGCGCTGACAAGGATGGCGTAGAAGACACCGGGGACGAGTCCGATGCAGAAGAATCCACCGCACGCGAGCCCGATGGCCCAGGCGGTGACGATCGCCGCCGCAGCCAGGTTCCAGGTTGGGAAATCGTGCCGCAGCGCGCTCACCGCCCGGACCGGGTCGAACAGGTCTCTTGGCCTGCCCGACGCTGCGTAGGCGGCGGTTGCGTTGGGCATCAAGAGGAGCAGGACCAGGCCGAACGGCAGGGCGAGGATGCAGATGGCGAGCACCTGCGCGAACAGCTGCGTCACGGCGGGGTCGCTCGATCTGTAGAGGTGGACGTAAATCAGCCAGCTCGACAGCACGTTGAAGCCGACCGCGAACGGAAGCGACACGATGAGAATGGCGACCGATGTCCAGATGCCGTCCGTCACCAGGCGGCTGGAGAGATGCCAGGCCGGCGGGCCCGTGGACGGATCGCGCTCGGCCTCACGCGTGGCCGCGATCGCGTATCCGAGAAGCGGGACGAAGAAGAGCGGCATGAGCAGCACCCCAATCACGCCCAACACCCACTTCGGTCCCCACGTTCCGCGAAAGGGCCAGGCGAAAGAATCCGCGACTCGCGTCATGGGAGCAACCTGGGCGCAAGCGTCGGAGCGATGGAGATCAGCGGCGTGGCCCTGTTCGGCGCGTCCGCAACGTCAGGCTTTGTCGCTGCTCCGGAGCGCCGTCTTCTGAATGAATTCATGGATGCGCTCGGCCATCTTCTCCCAGCTTGGCTCCAGCATCAGGTCATGACCGTCGGGGAACATCACGGGCTCGGAGCCATACGTCCTGGCGGCGGCGGCCACCTCGCGTGGGCTGATCGTGGCATCCAGCTCGCCTCCGATCACGAGCAGCGGCGTGCGACGGACCCTGGCGACGTCCGGCCGTTCGAAGAGCATGCCGGCGTAGACGAAGTAGGAATCGTCGGTGAGCTTCGCCTGGTACTCGCGAACCTTCTCGTCCGGCAAGGCGGGTCCGAACAGCATCTGGCGCGCGCGTGCCGGCGTTCCAATCACGCCGTAGAGGCTCCATGTCAGATTGGCCGCCGCGAGCCGGAGCGGATGCCGGGTCCCATAGCGGAGCGCGGCGCCCAGGATTCCGGACGGCGGGACGGACGCGACCAGCACCGCGGCAGGCGCCACGTGATCCTCCAGGTACTTCTGGGTTATGAAGCCGCCCATGGAATGGCCGACCACCACTGGCGGCTCGGCCATCTTCGAGGCGGCCTCGGCCACGTCTTCGACGTACTCCCTGATTCGGGTGGTCCGCAGCCCGGGCGCATGCCGGCTCTGGTGGCGGCGAAGCGCGACGGCCCTTGCGTCGTAGCCCCGCGCGCGAAACCAGGGGATGACATGCTCGTCCCAGCACCAGGGTCCGTGCCAGAACCCGTGAACGAACAGAACGGGCGGCATTTCGCCGAAGCGTACGCCCGCCCTCGGGCTTAGAGCAGAGACTCGATCGCTTGAACGACCTTGGGGTCTTCGGGCACGACCTTCGGTCGAAACCGCCGCACGACATGCCCGTCGCGCCCGACGAGAAACTTCTCAAAGTTCCAGCTGACATTCCCCGCCTTCCCGGCGTCGTCGGGCTGCTCGCTGAGAATCGTGTAAAGAGGGTGCTGGTTCGCTCCCTTCACGTCCAGCTTGGTGAAGAGAGGAAACGAAACGCCGTAGTTGATGCTGCAGAACTCCTGGATCTGCGCGGCGTCTCCAGGTTCCTGCCGGAAGAACTGATTGCAGGGGAACCCGAGCACAGTGAAGCCGCGCTTCGAGTACGTGTCGTAGAGCTTCTGCAGGCCGGCGTATTGAGGCGTGAACCCGCACTTGGACGCGACGTTCACCGCCAGGATCACCTTGCCCTTGTACTCGGAGAGGCGGGCCGGCTTCCCGTTCAGACGAGCCAGCTCAATCCCGTAGATCGACCGACTGGTCGCTTGTTCCACACAGGTGAGAAGCAGCCCTGAGCCGGCGCTATTCCCGGTTCAGGACCTCCGAACCCGGACCTCGACGGCAGAACCCACCGGCGCCACCTCGACGTCCCCGGCTTTGATCCGGATCCCGCCGCCGGCACGAGTCGCGACCACGTCGCCATCGAAAGCTAATTCGACGAATCGCCACTGCTTGCCCTGCTGCCGCATGCGCACGATCACGCCATCCGGGCTGCGCCAGACTCCCTCACCGGCAGGCTTAAAGTCCCGGGTGATCAGCTCGCCAAGACGATCAGGGACTACGACGAGCTTCGGCTTCGGGGGAGGTGGGACCAGCGCCGGCCTGGTCACCGTCCCCTGCGCACCCGGACGCTGCGGACGCTGCCAGCGCGCCCGCTCCAGCGACAGCCGGAGCAGCTCACCCCCTTCGTCCTGCGCGAAAAACGCGCTCGACACCCGGCTCTGGTCGCGCGAGCGCCGGATACAGTTGGTGCAGTCGGCGTCGGTCTCAGCATCCGCGTATGTGCCCGCCGCGAGGGACTGGCCGCACAGTGTCGTTACGGGCCCCTTCGAAGGAACGCGCGGCGTCAGATGGATTCGTCCACCCGACCGTCGCCGGACCGCCTCGAGCTTGATCCCGGGGAGGCTCACCTCCGGATGCTAATGGACGCCTGGTCCTGAGCCTGAGCCGAGGTGACGCGCTCTCGTGGGTTGGGCAGCGGGGCGAGAGTCGCCTCGACCTGGGCTCGAAGGTGCTCGAACGCCGGAGGCAATGAGATTCGCTCCCCGAGGTGCTCTTTCGGCTCGTCCGCGCTGAAGCCGGGTCCGATGGTCGCGATCTCGAAAAGCACGCCGCTCGGTTCCCGGAAGTAGATGGAGCGGAAGTAGAAGCGGTCGATCACCGGCGTTGGGCTGCCGCCCCCCGCGATGACGCGGGCCCGCCATGCCTCGTGGTCCTCCATGGCCGAAGCCCAGGCCACATGGTGGACGGTTCCCGAGCCGTTGATTCCACGCTGCTCCGGGGGATCGTCGTAAACGTAGAAAGAACCCCTTGTATCGCCGCTTGACTCCAGCGACCGGCCATCTGAGGTCAGGAATCCGAGTGTCTCGCTCAATAATTCGCGGCTCGCCTCTGGCCGCCTCGAGTAGGCGCGCACCCCGGCAAATCCACGGAGGGCGAAGGCAGCAGGGATCTCGGGGTGAGAGGCAACCAGGGGGCGGTCTTCAGTGGGCTCTGCGGTGAGCTCGAGGCCAAGGCCTTCCGGGTCCTGGAAGACGAGATGCTCACCCTGGAGCGTGGAAGCGACACCTGCCGCTGCCAGCCGCCGGGCCCAGAAGTCGAGCGCCTCTTGCGAGCCGACCCGCATTGCGATTCGATGGATCATGCTGGCGCCAGCGCGACCTCGCGCGAGTCCGGGGTATTCGAAAAAGGTCAGGTCGGCGCCCGGGCTACCGTCTTCATCGGCATAGAAGAGGTGATAGACGGAAGGATCGTCCTGGTTGACAGACTTCTTCACTAGGCGCAGCCCCATCACGCCCGCGTAGAACATCACGTTCCTGGTGGCGTCGGCGGTGATCGCGCTGATGTGGTGAATGCCGTCCAGCTTCTTCATCTCGTCAGCTTCCAACCTGCCGCGGGAAGCGGTTTGTTCCGGCCCGTACCCATGGACGCGAACTATGCGTTTGAATAGTTGCCTCGATGAGTCGAACCTGGTTGGCGGCGGCCGCCTGTGTGATCGGCCTGGCGACTGCCTGCGCGTCGAGCGCACCCGCAACATCAAGCCCGCCTCAATCCAGTCCCGAAGTCTCACCGGAGCCCGGTGTGCTCGTGACCCCGCCGACCCCCGTGGTTCTGCCCGGCACGCTTCTGGTAAGCGCTCCTTCCGGTGAGGTCGTGTGGGCGCTCCTGAACGGAATGTACCTCTACCGCTCAAGAGACCGGGGCTCAACCTGGGAGCAGCGACCCCTTCCACCAGTCAATGTCTCCAACGAGCTCACCGAGATCTCGTTCATCGATTACAACGTGGGCTGGCTCCTGGCTACGGGCGTGCCCGAGACGCAGTGCAACGGCGAAGGCGCAGCGGTGTGGGGCACCCAAGACGGGGGGCAAACCTGGGAGGACGTATCCGCGGTTGATCACGATCACCAGGTCCCCGCCGGGATCGGTTACGCGCAGTGCAAGGAGAGCCTGTCGTTCGTCGACGCGATGCACGGATTCATCGGTGCGGGCGACGAGAACCGTCAGCCGACCGTCTACCGCACCGCGGACGGTGGCCGGACGTGGGCAGCGAGCAACCTCCCCGACCCGCCAGGGTTCACCTCGACGGCCGGGGGCTTCACGCTCCGGGCCGGCCTGGTCCGAAGGTTCGGGGGGACGCTGTTGGTTTCCGCTCAAGGCCTGCAAGCGTCGGCCGAGCACGAATTCGTGTTTCGATCTGACGACGGCGGCGCGACGTGGGTCTACGCCGCCGCAGTTCAGGACGTCCAGCTGACGGTCACCTTCGTGACGGCCTCCCACTGGCTCGAGCTGATCTACCCGGGCCAGTCCATGGAGACGACCAACGCGGGTGCGAGCTGGCATGCATCGGCATCCAACTACGGACAGGCGGCGCCCATCGCGCCAACCATCGTCTTTGGAGACCCTGCGGTCGGATACGCAACAGTACGCGGGGAGCTAAAGCGGAGTGTTGACGGCGGTCTGACCTGGTCCGATATCAAGACTCCGGGTGCTTACGAGCCCTGGATAATCCAGGGTGCATGACGATCCGAGTAGTTGGGTTCGACGGGGACGACACCCTCTGGCACAACGAGACTCGCTTTCACGTGACGCAGGGAGCACTTCGCGACCTGCTGCGAAGCCACGTTCCCGAAGCGGACGTCGACGGCCATCTCTTCGAGGTGGAGATGAGAAACCTTCGCCTGTACGGCTACGGGGTCAAGGCGTTCACCCTGTCCATGCTCGAGACGGCGATCGGGGTCACCGGCGGACGCATCCCGGCATCCGACCTCGAGGTGATCCTGGGCTGGGGCAAGCAGATGCTTCGCGCGCCAACAGAGCTTCTCGACGGCGTCGACTCCGCGCTGCGCCGCATCGGCGAGAGGTTCCCCTTGCTGCTCATCACCAAGGGTGACCTCTTCGACCAGGAGAGCAAGCTCGCCCGATCCGGCCTCGCCGATCTCTTCTCAGGGGTCGAGATCCTGAGCGACAAGAACGTCGAGTCTTACCGCCGTTTGCTGGTGCGGCGCCAGATCGCGCCGGACGAGTTCGTCATGGTCGGCAACTCCCTGAGGTCGGACATCGCCCCGGTGGTGGAGCTCGGCGGCCGGGCGATCCACATTCCTTATCACGTGACCTGGAGCCACGAGGAGGTTCCCGAGGAGTCGCTGCCGGCCACCGGGTGGCACCGCTTAACCGAGATCGCTGACCTGGATCCGCTGCTAACCGAGCTAGACGCCTAGGGTCGGTCGCTAAGCGGCGCCGGTCTTCGCAGCACCGCCGCCGGTCATGAGCAGTCCAAGCCGCTCTTCCGGTGTCTCGGGCGATTCGAAGCTGACGATGCGGCCCTCGTACATCACGGCGATCCGATCGGAAAGCGAGCGGACTTCGTCCAGCTCGGCCGACACCAGGAGGATCGCGGTTCCCTCGTCGCGCTCGTGGACGATCCTGCGGTGGATGAACTCGATGGCACCGATGTCCACGCCACGGGTGGGCTGCGAGGCGAGCAGCACCCTCGGATGGCTGCCCATCTCACGCGCGACGATGATCTTCTGCTGGTTGCCCCCTGACAGGTTGCGCGCCTGGGTTTCGATCGTCGGGGTGCGGATGTCGAACTCCTTGACCAGCCGCCTCGCCCATTCCCTGATCGCAATCAGCCTCAGTACGAGGTGGTGCCAGGAAAAGGCGGGCGAGCGCTGCCGGCCGAGGATCAGGTTGTCGGCGATCGAATAGGCGAGGACGAGACCCGTGCCGCGGCGATCCTCGGGGATGAACGCGATTCCCGCGTCGCGCTCTGTGCGAGCGTCGAAGGTTGTCACATCGCGCTCACCCAGCAGCACGCGGCCTCCGGTTGCCCGTCGCGTGCCGGCCAGAACCTCCATCAATTCACTCTGCCCATTGCCTTCGACTCCGGCGATCCCGAGGATCTCTCCCTCGTGCAGCTCGAACGAGACTCCCTTCAGGGCGGGCACACCCTGGTCCGAGTTGGCGGTGAGGTTCTCGACTTTGAACGTGGCCGCCCCGGGCTTGGCCGGCTTCTTGTCGACCCGCAGCAGAACTTCGCGGCCCACCATGAGAGTCGCGATCTGCTCTTCGTTTGTGTCCTTGGTGATCAGATGTCCCACGACCTTGCCGCGGCGCATGACCGTGATCCGGTCCGAGATCTCGAGCACCTCTTTGAGCTTGTGGCTGATGAAGATGATGGTCTTGCCGCCCTTGACGAGGTCGCGGAGCACGCCGAAGAGCTCCCTGCTCTCCTGCGGGGTCAGCACGCCGGTCGGCTCGTCGAGGATGAGGATATTGGCTCCGCGGTAGAGCACCTTGACGATCTCGGCACGCTGCTGCAGTCCGACTGGCAGGTTGCCCATCCGGGCGCTGGGGTCGAGGGCCAGGCCGAAACGCCGGGTGAGCTCCGCGATCTGCCGGCCGGCCTCCGCCCGGTTGTAGAAATCAGGTCCGGTGACGGGTTCGCGGCCCAGCATCACGTTCTCACCGACCGTGAAGACCGGGATGAGCATAAAGTGCTGGTGCACCATTCCGATGCCGCGCGCGATGGCGTCTCTCGGCCCTGAGACCTTGAATGGCTTGCCGTCGATGAAGATCTCGCCCGAGTCCATGTGGATCAGTCCGTAGAGAAGGTTCATCAGCGTCGACTTGCCGGCGCCGTTCTCGCCCACCAGCGCGTGTATCTCGCCTGCCTTGACGGAGAAGTCGACGTGGTCGTTCGCGAGCACACCCGGAAACTGCTTGGTGATCCCGCGCATGTCGACTGCGAGGCCGCTTTCGGGCGTGGTCACTCGGACCCCGGCACGTAGGGGATGCCGTCGGCGGCGGGCGGGCTGCTCCGCCCGACCAACCCGGCCAGGACGATCAGCGTGAGGAGGTATGGCAGCATGCTGAGCAGGTACGGCGAGATGGCGATCGTGGAGTTGTTGGCGTAGATCGCCTCGCCGAGGCCGAATATCAGGCAGGCGACAAAGGCTCCCAGCGGGGTCCACTTTCCAAAGATCATCGCGGCCAGCGCTATGTAGCCGCGCCCATCGGTCATGTTCGGGACGAAGGTGTTCGACACTCCGATGGCGAGGAATGCGCCGGCCAGGCCGGAAAGCAGGCCGCTGGTGATCACCGCTCCGTAGCGGATGAGGTAGACGTTGATACCCGCCGTGTCCGCCGCCTGTGGGTGCTCGCCCACGGCGCGGATGCGAAGGCCGAGGCGTGTCCTGAACAGAATGAGCTGGATCAGTACCAGAAGGAGCAGCGCGACATAGACGACGATGTTCTGCTTGAAGAAGACCTGACCAAGGAACGGGATCTGGTCGAGCACCGGCACGTTCAAATTGGGCAGTAGCTCTGACTGCCCGACATGTCCGACATCCTGCAGACCGTAAATCCGGTTCACCAGGAACACCGTCAAGCCCGCGGCCATGATGTTGATCGCGATCCCACTCACTATCTGGTCGGCGCGGAAGCGGATTGAGACCACGGCGTGGATCAGAGCCATCAAGGCGCCGGCGGCCATTCCAACCAGCGTCGCGAGCCAAGGGTTGTGCCAGGCAAGATCCGCAGCCACGCTGAAGAAAGCGGCCACCAGCATCATGCCCTCCATCGCGATGTTCACGACCCCGCTGCGCTCCGAGATGACACCGCCCAGGGCGGGCAGAAGGAGAAGCACTGCAGCCTGCAAGGTGGCTTGCCAGAGGTCGGCGGTGGCGAACAGATGGAGAATTTCGCTCAGCGCGGTCAAGGTTCGGCTTCCTCGGTCTCAAGTTCTCCGGCCGATGTCACGGTACTGGCCAGATGCGGCGCGATCGGCGGCGCGGGAGCTGCGCGCCCGAAGCGCGGCAGGCGCAGGTGGATGGCGCTCAGAAAGTTGGCCGCGATGCTGAAGAGGATCAGGGCCTGCACCACAAGCACGAGGTTGCTAGAGATCCCAGCGTCGGCCTGCATCACGCTGCCGCCTGCGTGCAGCGCGGCGAACAGAATCGACGCCAAGACGATGCCCACTGCGCTGCCGAGGCCGAGAAGAGCGACAGCGATCGCGTCGAAGCCGGTCGTGTCGCTGAAGTATTTGTCGGTCAGGTTGTGGTCGACACCTGCAATCTGGACCGCGCCGGCAAGGCCTGAGAAGGCACCGGCGATCAGCATGCTCACGATGATGGTGCGCCGCACACTGACGCCCGCATAGCGGGCGGCACGCTGGCTCTGGCCGGCGGCTCGAATCTCGTAGCCGAGGGACGTCCGCCAGAGGATGAACGCGAAGACCGCCACAGCGACCAAAGCGATGAAGAGTCCCGTATGGACGCGGTAAACACTCGCGGGTAGGCTGAAGACCATCAGCTTGTCGTCGTGGGGCAGGAGGGTCGCCAGCTGGGCTCCCTTGCCGATCGGGGAGGACACCGAGAAGCCGTTGTGCAGCTGCAGAGGTCCGCCCACGATCAGGTAGCGCAGCAGCCACTGGGCGACGTAGTTGAGCATGATGGTGGTCACCACCTCGTGGGCACCCACCGTCGCCTTGAGCACGCCCGCGATGCCGGCCCAAAGAGCCCCGGCGGCCATGCCGCCGAGCAGCACCAACGGCAGCAGGACCGGAGCCGGCCAGGAGCTGAGCTTGATGCCAATGATCGTGCAGGCGATCGCCCCGGCGAGGAACTGGCCCTCGGCCCCGATGTTGAAGAGCCCGGCCCGAAACGGTATTGCGACAGCGACACCGACCATGATCAAGGGCGTCATGTAGACGATGGTGTTGGAGATCTGGAGGGCCGGGTTCTCACCCTGGGTGCAGAGTGCACCGAACCCGCCGCAGAGCAGACCCTGGTAGGCGGCGACCGGGTTGCCGCCCGTAGCGGCCACGATCAAAGCACCGACGATGAAGGCGAAGGCGACTGATCCGACCGGCATCGCCAACCCTCGCGCGGCGTTGCGCAGCGCGCCGAGCCACTCCTGCACCCTGGATCCGCTCATGGTGGCTGCAGGACTGGCCACGCTTCTATCGCACTATCAGCAAGATGTGGCAGGGGCGGGCATCACGCTGCCCGCCCCGCTGTGAATCCTTACGCCGGAATGTCGGACGGCGGGGTCAGCGTGCCCGCCTTGATCTCACCCTGCACCTTGGCCAACTCAGCCGTGATGTCAGCCGGCAGCGTGAGGTTGTCGAGCGCATAACCGGCACCGTCGTTCGCGATGTCGAAGGTCAGTACTCCACTGTTGGCAGTCCACTGCGAGGCGAACTTACCCTGTACCACGTCCTGGATAGCTGTGAAGGTGGCGACGTCCACCTTCTTCAGGGCGCTGGCGATGACCGACGGGTCGGCGTCCTTCTGGTCGGCGTCAACGCCGACGCTGTAAACCTTCGCCTGGCCGGCTGCCTGCAGCACACCGAGGCCGCAGCCTCCGGCGACCTGGAAGAGGATCTCGGACTTCTGGGCGATCTGCGCGTTCGCCACCGTCTTGCACTTGGCGGGGTCGGCGAAGTCGTTGGAGTAGCCGACCAGCACCTTGATGCCCGGGTCCTCCATCGCCGCGGCCCACTTGTAGCCGGCGATGTAGTGGTTGACCGGCGGAATGCTGACGCCACCCACGGCGCTGATCACCCCTGTGTTGGCTGGCGCTTTGCCGTCCTTCTCAAGCATGCCCGCGATGACTCCCACCATGGCTCCTGCGTCCTGCTCCCGGAAAAGGAGCGACAGGACGTTTGAATGATGCAGGTCGTTGCCGTTGGCGTCAGTGCCCGCGGCGTCGATGATCGCGAAGTTGACGTTGGGGAACTGGCCGGAGACCGTGCCCACCGCCTGGGCCATCAAGAATCCGACTCCGATCACGAGGTCGTAGCCCTTCGAGGCGAAGTTGGTCAGGTTCACGACGTAGTCGTCGCCGGTCTTGGACTCGACCACGTCGCCCTGAACGTTGGACCCTGCGCACGTAAGGGTCTGACAGATGGCGCCGGTCGAAGACGCCTTTGCCTCACCGAGGGCGGCGAGGTGGTTGAAGCTCTTGTCGTTGAGGCCGCCGATGTCTGTGACCAGCCCGATCTTGAAGACCTTGGCGGGTGCTCCAGCGGAGCTGCTCCCACAGGCTGCCAGTAGCATCAGTGCGGCCACAGTGGCCAGGATCCGAACGTGACTAATCCTCATACGACGAGCCCCCTTGATGTGCGCGCTTCCCCTGCCGCCTTCTTCCCGAGATCGCTCTCGGGGCGAGAGTGCGCCGGCGACAGGCCCTACTCAGAAGGCCATTCCAACGACATGCGGTGAGGCGCCCGGTCGCGTTGCCCTGACACCCCCCGGCTAGCGCGAGATTGTATCACTCGAAATAGAGGCTTCCCTTAATGTTTCAAGGCCCCCCCGCCGCGCTCGCCGGCGATGTGGAACGATTGTCTGGAATGCGCTCGGCTCGACTCGTGGAACGCACCCGGTGATGGCGGCCGACGGGGGTCGCGCGCTGCACCCGCTCGAGGTCATCGGCCGCAAGCGCGACGGCGGCGAGCACTCGCCGGCGGAGATCGAGCTGCTCATCGGAGGCTACCTCAAAGGCGAAATTCCCGATTACCAGATGGCCGCCTGGCTGATGGCGGTCTGCGTGCGCGGCATGACCCGCGCCGAAACGCTTGCACTGACCCACGCGATGGTCGCCAGCGGCGAGGTGCTCGACCTTCACGAGATCGAGGGCGTCAAGGTGGACAAGCACTCGACCGGCGGGGTCGGCGACAAGGTGACGCTGATCGCCGCGCCGCTGGCGGCGGCCTGCGGCGTCAAGGTGCCCAAGCTGAGCGGCCGCGCCCTCGCCCACACCGGGGGCACTCTCGACAAGCTCGAGTCCGTGCCCGGCCTGACGGTCGATCTGAGCCCGGACCGCTTCATCCGCCAGGTGCGCGAGGTCGGGATCGCGGTCGCCGCCCAGTCGCCTCGCATGGTGCCCGCGGACAAGCTGCTATACGCCCTGCGAGACGTCACCGCCACCGTGCCTTCCGTGCCGCTGATCGCCTCGAGCGTGATGTCGAAGAAGATCGCGGCGGGGGCGGACGCGATCGTGCTCGACGTCAAGTTTGGCCGTGGCGCCTTCATGCCCACCCCCGCAGCCGCCGAGCAGCTGGCCATGGAGATGGTCCTTCTCGGCGAAGGCGCCGGCCGCCGGACGGTGGCACTGGTCACCGCGATGGACAACCCGCTCGGGCGTTCGGTCGGCAATGCACTCGAGGTCAAAGAGGCGCTCGACGCGCTCGCAGGTGAGGGCGACGAGGAGCTGCTCGAGGTGTCACTTCGGGTGGCGGGAGAGATGTGCAAGCTGGCCGGGGTCTCGGCCGATCCCGGGAAGGTGCTTCGCTCGGGGGCCGGACGCGAGATGTTCGAGCGGATGCTGGCCGCCCAGGGCGGGAGGCTTGCCGATGGTCTTCCGGTGGCGCCGGTGACCTGGCCCGTGCGTGCGCTCGCCAGCGGCCACGTCGAGGCGATCGACGCCCTCGAGGTCGGATTGTCGGCCCTCGAGCTGGGTGCGGGCAGGGTCCGGAAGGAGGACAGGGTCGATCCAGCCGCCGGGCTTGTGATCGAGGCGCCGGTGGGCAAGAAGGTGGTTGCGGGAGACACCCTCGCAGTGGTCCATGCGCGCACCAGGGAGCTGATCGACCAGGTGTCACCGCGGCTGCAGCAGGCCTGGCGTTTGAGCGAGCGCACGGTTCGCCGCCCGCCACACGTCCTCGCGCGGATCGACCGCGACGGGGTCACGACCTGGAGCTGACCCCGGAGCGCGGGGGGCCACTAGACTTCGCAACCAGTGGCGGGGAGCGGCGACAAGAAGTACCACATCGGGCTGGCCAAAGGCGAGGTCGGCGACTACGTGCTGGTGCCAGGCGACCCTGGCCGCACGCCGATGATCGCCAGGTACCTCGACGATGCCAAAGAGGTGGCGTTCAGCCGCGAGTACAGGACTTTCACCGGGACGGTTGGTGGGGTGAAGGTCTCAGCCATGTCGACCGGGATGGGCGGGCCATCGGTGGCGATTGGCATCGAAGAGCTGCACGAGCTCGGCGTGCACACGCTGCTGCGGGTCGGGACGTGTGGGGCGGCCCAGCCGGAGATCAAGATGGGCGACCTCGTGATCGCCCACGGCGCCGTGCGCAGCGAAGGCACGCCGAACGGGTACGTGCCGCCCGAGTTCCCGGCCGTGGCCTCGCTCCATGTCGTGGAAGCGCTGGTGCAGGCGGCGAAAGCGTCGGGCGCCCCCTATCACGTCGGAATCATCCGTTCTGTCGACGCCCTCTACTCCGATCTGCTGCCGGACCAGATGCCGCGGCCCCATCTGCGGGACGAGCTCGAGATGTGGTCCCGGGCGGGCGTGCTCAGCAACGACATGGAAACGTCCACCCTGTTCGTGGTCTCGCGCCTGCGCAAGATGCGCGCCGGCACGATCAACCTGTGCGTCGACGAGCTGGGCGCCGGCGAGATCCATCACCTCGACCCGAAGTACATGGACCGAATGCTCAAGGTCGCCGTCGACGCCATCCGCCTCCTCATCGAGGGCGACGCCGTTGCCGATTAGCGTCAGTAGGCATCCGGTCGTCGCCGACAGCCTGCGTGGGCTGCGCGACAAGGCGACCCAGCCGGACGAGTTTCGGACTCTCGCGAACAAGATCATCACGCTCCTGCTGTACGAGGCGACGGCCGATCTTCCTGTGCGGGACGCGCCCGTCGAGACCCCGCTCAGGCGCGCGGCCGGCACGCTCGTGGCGCAGGAGGTGGTCGCCATCCCGGTGCTGCGCGCTGGCCTGGGAATCCTTGGCCCGGCCCTCGAGCTGCTGCCCAGGATCAGCGTCGGCTACATAGGGCTGGAGAGAGACGAGCACACCGCGGTCGCGCACATCTACTACAAAAAGCTGCCGAAGCTCGAGGGGAAGGTGCCGCTGCTCCTCGACCCGATGCTCGCCACGGGCGGTTCCGCCGCGCAGGCGCTGGACCTGATCAAAGAGGCCGGCGGGGCGAACCCGAGGATGGTCTGCGTGCTGGCGGCCCCCGAAGGCGTGCGAGTCGTCGAGCAGCGCCACCCCGAGATCCGGATCTTCACTGCTGCTCTGGACGAGGGGCTCAACGACCGCTCTTACATCGTCCCGGGCCTGGGCGACTTCGGCGATCGCCTATTCGGCACGGGATAACGGGCGGGGGGATCTGGATCCCCCCACGGAACCCCCCTCTCCTCGCGCGCGGCTCGCTAGCCAAAGCGCGCGGCGTATGCAGTCTCGTTGCACCGCTGCAGCTCGTCGTCCGTCAGGCCCATGCCGGCCGCGAGCTCGAACTCCCTGCTCAGCGTCGTGTCCGCGACGGTGCGCGAGTCGGTGCTGATGGTGCAGCGGACGCCCGAGCGCACCAGGTTCGGCAGCGGGTGGTCCGCGAGGGTGGGCACCGCCTTGCACTTCCAGTTCGCGGTGGGGCACAGGTCCAGCACCACACCTTCGCTCCTGATGCGATCCACGATGCGCGGCTCACGGGCGCCGATCACGCCGTGCGCGATCCGCTCGACGCCGAGCGAGAGCGCCTCCTCGACGTTTGATGGTTCGCCCGCCTCGCCCGCGTGGCAGGTGAGCCTCAGGCCCGCCGATCGCGCCGCCTCGAATGCGGGCCGTTGCACCGCCGCCGGGTACCGAACCTCGTCGCCCGCGAGATCGAACCCGACCACGCCCTCTCCGGCAAACCGCCCGGCCTCGCGCGCCAGGTCGACGTTCTCCTCCGGCGAGTGGTTGCGCATCGCGCACACGATGGCCACCGCCGTGATCGGCCCGGCCTTCAGCCCGCGCAGCACAGCCTCGATCACCTGCTGGACCGTCAAGCCGTCGCGGAGGTGCAGCCGCGGGGCCCAGCGCACCTCGAGGTAGTCGATGTTGTCCGCAGCCGAATCGGCGCACAGCTCATAGGTGATGCGCTCGAGCGCGGCCTCCGTCTGCATGACCGCGATCGCGTCGTCGAAGTATCCAATGTAGGCGGCCTGGCTCGGGCAGTCGGCCGGCGCGACCATGCGTAGGGGCCGAGGCAGATCGAGCCCCAGCTGGTCGGCGAGCGCTTCAGCCGTCGCCGGTCGAACCGCGCCGTCGAGGTGGCAGTGGAGCTCTGCCTTCTTCCACGAAAAGTAGGGCGAGGCCCGGACCTCCGGGTCCATCGCGCCCGCCTCAGCGGACCGTAGCGGCCAGCCGAGGACCATCCGCCGCCCCAGACGGCCGGGAGCCCCGCGGGCTCCGATGCGTGCGTTGCGGGACCCGGCGCGCCTCCTCACCCATCAGACGATGGGATCGTCGTTGCGCCACCCGCGCCTTCGCACCGGCCGTCAGGGACGCCGGCCTTCGGGACTTCGCCCTGGTCCTCGTCCGGCCACCACAGTCCGCTAGGTCAGCGAGTAGATGTGCGGCAGCTCGCGGTAGAGGCCGGCGTAATCCAGCCCGTAGCCGATCACGAAACGGTCGGGGATCACAAAGCCGCAGAAATCGATATCTACCTTCATCGACCTGCGCGCGGGGCGGTCGAGAAGGGCCGCGATGCGAAGCGAGGCCGGTCCGAGGCGATGGATGCGCTTGGCCACGGCGTTCACCGTGATGCCGGAGTCGATGATGTCCTCGACCAGCAGGACGTGGCGCCCGACCAGGGGCCCGTCCACCATGTGCGCGAGCTTCAACCGGCCGTTGCTCGACGTCCCGGTGGGGTAGCTCGAAGCTCGCACGAACTCGAGCTCAGCCGGAATGCTCAGGCTGCGCAGGAGGTCCGACGCGAACACTGTCGCCCCTTTGAGGATCACCACCATGACGAGCGGCGTGTCGATGTCCGCGTACGTCCTGGAGATCTCTTTCCCGAGCTGCTTGACCCTGCGCGCGATGCGGGCCGAGGAGATCATCGGCTTGCCGGTGCCTGGCCGGTCCATGCCAGAGGCCGCGTGCTGGTTCGAGGCCGGTTCCGTGGCTACCGGTCCAGGTTTAGTGTCGGCCGGGCCTCGCGATTCGTTTGGCACCAGGACCTCTGCCATTCACTCTAGATTCTAGACGCCGATGGGATGCCAGACGGTCTTCATCTCCATGAAAGATGTGATGAGGTAGGGGCTCATCTCGTCGGCGCGATTCTTGACCACTCTTTTGACGTTGTCCGCGGCAAGTGATTCCATCGATCGCATCTCATCGGCTGTGCAGCCGGCCACGTCGACGGCGTTGACGTCCATGTGCGAGGCGAGCCAGGGCAGCAGCTCTTTTCGAAGGCCGCTCAGCACGTTGACCGTGCCGGCCGGGAAATCGCTCGTGGCCATCACCTCGGCCAGGGTCAGAGCCGGAACTGGATTGGTCTCCGGCGCCAGCGCAACCACCACGTTGCCGCCGCAGAGCGCCGGTGCGATGCGGCGCACGAGGCCGAGCAAAGGCGGATCCTCGGGCGCGACGATCCCGACCACGCCGGTCGGCTCGGGGATGGTGAAGTTGAAGTAAGGCCCGGAGACGGGATTCACCGTCCCCGTGACCTGCTGCAGCTTGTCCGTCCAGCCTGCGTACCAGACGAGCGCCTCGACCGACTGCTCGAGCTCGCGGCGGGCCGCGCTGCCGCCTCCCAGCAGCTGGACGAACTGCGCGCTCCGCCCGTCGAGCATCTCCGCCGCGCGGTAGAGAATCTGGCCGCGGTTCATCGCGGTTCGCGCGGACCATCCGGCGAAGGCGGCGCGGGCGGCGCGCACGGCGTCGCGCAGGTCCTTCCGCGAGCCGCGCGGGATGTTGACCTCCCCTAAGGGCCGGTACGCCCGGCCGGATTCCGAGCGCACGAACTCGCCGTTCACGAAGAGCTTGTAGGTCTTGCGGACCTGCAGGCGGCCGGCTGCGCCGTCACGGCCTGGCATCAGGTCAGCTCCAGGTAGGGCAGGAGCCCGTGCACTCCGCCCTCGCGCCCGAAGCCGGATTCCTTGTAGCCGCCGAAAGGCGAGGTCGGGTCGAAACGGTTGAAGGTGTTGGCCCAGACGACGCCCGCCCGCATCCGTTCGGCCATCCAAAGGATGCGCGACCCCTTGTCCGTCCACACGCCCGCGGACAGCCCGTACGGCGTGTTGTTCGCCTTCTCCACCGCTTCTGCAGGCGTCCGAAACGTGAGGACCGAGAGGACTGGCCCGAAGATCTCCTCCCGGGCGATGCGGTGCGACTGCGCGACGTTCGTGAAGAGAGTCGGCGGAAACCAGAAGCCGCGCTCCGGGATCCGGCACTCGGGCTGGTAGAGCTCCGCGCCCTCCTCGATTCCGGACGCAACCAGGCCTTGGATCTTCTCCAGCTGCGCCCGAGAGTTGATGGCGCCGATGTCGGTGTTCTTGTCCAGGGGGTCGCCGAGACGCAGAGTCGACAGCCTTCGCTTCAGCTTCTCGAGCAAGGGCTCCGAGATCGATTCCTGCACGAGCAGGCGGCTGCCGGCGCAGCAGACGTGACCTTGGTTGAAGTAGATGCCGTTGACGATGCCTTCGACGGCCTGGTCAAGCGGCGCATCGTCGAACACGATGTTCGCCGCCTTGCCACCCAGCTCAAGTGTCAATCGCTTCCCGCTGCCTGCCAGGGCCCGCTGGATCAGCTTGCCCACCTCGGTCGAGCCGGTGAACGCGACCTTGCTCACGCCCGGGTGCGCGACCACTCGTGCCCCGGTGTCGCCGGCGCCGGTCACGATGTTGACGACGCCGGGCGGCAGCTCCGCCTGCATGCAGATCTCAGCGAACAGCATGGCCGTGAGCGGCGTGGTCTCAGCCGGCTTGAGCACGACGGTGTTTCCGGCCGCGAGCGCGGGAGCGATCTTCCACGCCAGCATCAGGAGAGGGAAGTTCCACGGGATGACCTGGCCGGCGACGCCCAACGGTCGTGGGCGGCGGTTCGGGAACGCCCATTCGAGCTTGTCCGCCCAGCCCGCGTAATAGAAGAAGTGGGCGGCGCTGAGCGGCACGTCGACGTCGCGCGACTCCTTGATCGGCTTACCGCCGTCCATCGTCTCCACGACCGCCAGCTCGCGAGCCCTCTCCTGTATCAGCCGTGAGATTCGGAACAGGTAGCGGGCCCGGCTCGCGGGAGCCAGCCTCGACCACGCGTCGAAGGCCTTCGCGGCGGCTTTGACGGCCTTGTCGACGTCCACCTCGTCCGCCATCGACACGTCCGCCAGCTTCTTCTCGGTGGCGGGGTTGATGGTCGGAAACCGCTTCCTGCTGTGCGGCTCGACCATACGACCTCCGATGAAGAGTCCGTACCGCGGCTGGAGCCGGATGTGATCGACGGACTCAGGAGCGGGTGCGTATTCGAAAGTCCTGGAGGCAAGCTCGGCGGCCTGCTTCTTCGTGATCGCCATCAGTTGCTCAGGTCCATCAATCGAGGGTGAAGTAATCGCCGGATTGATAAGCGCCGGTGCGTTCCTTGTCGATCTGCATCAGCACGTCGTTCAGCAGAGAGGAGGCGCCCAACCTGAGTCGCGCAGGCGTCATCCATTCGCTCCCGAGGGTCTCATAAGTTACGACCAGATAGGCGATCGCCTGCTTCGAGGTGCGAATTCCGCCCGCCGCTTTGAACCCGACGGGCCGCCCGGTCTCGCGCACGAAATCCCGTATCGCCTCCATCATCACAAGGCTGACCGGGAGGGTGGCGGCCGGTTGGACCTTGCCGGTTGACGTCTTGATGAAGTCGGCGCCGGCGGACATCGCGAGGATGCTCGCGCGCCGCACGGCGTCGTAGGTGCCAAGCTCGCCCGTCTCGAGGATCACCTTGAGGTGGGCATGCCCGCACGCCTCCTTCACCGCCACGATCTCGTCGTACACCCGCTGGTAGTCACCGGAGAGAAAGGCCGCTCGGTCGATGACCATGTCGATCTCGTGCGCTCCGGCCGCCACGGCCAGCTCGGTCTCGGCGACCTTGATCGACGTGAAGCTCTGGCCCGAGGGGAAGGCTGTCGCCACCGAGGCGACGCGCACCTGGCTCCCCTGAAGGTGCGCGAGGCAATCAGTGATGCGCGCCGGGTAGACGCAGATTGCCGCCACCGAGGGGATGCTCGGGTCACCCGGCTTCGGCCTGATGGCCTTGGCGCAAAGTGCGGCCACCTTGCCAGTCGTGTCGGCGCCTTCGAGCGTCGTCAGGTCCATGCATCGCACCGCGAGGTCCAGCGCCCACAGCTTCGAGCTCTTCTTGATCGAACGCTTGGCCAGCGACGCTGCGCGTTCGTCCGCACCGACCTCGTCCACGCTGCGCACCCCGCGCATGAGCGAACCCAGGTGGGTCAGGGAAAGAGCGGTCGACATCACCGCCGATTATGCGACGGGCGCCCGCGCGAGGCTCCGCCATCGGGTGGGGAGACATGGCCCGGCTACGCTTCCCGAGATGGAGAGGGGCAGCGCGCCGGCGAGGGCTCTTGGAGCTTTCGTCGCGCGGCACCACCGCTGGTTCCTCATGGCCTGGCTCGTTGTGTTCGTCGTCATGGGCTACCTGTCGACGGGTACCGCCCAGCTTCTCTCGCCCTCCGGCTTCAGCGCCGACACCGAAGCGACTCGCGGAGCCGACATCCTGCGCGCCGATTTCCCGCAGCGCAAAGGGCCCGTTCTCTACGCGGTGTTCAGCTCGCCGGCGACCCGCCTCGATGACGCTGCGTACCAGGCGCAGCTGGCCGCGTGGAAAGGCGATCTGCAGCGTGCCATCGGCGGCATGAACGCTGCCGTCGTGGGTCCGCAGCCCGGTACAGACGGTCGGACGGCCGTGCTGTTCGTCTACTCCAACGACACGCCTGATCACTTCATCGAGCTGGCGCGTCGCGTAGCCCAGCTGCATCACCCGGGACCTGGTGCCGTGTACCTCGGAGGAGCAGGCCCGGTCTACAACACGTTCCTGGTCGACTCCGAAGCCGACCTGCGCCGCAGCGAGGCATACTCGGCCCCCATCGCGATCGTTTTGCTCCTGCTTGTCTTCGGCGGGCTCGTCGCCGGCGCGCTGCCGGTGATCACCGGCCTGGCGACCGTCGCCACCGCAATCGCCGTCCTCGGGCTCGTGGCGCGCGTGCACACCGTCTCCGTTTTCGCGCTCAACGTCAGCTCGGTGATCGGGCTCGGCCTCGGCATCGATTACTCACTGCTCGTCACGAATCGCTTCCGAGAGGAGCTGCGCGGGGGTGCGACCGTCGAAGAGGCGGTGGCCACCACGGCCGGCACGGCCGGCGTTGCCACGGTCATCTCGGGTGGAACCGTGATGATCGGTTTCGGCGCGCTGTTGCTCGCGCGACTGAACGTGCTCTGGTCGATGGGCCTCGGAGGGGTGATCGTCGTGGCCGCCTCGGTTCTTGCCTCGCTGACTCTCATCCCCGCGCTGCTCGCTCTGTTCGGCAGGCGCATCGACGATCTTGCGCTCCCCTTCACGCGCGGCCGCGACACGCGCCGCTTCTGGCATGGGTTGGCGACGCGGGTCATGCGGGCTCCATTCCTGTTCATCGCGGTGGTGGTGGTCTGCGTGCTCGTGCTCGCCTCGCCGGCTCGCAACTTCTACCCCGGTGTCGCCGGAACTGAGAGCCTGCCGCCGGGCGATCCCGCCTTTACCGCGGATCGCGTGCTCCGCGAGCAGTTTGGCTTCCCCCCACACCCCCCCATCGTCGTGGTGGCAAGCGGGATCAACACCGAGCAGCAGGCAGGCGAGCTGGAGGGGAAGCTGCGCGCGGTCGCAGGCGGCCAGGCCGTGCTCGGCGTCGCCGATGTGCCCGCCGCGGCGATCTCGAACTACCTGGGCGACGGCTTCGCCGTGTACGAGGTGGTGCAGCCGGCGGACGACAACGACAGCGCGACCCGAACCCTCCTGGACCGGCTGAGAGGTGTTTCCCATCCGCCAGGTGTGAGCCTCATGCTCACCGGCGAGGCTCCTGCCTACCAGGACTTCCTCAACGTGCTGCTGACCGATTTCCCAAAGATCTTCGCGGTGGTGCTTGGTCTGACGATGGCACTCCTGTTTGTCGCCTTCCGATCAGTCGCGCTGCCCATCAAGGCCGTGGTGATGAACCTGCTCTCGGTGGGGGCGGCGGTGGGCATCCTCACCTGGGTCTTCCAGGAAGGTCACCTCTCGAACGTGCTCGACTTCAAGGCGGTCGGGTTCATCGACGCCATCGTCCCCGTGGTCATCTTCTGCGGACTGTTTGGGCTCTCGATGGACTACGAGGTCTTTCTCCTGTCGCGCATCCGAGAGGAGTACCTGTCCGGCCGCTCGAACACCGAGGCTGTCGAGGCCGGGATGGAAAGGACCGGCCAGATCATCACCAGCGCCGCTCTGATCCTGGTCGCTGTAGTCGGCACCCTGTTGCTCTCGAGCCTCATGCTCAACAAGGCCCTGGGCGTGACCTTTGCCGCGGCGATACTCCTCGATGCGACCCTCATCAGGCTGCTGCTCGTGCCCGCGATGATGCAGGTGCTGGGCAACCTCAACTGGTGGCCGGGGGGCCGCCGCGCGGGCCGCAGGGCCGCCCTTCACAACTCTTAACCTTGTTTACCGGACGGGTCTGGGACCCTGAGCCTAGATTGAACTACTCGTGAGCGCGGGCTCAGGTCCTCCATCCTCGGTGCGGCAGGTGTCGCCTGACGGCAAATGGATATGGGACGGCAAGCAGTGGTTGCCGTTTACCGGTCCGCCGACCGGCCCGCCGCGAATGTCCCCCGACGGCAGGTGGGTGTGGGACGGCAAGCAATGGCTCCCCATCGCTCGCCGCGAAGCCGTATTTCCAGCGTGGTCGGTGGTCACGGACCAGGCCGAGCCCGCGCCGGTGGCCGAGACCAAGCCCGAGCTCGCCCCGATCCCGGTGATCGGCCCGGAAGGCGAGGTGGTGACCGAAGAAGCGGAGCCGGAGTTCAATCCCTACACGTACGAGGAGCCCACCAAGCCGGCCTGGGAGCGCGCCGAGACCGGATACAACAGGTACATCTACGTCGCGGCCGGCGTGATCGTCCTCATCATGGCCGCCTTAATCATCAACGCGATGGGTCCGATTCAACTGCCGTGGATGGCGCAGGACAACACGGCCCCGCTACCTTCACCAACGCCGCCGCTCGCCGCGCGCACCGACGCCGCGAAAGCGGATCGCCTGCTCAGCGGCTACGTCGGCCCGGCGTACACGACCCTTACCCAGACCGCCGGCATCGTCAACGAAGAATGCACCGGGCTGTTGGCTTTCAGCTGCAGGGACGCGATGCGTGAGACCGACAAGCAGGTAACGACGATCATCTCGATCCTCGACCACCAAACCGCCATCTCCTGCATCGCCGCGCCTGTCACAAAACTGAGGGCTGACCTGGTTGCGATGCAAACGGCACTGACCCTGGCACTCAAGGCGTATCCGGACAACAAGACCTCAGAGCTGTCCCAGGGTCTGGCCGGCTATCACAGCTCGTCAGCAGCCGTGGCGGCTGATTTGGCGGCCGCCGCCAGCCTGCAAAAGACGGTTTGCAGCTCTGCTCTGATCGGACCGTGACGTCCTGAGTTCCCCGCCGTCACGACCTGGTCAGCGCGAGATCGAATCCCGAAGCCGCACCAGCACAAGGGAGAGAACGCCCGCCGCCAGGATCGCGGCAGCCCAACCGGCCATCGCCCACAGGACGAGCCCGCTCTCAGCCTGCTCGGTCCAGCCGAGCGAGCGACCCGTCACCACGTAACCGCCTCGATACGAGTCCACGACGATGGCGCTCCGCACGCCCTGGGCCGGCTGCCAGCTGATCACATCTTCGCCGTGGTCGCGGACGTAAGCGAACACCCCCTGGGGGGGCAGGACCGGTGAGCCTCCGAGCTCGGCGGACGAAGCGAGGATGCTGCCGTTGGCGTCGACCACGATGAGGTACGGGTTGGCCGAGCTGCCGATGTCGACCGGGGTCAGGCTGACTACGGATCCCGGGCTTGCGCCGGAGCTCAGCCTGGCGGCGGCCGCCTGCGCCATCTCCATCTGAGGATGGTTGGCCGCAGACCTCAGCACCTGTTGAACGACTGCGTAGCCGCCCAGGGCCGCCGCGGACGCAAGCACGCCGAGCAGGATCCAAAGTGGCAGGGCGCGCCTGATCAGCACTGCACCAACAACGGGCAGGCCGGGCGGCTGGTTACAGGACAAACACGGCGGGGTTGCACGGTTACGCTGACGTCTCAAAAGTGCAAATCAACGATCTCGACCACGTCGTGGTCGTCGCAGGTTCGCGCGAGGCGGGTTCCGCCTGGGTCGAGGCAGCGCTGGGCGCTCGGCCCGAAATGGGTGGCGAGCACGCTCGCATGGGCACGCACAACGCGCTCCTCCGGCTCGGCGACCGGCAGTACCTGGAGGTCATTGCGATCGACCCGCAGGCGCCAGGGCCCGACAGGCCCAGATGGTTTGGAATGGACCGGTTGACCCACGATTCCCCGCCGAGACTTGCGGCGTGGGTGGCCCGGACGCCGGACCTCGCGCAGGCTGCCGCCGCGTCGATCCTGCCGCTCGGCGAGATCGAGTCGATGAAGCGCGGCGCGCTCAGCTGGCAGATCGCGGTCCCGATAGACGGAGAGCTGTTGCTGGAGGGCGCCCTTCCAACGTTGATCCAGTGGACCGGAGACCATCCCGCTGCGGGACTGCCGGACCGAGGCTGCAGGCTGCTGGGCCTCGAGCTGTTCAACCCCTGGCCGCTCGCCCTCGCGGCGCTGCTGCAGTCAATCGGTCTCCGTCATGCCGTCACCATCCGGACCCTGCCTCATGACGAGCGGCCGTTCCTGAGGGCCACCATCGAGACGCCTATCGGCCTGCGAGTCCTCGGCGGTCCCTGAGTCGCCTCAGACCTGCGCGCGATTCGGGCGCTCAGGCCGAATGGGTCGATGCTTCGAGGGGACTTGGTTCTGCTGTCGGGCGATCGCGCGTGCGCAGCCAGGCAATTACGAACACCGGGAGGACCACGAGCAGCACAGCGATCGAGGTGAGCTGCGCCTGCTTCAGACCCCAGAGAATGGCCGGCGTCTCGGCGTCCGTCCGCCAGTAGAAGACGATCAGCTGACTGACCGGGTAGAGGAAGAGGTACGTCAGGGACAGGACTCCTGACGGAACTCCTCTGCGGCGGAGATACAGGAGGACGCCCAGGATCAGTAGCGTGCCTAGTGCCTCGTAGATGTTTGCCGGTTGATAGGCGACCCCAAGCTGCGGGGCCATCGAGGCGGGGTTCGTGTAACTGATCGCCCACGGCAGGTTCGAGGGCGGCCCGAGAATCTCGCCGTTCATGACGTTTCCCAGCCGGCCGATCGGCTGGCCCACGGCGGCGAAGAGGACTCCCGCGTCGAACAGGTCCCAGAAGTTCAGGTGGCGCCGCCACGCGATGACGATAAGAGCGGCGACTCCGGCGAATATGGCGCCGAAGAACGCCATGCCGCCCTCCCAGAACGCAAAAATGTGCAGCGGGTGGGTCAGATACCAGTACCAGCCCGACTGAACGACGAAGTAGAGGCGCGCTC
Source organism: Candidatus Dormibacterales bacterium (assembly GCA_044450465.1). Classification (GTDB taxonomy): domain Bacteria; phylum Chloroflexota; class Dormibacteria; order Dormibacterales; family Dormibacteraceae; genus JBIOJB01. The sequence goes on along the minus strand of JBIOJB010000018.1, from coordinate 10,374 downwards.
CAAGCAGGCCAAAAACGATCGTCCAGAACGCGATGTCCACGGTCGTCGACTGGGAGATGCCCTTGCGAGCCAGGTGACGGCTCGCGGCGGCTGTGCCGACCAGAAAGGCGATCGCGTAGGCGATGCCGTAGAAGCGGATGTGAAGGGGCCCGAGCTGGAAACCGGGTGGAAACGGATCGGTGATCACGAGCCAGGGCATGCCGTCAGCCTACTAGTCGCGAGTCTTTGCTTGCCTAAAGCCCTTTGGGAAAAAGAGTCGCCCTACGGTTCTCGTCCGATTGCGGGAACTGTTCCGCGAGCGCCGGCAGCTCCTTGATGACGCTCCGATCGAGGCGGCCAGAGTCGGGAAAGTCCACCTCTACGAGGTTCCCGTCCGGGTCGCGCAGGTACATCTGGACCGAGCCGTCGGGCAGCTCTCTGATGTGCCCGCCGGTCGACTCGTCGAAAGCCCGCAGGGCCTGCGCCTTCCGGTAGACGGCTTCGAAGTCCGCCACCGCCAGCGCGAAGTGGTGATGGACGGGCGCTGAGCCCGCGCGCTGGAAAAGGTGGAGCTGCTGATCACCAACCTTGAGCCAGCACGTCGGAAAGCCGAAGTTCGGTGTAGGCATGCGCTTTAGCCCGAACACCTCTTCGTAGAAGCGAATGGAGGCGTCCATGTCGGAGGCGCTGACGCTCACATGGTTGAGCCTGGCGCCCACGAGTGAAATCGTAGTCGGCCTGCCGGCATGTGGCAGTCTCTCCCTGATGCGCAGCGGATGGTCCTCGACTCCATGACCGCTCTCGGGCCCGCCATCGAGATCGCCGGGCTCCAGAAGAAGTACGTCAGCAAACGCGGCACCTTTCGCCGGACCAGGGTGGAGAACGTCGCGCTCGCCGGCCTGGATCTGGTGATTCAACCTGGCGAGCTTTTCGGGTTGCTCGGTCCGAATGGGGCCGGCAAGACCACGACCACCAAGATCCTCACCACTCTTTTGCTCCCCGACTCCGGCACGGCGCGGGTGCTCGGGCTCGACGTGGTCAAGGAGACGGACGCGGTCAGACGGAGAATCGGATTCGTCTTCGGGGGAGAGCGCGGCCTTTACTGGCGGCTTTCGGGCAGGGACAACCTCCGCTATTTCGCTGACCTCTACCGCATCCCGCCAGACGTGTCGCGGCTCCGCATCGCGGAGCTGCTAGAGCGGTTGGGCCTTGCCGACCGCCAGCACGACAAGGTCGAGCTCTACTCGCGCGGCATGAAGCAGCGGCTGCATCTGGCGCGCGGTCTTCTGAACGATCCCGAGGTTCTCTTTCTGGACGAACCGACCATCGGGCTGGACCCAGTCGGCGCGCGCGAGCTTCGCGCGCTGGTCAGGGAGCTTGCCGATGCGGGCAAGACGATCTTCCTGACCACTCACTACATGTTCGAGGCAGACGCGATCTGCGATCGGATCGCAGTGATCAAGAAAGGCGCGATCGTGGCAGAGGGAACTCCAAGCAGCATCAAGCGGGTGGTGGAGCACCAGGGCGTGGTCGAGTTCGAGGTCCTTGGCCTCACGCCCGAGCAGGTTGCTAGCCTGCGCTGGCTGCCTGGCGTGAGCTCTGTGGTGGTGACCGATCACGAGCTCGCGCAGCTGGTCACGCTCCACTGCGCCCGCCCGGCCGACGTGATGACCCAGCTTGGAGTGGTCCTGGCGGGAGTCGAGCTTCAGAGGGTGACCTCACGCGAGCCGACTCTGGAGGACGCGTACGTGCAGCTGATCGGTGAGGCGTCGTGAGGAGTCTCGTGCGCGCCTCGCTGAGCGCGCTGATTCTCAGCTTGCGGCTGCGCTTTGTAGACGCATTCGCCATCCTGGCCTGGACCTTCTTCCCCATGGTGTTCGCCGCGCTCGGGCTTTTCGTGTTGAACCGTCCCGGGGTCACCGAAACGCAGCTCGCCTACGGAGTCCTTGGAGGCGGGCTTGTCGGCTACTGGGGCGTCACTTACATCGATGCCGGAAACGGCATCCAGAACGAGCGCTGGAACGGCACCCTGGAGCAGATCTTCGCCCTCCCCACGCCGCTATGGGCCATCGTCCTGGGCAAGGCCTGCGGCGGCCTGTTGTGGGGGATGCTCTCGTTTCTGCCCACGCTTGCGATCGCGTTCCTGGGCTTCCACGCATTTCTGCCGAACGTCGACGCGCCTCGCCTCGCGGTTTCCTTCGGCGTTCTGACTCTCGGCTTCTTCGCCATCGCATTTCTGCTCACGCCTTTGTTTGCGCTGTGGCGCTGGGCCTTCAGCATGCTCAACGGTTTTGAGCTCGGCACCTACGTCCTGTGTGGATTCATGTTCCCGGTAACCCTTCTTCCGTCGTGGGCCCAGGTGGTCGCCGCCCTGCTCCCGCCGGCCTGGGCCACGCGCGCGATCTATGCATCCACCACGAGCGAAGGCCCGCATGACTTCACGCTGTGGTGGGCGCTTTCGCTTCTTCTGACGCTTGCATACCTGGTCGGAGCCCACTTCTTATATGCGCTGGTGCAGCGGCGTGGTCGAGTGTCCGGCGAGCTGGCCCTGGCATGAACCGCCTGGGGGCCGAGGCGGCCGTGTTCGCCCGATCGACCTGGCTTCAGTACATCGCGCTGTTCCAGTGGGCCACTGTCACGGGTTACCTCGCCTACAAGGTGCTGCTGCCGGTCGGCCAGATCCTCTTCTTCGTCGAGTTCGGCGTCTTCGCCACCGGTCGCCAGAACGCCCTGTACTTTGCATTGGGCAATGCGCTGCAGCTGACCGCCAACGCCGGGATCTACGGTGTCATCGCCACCGTCGCCAACGAGCGGCAGTACGGAACGTTGCCGATTCTGCTCGCGTCCCCCGCGAACCGGCTGGTCACGTTTCTCAGCCGTTCAATCGTGAACGTGATCGACGGCCTGCTCACGGTGGTCGTCGCCCTGGCGCTCGTCGTCGTGATCTTCGGCCTCGACCTGCAGCGCGCGAACGTCCCGCTGCTCGGGTTCTGCGTCCTGGTCATCTCCGTGACCACCGCCGGCATGGGCCTGCTCTTTGGGAGCATCGGCCTCGTCATGCGGGATTCGATCGTGGTGGCCAACGTCGTCTACTACCTCTTCCTGATCCTGTGCGGCATCAACTTCCCGGTGAGCAGGCTCCCGGGCGTGGTCCAGGTCATCTCTTACGGCCTTCCGCTGACGCGCGGCGTCGAAGCCGCTCGCCAGGCGGCTGCCGGCGCCTCGCTCGAGCACGTCGGGGGTCTGCTGGCGGGCGAGCTGGCCGTCGGGGCCGTCTACGCCCTTGCCGGTTACGTCCTCTTCAGGTTCTTTGAGAACTATTCGCGCCGGGGAGGCCTCCAGGAGGCGTACTGAGGTCGGGCGGTTGGGGTCTGGGGCTATCCCGGCAGCGCGCATGGGCAGCCCGCGCCCATGATCACGTGGATCTTGCCGTCGCTCAGCTTGATGGTGCCGCCGAAGCTCGATTGGCTCTTGCGGTTGAAGTCGATCATGCCGCCGTTGGTGGAATCACCCGCCACCGCCGTTGTTGGCCGCTCCCGAGCTGGAGTCGCCGCACGCGGACAGCGACAGAGCGGCCGCGACCGCCCCTGCCACAAGAAATGATCCGGCCTGCCGATTCAACATTTCAGCGCCCCTCAGCACCCGCGCTCGGTTGTGGCGATGACACGGGGTATGGCCGGGATTCCAGCCGTGAAAAAGCGAATTGGCCGGTCGAGAATCGGACGCTCCAAAAATGTGGCCGGGCCCCGCGGTGGGACCCGGCTCCATTACGCGATCGTCGAGCTAGTCGAGCGAAAGCTGCAGCACCCGAGTGCCCCAGTTCCTGAGCCCGTCGAGCGTCTGGCTTGCTGCAGGCGGCATGTACTCGGTCGCCATCCAAACGGTGTCCGTCGCCGGGTCGAGAAACGCCCACGAGTAGTCGCCCCAGCGTGTGGCGTTGGAGTCATACGGACCGCTGCCGGCCGCGGCGACCACCGGGCGGCTGAACCGGCCGCCATCAGCAAGCACCGCGTACGCCGCGCTGGCATAACGGTTCGCCCCGCTGAGCGTGACCACCATCGCTGCGTGGCCCTGCGAGTCCGCCTGGATCGCGGGATAGAGGACGTAGTTGCCGCGGGACACGACATAGCCCTGTCCGGTCAGCTTTGCGCCGCCGACCACTGATCCGTGAAGCTGCGGCCTCACCCGGAACCAGGCCGCGCCTGCTCTAGGCGCCGAATCCCCGGCCGGTGTGACAGCCGTGTCCAGGGCGCCCCAGATCTCGCCGTTGATGAACTGGGTCTGCTGCATGCGGTCGTCGCCGGCATCGAGCAGGCTCGCCGCTCCCAGCTGCTCCGCACCCGGCGGTATCGCGTATGGCTCGCTGCCGATGATCACGCTGGACAGCCTGGGCGTGCCGCCTGAGGCCACGCGATTGACGTTTGTTAGGGACCACACCGCAATCCGGCTGTCACCGGCGCCGGCGGCATCGAGCGAGCTGAGGAAGTACTCGGCCGGCGCGGAGCCGTAGGTGAGCGCCGGCTGCACCGAGGCGGCCAGGTTGCCGTCGATCATCAAGTCGGCGTAGTGGACGAAATGCACCGTGTTGGCGTGATGGACGAGGTCGCGCTTGGCGATAGCGTAGATCTGGGCTCCGTTGAACTCTGGGCCGAGAATCGAGAAGTCATTCGTCGACACGTAAAGGTTCGAGGCGTCGATGCCGAGCGTCGGCTGATCGCCGAAGCACGGGCATCCGTGGCCGGCGGGCGCGTCCAGGCGTGTCGTGTCGATGCGGAAGATCGACCAGTCGGTCGTCGGGTCGCCGGAGGTGTTGTAGGCGATGTCGATCGTGGACGCGGTCGACGTGCTGTTGATGAACAGGATGGTCGCGAACCAGGTGTTTGTGGATCGGTCGAAGTAGCAGCGGGGATCGCTCGTGAACTCGGCGAAGCCCTCGTGGAAGGGGGCGTTCACATTGGTCGGGCCGGCGAGCGTGTGTCCGTGGGTGTCGTAAACGCGGAAGGCTGAGTTGACCATCTCGACCACGAACCCGTTGCCGGCGCAAAGGCCCTGGTCAGGCGGCTCGAACTCGGCGCCGAAGTTCGTGATCGCGCTGTCCAGGCTGCCGACGCCATCGAAGTTCGCGCGCAGAGGGCCTGCCGTCAACGTTGGGGCGGCGGTCTGTACGGCGGCTGCGGCCGGGCTTGGAGCGAGCGTCCGAATCGATGAGGCCTGCGAAAGCTGGTTCACCCGCACCGTGCGTTGATGGTTCGCGGACCCCGCGCCCGCCCGCGGTGCACCCGCACCAGCAGCGATTGCGGTCGCAGCCTGCGAAGTGGTGGCCGCGACCAGCAGCACGCCGAGCCCGACGATGGCGCTCCAACGACCAAGAGCTTGTTTCAAGGACGTAACCCCCCAATTACCGAAGCGATCGGCGCGGCAGCGAGTATATGGCTGGGCCGGAAATCGGTCCAGGGACGAACCTGAGGACAGCGGTACCGGCGCGACCCCTACGACCGCAGGGTCTGGATCGCCTCAGCTAGCACGGGAAGGGCCCGATCGACCATCGCGTCGGTCGCGCTGAGAGAAAGCCTGAAATAGCCTGGACGTTCGAACGCCTCGCCGGGCAGGGTGTAGACACGCCGCTCGGCGAGCCACTCGCAGAACTCGGTGGCGTCCGGGATGGGACACCGGGGGAACAGATAGAAGGTCGCCTCCGGCGACTCGACCGAGTAGCCGTAGCGCCGCAGCTCGCTCACCATCCGGTCGCGGCGGCGCTGGATCGCCGGCATGTCGATGATCAGCTTTTCCAGCTCGGGCAGCGCACGCTGCATCGCGGTGTCGGGAATCGCGCCGGCGATCATCGAGCCTGCCATCAAGGCCATTCGCAGCTCTTCCCGCGCCGGCATTGTGGGAGGCATCGCCATGTAGCCGGCCCGCTGGCTGGGGGCGAGGAGAGTCTTGGAATAGGTGTGAAGCATGAAGGTCGCAGGGTAGAAGCGCGCGGGAGTGATCATCTCGCGGCCGTCGAACAGAATCCGTGCATAGGCTTCGTCGCTGAGCAGATAGATTCGCCGCCCGTTGCGCGCCGATGCTCGCTTCAGGATCTCTGCGAGCCCGCGCAGCTGGTCCTCGGGATAGATGCGGCCGCTCGGGTTGTGCGGGGTGTTGACGATGACGGCACGGGTGCGCGCCGTGATCGCATTCTCGATTGCCCTGAGGTCCAGGTCAAAGGTGTCTTCTTTCAGCGGGACCTTGACCGGCTCCGCCGACTCGGCGAGCACAAGTGACTCGTAGAAGAACCAGGGAGGCGACATCATCATCACCTGGTCGCCCGCGTCGACCAGGGTGTGCAGGAGCACGACCAGGCCTGAGCCGGCGCCGCGGGTCAGGAAGACGTCATTCACGTCCAGGTCCAGGCCGAGCCGTCCGCCGAGCGCCTCCGCCGCGGCTTTGACGGCGGGCGGCCACGCTGGTCCATAGGCGTAGTACGAGGCCGAGTCCGGCACCAGCGCGCGCTGCACAGCGTCGACATACGCGGGCATCGCCTTCTCTTGCGGATTGCCCGCGAGGAAGTCGCAGGCCTCCGGGTGGTCTAGATCTCGCGCCTCCATGAAGAAGCGAAAGATGCCCGCCGCTGAAGCCAGGGCCCGGGCGGTGTGACCCGCCACTGGCGAGCCGAGATCCATTTTGCTCACGCTCCGAAGGGTAGCAACCGCTGATGTGAGGCGCTCGCGCCGGTCCGTTCCTATGATTTGCCGCGGGCGTGGCTGGCGATCAGTTGGGAGTGGCGGTGCTCGGGCCCGGCGGGGTCGGCGGCCTCGTCGCGGCACTGCTGTCGCGCGGCGGGGCGGCGGTTTGCGTGCTGGCCGGCGGCTCAACGGCCCATGCCATCGACCATTCCGGCATTCGCGTCGAGAGCGCGCGCTTCGGTGACTTCACCGCTGCCGTCCGGACCGCTGAGCGCTTGGAGGTGCCGGTGGACGCGGTCTTCATCGCGGTCAAATCAACGCACCTGACAGCGGCCCTGGAGCGACTGCCGGCCGGCGCTCTCGGTGACGCGGTGATCATCCCGCTGCTGAACGGCTTCGAGCACATGTCGCTGCTGCGGAGCCTGTATCCACGTGACAGCGTGGTGGCGGGAACCATGCGAGTGGAATCGACACGACTGGAGGCGGGTCTGATCCGCCAGACCAGCCCATTCGCCACCGTCGAGCTTGCGCCCAGCGCTGCGAGCCGCGAGCGAATCGAGCGACTGGGCGCCGCGCTCGCCGCCACCGGGCTGGACGTCAGGCTGCGCGACGACGAATCCGCGATGCTGTGGGACAAGTTCGCCATGCTCGGGCCCCTCGCCCTGCTGACGACGCACGAGCGAGCCAACGTCGGGGTGGTGCGGACTCGGCGCCGCGAGGACGCCGTGGCCGTCATCGCGGAGGTCGCCGCCGTGGCGAAGGCCGAAGGAGCTGCGATCGACCCCGCCAAGATTGTGAAGATGCTGGATTCCATCCCCGAGACGATGGAGACGTCGATGCAAAAGGACCAGGCACACGGCCGGCCGCTCGAGCTCGACGCCCTGGGGGGCGCTCTGATCAGGCGCGCGGCGGCAGCCCATGTAGCCGTGCCGGTGACGTCGCGACTGGTCAAGGAGCTGGAAGCGAGGACCGCGGCGCGGCCCGCGCGTGAGCCCGGAACCGTGGAGCCATGACCCAGCGAGTCGCGGTCGTCCAGGCGGCATCGGTGGTTTTCGATTGCGCTGCCACCATGGCCAAGCTCAAGCAACTCGCCGAGCGGGCGGCGGGAGGTGGAGCGCGGTTGGTCCTGTTTCCCGAGGCTTTCGTCTCCGGTTATCCCCGCGGGATCTCGTTCGGCACCGTCATCGGAAACCGCACGCGGGAGGGGCGAGAGCTCTTCCGGCGCTACTGGGAGAGCTCCATCGACGTTCCAGGACCCGCCGTCGACGAGCTGGCCGCGATGGCCTCGGAGCTTGACCTGCACCTCGTCGTCGGTGTCATCGAGCGAGACGGGGGCACGCTCTACTGCACGGCGCTCTTCTTTGCGCCGGGTGGTTACCTGGGCAAGCACCGCAAGGTCATGCCCACCGCGGCTGAGAGGATGGTGTGGGGCTTCGGCGACGCCACCACGCTCCCAGTCTTCGACACACCCCTTGGCCGGTTGGGTGCGGTCATCTGCTGGGAGAACTACATGCCGCTCCTTCGCATGACGATGTACTCCAAGGGAATCCAGATCTACTGCATCCCGACTGCGGACGGCCGGGAAACCTGGCTGTCCACCGTTCGTCACATCGCCATGGAGGGCCGGTGCTTCGTGCTCTCCGCCAACCAGTTCGCTAGGCTGTCGGACTTTCCCGCCGACATCGCCAACGAGCTCGCCACCAATCCGGACGATGTCCTGTGCACCGGCGGCAGCTGCATCGTTGGACCTCTTGGCGAGGTGTTGGCCGGCCCTGACTTCACCGGAGAGACGATTCTCTTCGCCGATCTCGACCTTGGAGACGTGACCCGGGCCAAATACGATCTCGACGTGACGGGCCATTACGCCCGGCCGGACCTGTTCCGGCTGACCGTCAACGACGCGCCACAGGTTCCGGTGAATCCAGCGACTTGGTCCGAGACGAAGCCGGCGTCCGAGGCCTAGCTGGTGACGTCCCTGGCGCGGCTGATTCCAAGAGTGATCGCGACGAAGGCGGCGAGGTAGATCACAAGGATGATCACCCCATGGGTCGCGTCCGCATAGGGGGCGGCCGTTGCTCCGACGCCACGAATCCGCACCTCACCGAAAGAAGCGACCAGGTAGCCGACGTTGGCCATGGGGAACCACTGATGTATCTGGTTCACCCAGTCGCCGCCGCCTAGGCCGAGCAGACCGAAGACGGTTCGCTCGATTACGAGCCCGTAGGCGAGGCCCAGGCCGATCGCCATCGCAGACTGGCGAAACAACGTGGCCAGGGTCAGCCCGATCAGGGACCACAACCCATAAACGAGGAAGCACGTCCCGATGCCCTTGGCGATCACGTCGACAGCAGGAAATGAGGTGTCCGCACCTTCGAGGCTCGCCACTGCGAAGCTGGCCGCGGCCGTGGCCGCGAACAGCGCCAGCACCATGAGGAGCAGGACCACGGCCAGCGTGATGAGCTTGCCTGCCAGCATCGTGAACCGGCCGGCGCGCTGCGTGAAGAGCATCTTCACCGTGCCCCAGCCGTACTCGCTGCCCTGGAGCAGCACCCCGATGATCAGGGCAAAGACACCGCCGAGATCGCCCCAGGTGCCCAACGTCTCCCGGACGAAGTTGGCCGGATAGAGGGTGGGCAGGAAGTCGGCCAGTGTGGTGCCTTTGGGAAGGCCGGCGGTGGCGCCCTTGGGCGGATGTGAATATACGTAACCGACCAGGACGTAGCTGATGAGCACGGCAAGGAGGACGAGCGCCACGATGCACACCCAAACGGAGGGGCGGCGCAGCGCCTTGAACAGCTCTCCCCGCACAGCGCGGACCATCAGAGACCTCCCTCCGTGCCGGTCAGCTCCATGAAGATGTCGGTCAGCGATCGCTCGTCGGCGTGCAGCTCGCTCACCGCCACGCCCGCCGTGACCAGGTGTTGGTTGATCTCGGATGCTCGCTGCAAATCGATTTTCACGCTGAACGAACCGTCGTCGAGAACGCTCACGTTCTCGGCTCCGGCGTCCTTGTCGAGCAGCTCTCGGGCCTTGTCTGCGGGCGTGGCGCGAACCTTCAGCGAGGCGGCTCCCCGAAGCTCGTCGATCGTCCCTTCGGCGACGAGCTTTCCCTTGCGGATGACACCGATTCGCGTGCACATCTGCTCCACCTCGCCGAGCAGGTGGCTCGAAACGAGAACGGTGCGGTGACCCTGGCCCAGCGAGATGATCAGCTTGCGCACGTCGGCCATGCCCTGCGGGTCGAGCCCGTTGGTCGGCTCGTCGAGGATCAAGAGCTGGGGATCTTTGAGCAGGGCGGCAGCCACTCCGAGCCGCTGCTTCATGCCCATCGAGTAGGTCGAGAACTTGTGCTTCGCACGCGGAGTCAACTCGACCTGCTCGAGCGCGCTGTCGATTCTGGTCAGCGGAACGCCGCAGTAGATGGCGAGAAGACGCAGGTTGTCGTACCCGGTCAGGTAGGGATAGAACGCGGGTGACTCCACGATCGCCCCCACCTTGATCAGAGAGGCGGGGGTGCCTGGGCGCTCACCGGCGACAACGGCCGTCCCGCTGGTCGGGCGGATGAGTCCGAGCAGCATTCGCAGCGTGGTTGTCTTGCCCGCGCCGTTCGGGCCCAGAAACCCGTATACCTCGCCCCGGTTGACGTTGAGGTCGAGACTGTCGACGGCGACGATGCCGTTGCCGTAGTGCTTGGTCAGGCCACGCGTCTCGACGACGCGTTCGG
>JBIOJB010000017.1:0-37301 GCA_044450465.1 Candidatus Dormibacterales bacterium | reverse complement strand
CGTAGGTTTTCGGTCCTCGCCGGCCTCGAACACGCCGGCCGGCCGTAAATCGCGGGGGTGGGCCTGGAGCGCTTTGGTGAAGCTTTGCGGGCCCCGGTGGGCGGTCGGGTCGGGGTGGGTGGGCGCCCGCAGGAGTGACAGGCGCATGACCGAGCCCAGGATGTCGTAGCCGTACTTGCAGTCGTTGAGCAGCGCAACCCCGTAGCCCGCCTCGCCAAGGTCGGCCCAGCGGTGACCGCAAACCTCGAATCGAGCGAGATCCCAGCTCGTGTTGGTGTGGGTCGGGCGTTGGAGATGTCCGAACTGGATCTCGTAGGTCGCCTGTGGAGCCCTCACCGCGACCGGGAAAGCGACCTTGAGCAGCTTGTGATCCTCCTTCCAGTCGACGTCACACTCGAAGCGCAGCACGCGCGAGCCGGCGTCCAGGATCATCAGCTGGCTGATCTTCGACTGGCCGAACTCGCGTTGGAACCGCACCGCACCGCGCAGACCGCCGGCCTGCTCAACCCCATGACCAGCAAGCTTCGTCAGGTCGGTCACTGACTTCCGATAGTCGAGGTCGATGTCCCAGGCATCCCAGCGCGCCGGGTTGTCGTCGTGGAGCTGCAGGAGATTGCCGCGAGTCCCGGGGGTGATGACTTCCCGCGCGGCGTCCTTGTCCCAGATCGAGGTGATCAGCCCGTCCGCGTCCCAGGTGACGCGAAGCTGGTCGTTTTCCATGTGATGGTCCGAAACCAACACGTGCTCGTCGGGCCGGACCACGACATCGCTTTCCGACGCCCAGCCGCATGCGGGCGCCTCCACCATCTGGAGCCGCTCCCCCAAGTCGATGACTTCGCGCCTGCGGTGTGAGTTCACGTTGAAGATGGCCGGGCGGTCGCCCCTGCCGGCGAGCTTGGCCAGGGCGCGATTTGCGATGTCGTCGGCCACGTTCCGCACGGCAAGGAGATCGCGGTTTGCATCCTCGTAAACCCAATCGATGCCCGACCCGGGGAGGATGTCGTGGAACTGGTTCAGCAGCAGCTTCTTCCACGCCGCGTCGAGCTCGGCTGACGGATAGGCGCCGCCCGCCGCCACCGACCACATCTCGGCCGCGCGAAGCGCCTGCTCGGCGCGACGGTTGAGCAGCTTGGTGCGCGCCTGGGTCGTGTAGGTTCCCCGATGGAGCTCGAAGTACAGCTCGCCGACCCAGGTCGTGAGGTCCTCCGCCTCTGCCGCCGCGTTTGCAAAAAAGTCAACCGCCCGGCCAAGCTCGACGAGCGGAGCGCCGTCGAGGCTGTGCAGGCGGTGCGCCGCCTCGATCATGTCGGGTTCCGGACCGCCTCCCCCGTCGCCCCAGCCGAAGAGGTACAGCGAGCGCGAGGAGCGCTCGTGGTCCTTGAACGCGGCCTCACTGCGGATCACCTCGCCTGCGTCAAAGCTCCCGTTGTACGTGTCGGCGGGGGGGAAGTGGGTGAAGATGCGACTGCCGTCGATGCCCTCCCACAGGAACGTGTGGTGGGTGGGCTTGTTGAACTCGTTCCACGAGAGCTTCTGAGTGAGGAAGTAGCTGCAGCCGGCCTCCCGGATCAGTTGCGGGAGCGACCCCGGGTAGCCGAAGACGTCGGGCAGCCAGAGCTCTGTCACCTCGACGCCGAATTCCTGAATGAAGAACCGCTTGCCGTGAACGAGCTGCCGAACCAGGGACTCGCCGGAAGGCAGGTTGCAGTCCGCCTCGACCCACATCGCGCCGACGGGTTCCCACCGACCGGCGATGATCTTCGCCTTGATCCTCTGATACAGGTCGGGGTACGACTCCTTCATCCAGGCGTATTGCGCGGGCTGCGAGCAGGCGAATACGTAGTCGGGGTGCTCGTCCATGAGAGCCAGCTGGTTGGAGAAGCTGCGAGCACATTTGCGCCGCGCCTCGCGCAGCGGCCACTCCCAGGCCGTGTCGATGTGAGCGTGGCCGACGGCGGCTATTTGATGGGTCGAGCGGCTCGGCCGTGACAGCGCACCCCGGATTCCGGTGACGTCGCCGGTGAGCGCGAAGAGCTGAAGGGCAGAGGTGATCTCGGGCGACCCGGTGGCTTCGGCCACCTCCAGCAGGACCTTGAAGTCGAGCGCCAGTCGCTGCGCTTCCTCATCCCGTAGGTTGAGCTCGGCCCTGTTCACGGTGAAGATCGGTGTCTCCGATTCGCGGAGCTCGATCATCGAGGGTGCGGGAGCGCTTCCGGCCTCGGTCGCCCAGGGGTTGGCCGCGGCCTCGAGGTAGAAATCCACCTCCGACCCTTCGATCGGCAGCGTGCGGTGATTGGGGTCGACCGCGCGCCACGGCTGCCCGTCCTTCCAGGCCAGCGCCTCGCAGGTGAAGCCGGTGGCGCCGATGAAGCCAAGGTCGAACGCGGCGACGACCCGCCGCCCCTTCCAATCGTCTGGGACCCTGCCCTGCACGTGGAACCACGTGGTGCTCCACGGGGGACCCCAATCGTCGCCCACCTGAAACCGCGCGAAGGCGCCGCGGACCGCGACCTCGTAGCTCACCGGTTCGCCGCGCACGTGGAGAGCGGACAGATCAAGAGGAACGCTCCCGGTGTGGATCGCAGGGATCAGGCGCTGCTCGAGCAGCTCTCTCAGTGCGCGCAGATCTTGAGTCGCCAAGCTGCCGACATCATCGGCGAAACCCCACGAGCTAGGCTCTTCAGCGCGATGGTGACGATCGAAGCGGCGATCGAGGCGACCCCCGAGCTACATGCCGCGATGGCCCGTCTTCTGCCGCAGCTGAACTCGACGCTTCCCGTCCCGACGCATGAACGCCTGCAGGCGATGATTGACGACCCTGACGTGACACTCCTGCTGGCCCGAGACGGCGAAACCATCGTGGGCACTGCCACCGTCATCGTCTACACCACGCCGTTCTGGCTGAAGGCAAGGCTGGACGAGGTGGTGGTCGATCAGTCCGCTCGGGGCAAGGGCGTGGGCGAGCTTCTGGTCAGAGCCTGCCTGGACGTCGCTCGTCGCGGCGGTGCTCAGATCGCCGAACTCCAGTCGGGGCGAGGCGAGGCCCGCGACGCCGCCAACCGGTTGTACCGAAGGCTCGGCTTCGAGCCACGCGACACCAACGTTTACAGGATCGTGCTGAGCTAGCCGACGGTCGACGGCCTAGGAGCCGATCAGCTCTTCAAGGCGGGTCACCATGGCGGCCATGGTGGCAAAGGCCGACTCGACGGGCTCAGGCGACGTCATGTCCACCCCGGCCATGCGAAGGCCGTCGAGAGGAAACTTCGAACCCCCGCTTTTGAGGAACGACAGATACGCCTCAACCGCCTCTGGGTCGCCCGCCGCAACCGGCCCGACAAGGTGATCGGCGGCCGCGATGCCGGTCGCGTACTGGTACACGTAGAAGTTGCTGTACAGGTGGGTGTGGAACTGCGCCCACGTCGACCCGATGCGCTCCCGGTCGAGCGCGTTGACCTCGACCTCGCTTCCGTAGACCTCGCACATGAGGTCCGCCATCAGGTTGTTCAGATAGTCAGCCGTGATCGCCCCACCCCGCTCCACGCGCTCATGGGCCTCGAGCTCGAGCCGCGCCAGCGAGGGCATGATGAAGAAGTAGCGGTAGAAGTTGGACATGGCCTCTTCGATGACGGCGATCTGAAAGCCAGGGTCGGTCCTGGTCGCGAGCAGGTGGCGTCGAGTTAGCGCCTGGTGCATGTTGGAGGCGGTTTCGGCCTGAAACAAGCCGTAGTTCGAGTAGATGTAGGGCTGCTCGTGCCGGGCGTAGTACGAGTGCATCGAGTGGCCCAGCTCGTGGGCCAGAGTGCTCATCGAGTAGATGTCCTCGTTGTAGCTCATGAAGATGAAGGGTCGCGTGTCCATGACTCCGCTCGAGAAGGCGCCCATGCGCTTGCCCCGGTTCGGGTAGATGTCGACCCAGCGGTCTTCAAAAGCACCTCTCCGCAGAATCCGCACGTACTCCTCACCCAGCGGACGGACGCCTTCGGCGATCCAGTCCACCGCCGTCTCGTACGGGACGTCCAGCCTGGAGGCGCTGATTTGCGCTCGCGTGTCGTACGGCTTCAAAACATCCAGGTCGAGCGCCTTTCGCCGCACCCGCCAGTACCGGTGCCAGGTGCCCGCGTTCTGGCGGAATGTGCGCAGGACGTTGTGGTACACCTCCGTCGGCACGTGCGCAGGCTCTAGGGCCGCCTCCAGAGAAGACGCGTGCCCGCGCGCGCGCGCGTAGAAAACGTCACGCTTCATCCCGCCGGCAAGGCTCGCGGCCATGGCGTGCTGCATCTCGAGGTGGGCGTCCGCGTAGTTCTCGAAGGCCGTGCGGCGCACCTCGCGGTCGGCGCTGGTGAGCAGCGCGAGGACCGTGCCCTGCGCGACCTCATGGCGCGCGCCCTCGGAGTCGATCGCCGGCGCGAAGCTGAGGTCCGTGTTGGCGAGGACCCCGTGCACCGATAGAGCGGTCGCCAGCGGGTCGGAAACCTGGCTCAGCAGCTCCTCGACCTCCGCGCTTCGAATCCGTTCCTGGAGCTTTTCCACCCGATCGAAGTAATGGCCGAGATGGGCGAGCCGGGGAGAGGTTCCGACCCATTGCCGAAGCTTCGGAAGGCCGATCCCGATCATCTCGGGGAGGGCGAACGAGGTCGCGGCCGCAAGCTGGGCGCTCACCGACCTGGCGCGGTCGGCACCGGCGGCTGCGCGCTGATCGCCGACGTCAACCGCGTAAGACATCGACGCATACACCATCACCTTGCCCATCAGACGGTGCACCCGCTCCGAGGCGTCGAACCAGTCGGCGAGGGCGTCCGGCGAGTCGCCGAGGTGGCCCTTGAACTCGCCGAGGTCCGGCAGCCTGGTAAGGATCGACTCGATGGCCTGTTCGAGCGCGGCCGAATCGGCGAAGACGCTGGCGCTGTCCCAGGTGAACCGTTCGTCCATCTCGGACCGCGCTGGAAGCGGCTTGATCACGGCGGCTAAGGGTAGCTCGCTTGATTAGGATGGGTGAATGCCGCGCGTCAGGGCCAACGGAATCGACATCGAATACGAAACGTTCGGCGACCCCAGCGCCGCCCCGCTCCTGTTGATCATGGGCCTGGGGGCCCAGCTGATCAGCTGGGACGAGCCGTTTTGCCGCGAGCTCGCCGGTCGCGGGTTCCGGGTGATCCGGTTCGACAACCGGGACAGCGGACTGTCCACGCGGATGGAGGAGGCCGGGGTGCCGGACATCGCCGAGGTGCTTGGTGGTCAGCACAAGCCGGCCTACATGCTTGACGACCTGGCGGCGGATGCCGCGGGCCTGCTCGAGTCGCTGGACATCGAAGCGGCACACGTGGTCGGGGCGTCGATGGGCGGGTTCATCGCTCAGCTGGTCGCGCTCAACCATCCCGAGAAGGTGCTGACGCTGACATCCATCATGTCCGGGCCTGGCGGCCTCGACGCCACGCCACCAAGGCCCGAGGGTGCGGCCGTATTGACGCTCGACCCCGCGTCGACCCGCGAGGGGCGAATCGCGCAGGGAGCGTCGATCAGAAGGGTCCTCATCGGTCCAGGCGACGCGTTCGACGAGAACGCGGAGGTCGCGCGCGCGACGCGAGCCGTCGACCGCGCCTACTACCCCCCGGGAACGGCCCGGCAGCTGGCGGCCATCCTGGTCGCCTCGGGCCGCGTCGATCGCCTGCGCTCGGTTCGGGTTCCCACCCTGGTGATCCATGGAGATGCCGACGTCCTGGTCCCGATCGAGAACGGTCGGACGGTCGCAGCGGCCGTACCCGGGGCCAGGCTGATCGAAATCGAGGGGATGGGCCACGACCTACCCAAGCGCGTCTGGACACAGGTGATCGACGCGATCACCGAGCTTGCAAAGCAGGCCGCGCCCACGCGGCGCCGATAGGGGTGTGGACGGTATCGCGCTAGCCGCCGGCGTGGGGACCCTCGACGGAATCAGCCCAGCCCTGGCGGCCCTGGCCGGGCTCGTCTCGTTCGTGTCGCCCTGCGTCCTCCCACTCGTGCCCGCCTACCTCGCATACCTTGGGGCGCGTGCCGGCCAGGGTGTGGCGGTGCCGGTCGGAGCAGGAGGCGGTGAGGTCGCCGAGAGATCTCAATCGCTGCCCGTGGCCGCGGCCGGACTTGGTTTCGTGGTCGGACTGTCGCTCGTCTTCATCGCGTTCTTCTACGCGTTCTCGTTGCTGGTGCAACCGGTACGCGCCTACGTGCCGGTGGTGGCCGGGATCCTCGTCATCGCGATGTCGCTCCAGGTTGCCGGAGTGATTCGGATTCCTTTTCTGTGGGGCGAGTTCCGCCTGATGAATCGCGCGCCCCAGGCGGGAGGCGTTGCAGGCGGGTTCGTCCTCGGCATGGGTTTTGCGAGCGGCTGGACGCCGTGCATCGGTGTGACGCTGAGTGCGGTGCTGAGCTCCGCCATCACCTCTGGCACGACGGCACAGGGCCTCGGCCTGATGATCGCGTACTGCCTCGGCCTTGGCGTGCCTTTCATCGTTCTCGCGTTCGCGCTTGAGGGTGCTCGCCCTCTGGTGAGGCTGGTCAACCGGCATCGCCGCGCCATCGACCTCGCGTCAGCTGCCGTGCTGCTCGTGATGGGCCTGCTCCTGATCACCGACAAGCTCACGCTTCTTTCCGCGGGCTTCGCGCAACTGGTCCCGTTCTGGCCCGCTCCCACTCTTTGACAGTGCTGACTCTGTGCAAGGCCGGATTTACTCCGGCCGTCTTCAAGGAGTGCCGAGGCGGCCCTAGGCCGGACTTGCTCCGGCCAGCTCCCAACAGATTCCTGCGTCGTGCACCGGCCGGATTCATTCCGGCCGTCAACCACGCTTGCCACTTTTCCAGGCGCCTGCCAATCGTGGAGCTTGAGAGGAGGGGTACCGCGGGGGAGGACATCTGTCCTCACCCGCGCCTTACAAGTCGTAGTACCCCTGGCGGCTGAAGACCATCGGCTGAACGCTGTCGCTCTGGGCACCCTCGGTGACGAGCCCGATCAGCACCCAGTGGTCGCCGGCCTCGATGGTGTCGCGGAGCATGCACACTGCAAAGGCGGCCGCGTCGCGGTCGAGGATGGGCCCGCCGAACGGGCTCTCCGGCCGGCGCCATGCGATGTCGTCGAATTTGTCGGTCAGCTTCGTCGCCATGTGGCGGGCCAGCTTCTCGCGTCCCGCGCCCAGGATGTTGGCGGTGAAGCCGCCCGCTTGCTGGACCGCGGGAAGGGTGTTCGAGGTCTTGTCGATGCAGGCGAGCGCGAGCGGCGGCTGGAGCGAGACCGCACAGAAGGCGCTGACGGTCAGCCCGCGCGGCAGACCGTCGGGACCGAAGGCGGTGAGCACGACCACTCCGCTCGGGAAGCTGGCCATGATGGCGCGAAACTCCGCTGCTTCGATCATCCCCGACGATCCTAGCCTTGCCCGTTAACGAACACTTGTTTGTGACGCCGGGACGCGTCAGACTTTTCGCGGTGGGGAGCTCGCTAGACCTGTTTGCCCCGGTGACTCGCGACTGGTTTCGGGACACCTTTGCCGAACCAACTCAAGTTCAGGAACTGGGGTGGCGCGAGGTTTCGGCCGGCAAGCACGTCCTGATGGCGGCGCCGACCGGCAGCGGCAAGACCCTGGCCGCGTTTCTCTGGTGCCTTGACCGGCTCATGACCGAGCCGGTCCCCCCCGAATCCGAGCGATGTCGCGTGCTCTACGTCTCGCCGCTGAAGGCTCTCGCGCACGACGTCGACCGAAACCTCCGATCGCCACTGGTGGGCCTCCGCCACCACATCGAATTGGCGGGCGGGCAAGCCCCGGAGATCTCGGTCGCGATCCGAACAGGCGACACACCCTCCGAGGTGCGGCGATCGATGGAGAAGCATCCGCCGGACATCCTCATCACCACGCCGGAGTCGCTCTACCTGATTCTCACGAGCGCCGCCCGCCGGATCCTCGGCTCGGTCAAGTGGCTCATCCTGGACGAGATCCACTCTGTGGCCGCGACCAAGCGCGGCAGCCACCTGGCGCTGAGCCTCGAGCGCCTGTGCGCGCTCACTGGAAGCGAACCTCAGCGAATCGGGCTCTCGGCCACGCAGCGCCCGCTTGAGGAGGTGGGACGGTTTCTCGGCGGAGCCGGCCGCGATGTCGCCATCGTCGACGCGGGGCGGCTCAAGACGATGGATGTAGAGGTCGTGGTCCCGGTCGAGGATATGGCGCGACTCGCAGTGGAGGACGAGAAAGGTCAATCTTCCAACTCGATCTGGCCCGCGATCTATCCGCGCCTTCTGCAGCTCATCCGGGACCATCGCTCGACGATCGTCTTCGTCAACTCTCGGCGACTTGCGGAGCGGATCGCGGCGCGGATCAACGAGCTGGCGGGTGAAGACCTGCTTCGCGCCCACCACGGGTCCATCGCGCGCGAGCAGCGCCTCCTCATCGAGGATCAGCTGAAGGCAGGTGTCCTGCGCGGTCTGGTCGCCACCTCGACTCTCGAGCTCGGCATCGATATGGGCGCCGTCGACCTGGTGCTGCAGATCGAGTCTCCGCCAAGTGTCGCTTCGGGCATCCAGCGCGTGGGTAGGGCAGGGCACTCGGTCGGTGAGGTTTCGCACGGAATCTTCATCCCGAAGTTTCGAGGCGACCTGCTCGAGACGGCGGCAGTCGTCGAGGGAATGCTCGAGGGCCGCATCGAGTCGACCAAGGTTCCGCGCAAGCCGCTGGACGTGCTCGCGCAGCAGATGGTCGCGATGTGCGCGATGGACGACTGGAATGTCGATGACCTCGGCAAGCTCGTCCGCCGCGCCTACCCCTACAGCGACCTCGGACCGAAGGCTTTCGAATCCGTACTGGACATGCTCAGCGGGCGTTACCCGTCGGACGAGTTCGCCGAGCTGCGTCCGCGCCTAGTCTGGGACAGGGTCGCCGGAAAGGTGCGCGCCAGGGCGGGCGCTCAGCGGCTGGCGGTGACCAACGCCGGCACCATCCCCGACCGCGGGATGTACAGCGTCAACCTCCTGGAGGACGGCCGGCGGGTTGGCGAGCTGGACGAGGAGATGGTCTACGAGACCCGGGTGGGCGAAACGTTCGTGTTGGGGGCCTCGACCTGGCGGATCGCCGAGATCACGCCATCGCAGGTCCTCGTCACGCCCGCACCCGGAGAGCCGGGAAAGATCGCGTTCTGGAAAGCCGACACCCCAAGCCGTCCGGCGGAGCTGGGAGCCGCTCTAGGCAAGATGATCCGCGAGCTACGCGCCATCTCCCCAGTCGCGGCGGCCAAGAGGCTGCGCGAGCGTGCCGGCTTTGATGATTTCGCCACCCGCAACCTCCTGGCATACCTCAACGACCAGGCGGCGGCCACTGGCGCGGTGCCGGACGACCGCACCGTTGTCGTCGAAAGGTTTCGAGACGAGGTGGGTGACTGGCGCGTTTGCCTGCACACGCCTTTCGGCGGCCGCGTCCACGCCCCTCTCGCCCTGGCGCTCGAGTCGCGTTTGAGGGACCGGCTCGGGGTTGACGTCCGGGCCCTGTGGACGGACGACGGCATCGCCATGCAGCTGCCGGAGGTCGAGTCGCCGCCGCCGCTGGAAGAGTTCATCCTCGATCCCGAAGAGGTGCAGGCGTTGGTGGCGGAGCAGCTTCCCACGTCCGCCCTGTTCGCGGCGCGGTTCCGAGAGAACGCGGCCCGCTCGCTTCTCCTGCCACGGCGCCGGCCGGGCCAGCGCAC
Organism: Candidatus Dormibacterales bacterium; assembly: GCA_044450465.1. GTDB lineage: Bacteria > Chloroflexota > Dormibacteria > Dormibacterales > Dormibacteraceae > JBIOJB01. Next base: position 27,605 of record JBIOJB010000017.1, on the reverse strand, counting down.
GCCCCTGTGGCAGCAGAGGATGCGCAGCGCGAACCTCCTGCAGGTCGCCGGTCGTTATCCGGACTTTCCGATCCTGGCCGAGACCTGGCGCGAGGTTATGAGCGACCACTTCGACATGCCGGCGCTGCTTGCACTGCTGCGCTCGATCCGCTCGCGCGAGGTGCGGGTCGTCATGGCGGACACAGATCGCGCGTCGCCATTCGCGTCATCGCTTCTGTTCTCGTACGTCGCCGAGTTCATGTACGAGGGCGACTCGCCCCTGGCCGAGCGTCGGGCGCAGGCGCTCACACTGGACCGCGAGCTCCTCGCCGAGCTGCTGGGCAGTGAAGACCTGCGCGAGCTGCTGGACCCAGAGGCGATCGCCGCGGTCGAGCTCGAGCTTCAAGGTCTTTTGCCTGAGCGTTTTCCCCGCGACGCGGACGAGGCGCACGACCTTCTCGTCCGTCTTGGTGACCTCACCGTCGACGAAGCCAGGGCGCGAGGGATTTCGGAAGCCTGGCTGCGGGGGCTTGAGCTGGAGCGAAGGGCGATCCCGATCAGGCTGGCCGGCGAGCTGCGCTGGATCGCAGCGGAGGACGCCGGGCGATACCGAGAGGCTCTCGGCGCGAGCCTGCCGGTCGGCCTTCCAGACGCGTTTCTCTCGCCGGGTGCCGAACCGCTCGAGTCGCTGCTTCGCCGCTGGGCTCGCACGCATGCGCCCTTCGTCACAGCCGCCCCAGCGGAGCGGTGGGGCGCACCCACGGCGACGGTCAGCGCAGCGCTTTCGCGCCTGGCGACGCGTGGCGATGTGGTGGCGGGGGAATTCAGGCGGGCCGCCGAGGGCCGGGAATACTGCCACCCCGAGGTCCTTCGTCTCTTGCGTCGCCGGTCGCTGGCCGCCCTTCGGCGCGAGGTCGAGTCGGTGGCGCCCGAAGCCCTCGCGCGTTTCCTGCCGGCATGGCACGGGATCGGGGTCGAGGCGGGTGGGGCTGAGAGGCTCCTCGAAGTTGTGTTCCAGCTGCAGGGCCTCGCTCTTCCCGCATCGGTCATCGAGCGCGACGTGATCGCCGCCCGTGTCTCGGGCTACAGCCCGCGTCTCCTGGACGAGCTGGTGTCGATGGGCGAGGTGGTGTGGGTTGGCCGCGGCCAGCTTGGCGTGAGCGACGGCCGGGTCGCGCTGTACCTGCGCGGCGACGCGCCTCGGCTCGTGCCGGAGATCCGAGATGGACCCGCATCCGAGCTCCACGACAGGCTGCGCGCCCACTTGAGGGATCGGGGCGCGAGCTTCTTCCGCGACATCTACAACGCATGCGGCGGCGGTGACGAGGACGAGATGCTTGACGCGCTCTGGGACCTGGTCTGGTCAGGTGAGCTCATCAACGACACCTTTGCGCCGCTCAGGCTGCTCGGTCCGGTCACGCGGCGGCCGATCCGCGGCCCGCGCCTCCCTCGTCTGGCTCAGCCACGCGCGGCGGGCAGATGGTCTCTGGTCGCCGACCTGGTCGGCGGGGGCGCCGAGTCGACGGAGCGCCTGTACGCCGAGGCCGGCGTGCTGCTGCAGCGCCACGGAGTGCTGACCCGCGAAGCGGTGATCGCCGAGGGGTGGCCCGGTGGATTCGCGGGTCTGTACCCGGTCCTGCGAGCGATGGAGGAGTCGGGGCGTATCCGGCGCGGCTACTTCGTCGAAGGTCTGGGTGGCTCTCAGTTCGCGCTTACCGGGGCGGTGGATCGCCTGCGTTCAATGCGGGACAGTGGCGGCGGTATCGTCGCGCTCGCCGCGACAGACCCCGCGAGCGCATTTGGCGCGGTCGTGCAGTGGCCGGAAACCGACGGCCGGATGGCTCGCGCGGCAGGGGCTTACTGCGTGAGCGATGGGGGGCGGCTCGTCCTGTACCTGGAGCGCGGCGGGCGGTCGCTGCTCACCAACGGCACGGTCGAGGTGGCGCATCTGCAGGCGCTGATCCGCCTCGCCACCAACGCGGGGAAGGTCGAGCTGCAGAAGGTGGACGGCGTGCCGGTCATGGAATCTGCGCTGCACCAGACGCTGCGCGAGGCCGGGTTCACATCGACTCATCGAAGCCTCGTTGCCTACGGCCGCCGCTCGTAGCCATAGGTACCATTACGTCTCCGACGGGGAGTAGCGCAGCCCGGTAGCGCACTTGACTGGGGGTCAAGTGGTCGCGGGTTCAAATCCCGCCTCCCCGACCAGAGCCAATCCTGAACGGCGTTGCTCGCAGTCGACGAACCCAATGACGGCAGCAGCCAAATTCGCACTGGTGGTGCGGTCTTTCCGGCGATCGAACGGTAAGCACTTGGACGTGTTGCGTGAGCCTGTCGGGAGGATCTGGGTTGCCCTAGTCGACGTTTGACGATCGGGGTCGGGGGAGGCTATCGAGGCCAGGACTCAGTCCGAGGGCATCGGCAAGGTGCCCAGCCCGGAAGAGACTAGTGCACTAGGTGTCTTGGGACACTTTCCATCACACGTCCCGATTGGGCCGGGACTGCGCTCTTTGAAGGGCCGATCTCTCCCACTGGAACTAACGGCTCGTTCGAATACGCTCATTAACAGTTAATGATCAGCCCTGCACGCGTCATCGAATAGCCATGGATTTACAAGAGGTCATCCGGCGTGTCCTGTTCGGCCACTGGGTGGTGATCCTGGCAGCCGTCATAGCGAGCAGCGCCGGGGTCGCGGCCTGGAACATCGTTCAGGGTCCCACTTACACAGCGTCGACGCGCGTCGTTCTGGACGCGCCGGCGCCGACGTCAGGTACCGAGGCGACGGCCGTGGCCGACGCGGCGAAGGCGATCGTCACAAGCCCAACCCACATCCAGGCGGCCCTGAATAGCTCAGGCGTGGTCCGTGACCCGCTCAAATTGGTTCCGAACATCACCGTGGTGCCCGTGGGCACGTCCGGCGTTCTTCAGTTGTCCGTTCAAGACTCCGACCCGGTTGTCGCAGCAAACATCGCCAACGCGCTGGCGGACAACCTGATTCAGACTCGCCTCGCAATTAGCCCTGCAGGCCAGAAGGCGGCGCTCGACGCCCAGATCAGCAGTCTCAACGATGAGCTCCAAGCACTTCAGGTCAACTCTACGAATACACAGGCTGCAGGGGTCGAGGCCCAAATCCTTGCCGACCGGATAAGCGTCCTTGAGTCTGAGCGCGCAAGTCTTGGCTCGGTATCGAACACGACACCGTCGGTGATCGACCCGGCCAGCGTGCCCACCAAGCCAGATCAGTCGAAGCTCCCAATCCTGCTGGCGTTGGCCCTGGTGATAGGAGCCGTGATCGGCGTCGTGGTTTCAGCCGCTTTGGAGACATTCCGACCAACTCTCACAAGCGACGACGCGGTCGCCAAGGCCCTGGGCGTACCTGTGTTGGGTTGGCTTCCAGACAGTCGCGGGACGCTGCCCCGACGGCTGAAGCTCGCAGCGAGTGCGAACGGGATACGGGCCGTGGAGCTTATCGCGGCGGGTAACGTGCCCGACCTGCCGTCGCTTGCGAAGGCACTGCGTCGAGCGCTCGGCGACGCTCGAGGGTCGGCCAAGCCTCCGTACGTATATTGCTTGGACGACGCGCCTGCGAGATATCGCAAGGCCCAGGTTCCGAACTCAGGCTACGTGGTGGTTGCGCCTCAGCGCATCAGGAAGTCTGAGTTGGAACCAGTGCAGGACCTCATCGTTATTGGTGATCGGCCTCTTCTCGGCGTCATCGCGACAGGAGCCGGTCGCAGTAAGAGAGCAGCGCTCGCCACCGTCAAGCCATTGCCTCGACTGGCAGTGCTATCCGACACCGAGAAGGAAGGCACTGGCGAGATGAGCGAGGAAATGCGGTCCGACCTGTGGGGGGCTCAATGAACGCGGCCGCCGAGAATCCCGTGGCTTCCTTCCGGATACCGTTCGCCAAAGCCGAAATCAGCGAAGAGGCTCGAGCCGCAGCGGCGAGGGTGCTGGCTTCCGGTTGGATCACGACCGGCCCCGAGGTCGTCGAATTTGAGCGGGAGTTCGCCGCCCTCGTTGGAGCTCAGCATGCGGTAGCGGTCGCCTCCTGCACCGCCGCTATTGAGATATCACTGCGCGCGCTCGGTCTTCGAAGGGGCGCGAAGGTGCTGACGTCGACCATGACCTTCTGTGGAGCCGTCCACGCGATCGTGCACGCCGGGCTGCAACCGGTTCTCGTCGACATCAACGCAGACACCCTGATGCCCGATGCCGCGACGATCGCGGCGGCCGTACGTTCTTCCGGCCCGGTCGACGCGATGGTTGTCCTGCACTTCGCCGGTGCACCGGCTCCTGTGGTGGAGATGGCTGAAGCAGCAGGTCTTCCCCTCACCCATGTCATCGAGGATGCGGCCCACGCGATCGGTACCAAGGTCGGTGATCTATCGGTCGGCACGATTTCGGCCGCCACGTGCTTCAGCTTCTATGCCACCAAGAACCTGCCAATCGGCGAAGGCGGGATGATCACGACGGCCGACCAGGAGCTCGCCGACCGGGCGCGCCAGATTCGACTCCACGGTATGAGCCGCGACGCATGGAAGCGGTACATGCCCGGCGAAAGCTGGCGCTACGACGTCGACGTCGCTGGGATCAAAGCCAACATGACCGACGTCCAGGCTGCGATAGGGCGGGGCCAGCTGAAGCATTTCGATGCATGGCAGGGGCGGCGCGCCCAGCTGGCGCGAGCTTTCGAGGGGAGGCTCTCCCAGATCACCGGGCTGCGCACTCCGTCGTGGCCCGTCGACGGGCTGCACGCCTGGCACCTTTACGTCCTCCGTGTCGAACCCGGCTTCGGGGTCGACCGCGACACATTCATCAGGCAGCTTTCCGAGCGTGGGATCGACTGCTCGGTTCACTTCATCCCGCTGCATCAGCAGTCCTACTTCAAGGAGCTGCTCGCTGGCGGACGAGGCCAAGCGTTCCCAGTGGCCGATGCCGTCTTTCCGACGTTGGTCTCAATTCCTTTCTATCCGGGTCTGACGGACGAGATGGTGGATCGGATCTGCGAGGAGATCGACGGGATTCGGCAGGCGAATCTCGACGGTTCACTCCGGCAGGTTGCGGTGGTGGGGTAAGGAGACATGGCACTCGAAGTCGCAACCAACTCGTTCGGTAGAACACGGCCGGAGCCTCGACGTCTCACCAAGAAGGCTTCTGGCATGCGCACGGTGATCATTGGCGCCGGCGAGGCTGGTCGGACCCTGGCCCGTGATCTCAAGCGAACGCCCGAGTATGGGCTCTTTCCAATCGGGTTCCTCGACGATGATCCAGGCAAGAAGGTCGCTGCTGGTCTGCCGGTCCTGGGAAAGACTCGCGACCTCGTGACCATCGCATCCAGGTACTCAGCAGACGTCGCGATCGTCGCAATACCTTCCCTGGTCCCAGGCGATGTCCGGAGATTGGCCGAGTCGGCAAGCGCTGCCGGCGTCAGCGTGCGCTATCTGCCCTCGTTCGGAGCTGCATTGGAGCGCGACGCCCGCATCAGCGATCTTCGCCGGCTCCGAGTGGATCGTCTGCTGGGCCGGCGCGAATTGCGGGTCGTCCGAACCGCATCCCGGGCGGTCGTCGAGGGGAAGCGAGTGCTCGTCACTGGAGCCGGCGGCTCGATTGGGAGCGAGCTGTGCCGCCAGATCAAGGCATTTGGTCCAGCTTCGCTCCACATGCTCGACCACGACGAGTCCAACCTTCACCGGCTCCAGATGCAGCTCGACGGACAGGCTTTGCTGGACAGCGACGAGCTCATCATCGCCGACATCCGGGATGGCAACCGAATCGGTCAGCTGTTCGCTGAGCACCAGTTCCAGGTCATTTTCCACGCGGCTGCGCACAAGCACCTTCCGCTTCTCGAGAAGCATCCGTGTGAAGGCGTCAAGTCCAATGTGCTTGGCACCAAGCATCTCGTCGAAGCGGCAGCCGCAAACGGTGCCGAGCTCTTCGTCCTGATCTCAACTGACAAGGCGGCGGATCCGATCTCAATTCTGGGCGCCACCAAGCGGGTTGCCGAATTGATCGTGCAGTCTCACTCCGGCGGTCAAACCAGGTTTGCGTCGGTCCGCTTTGGCAACGTCCTCGGCAGCCGTGGCTCGTTCTTGTCAGTGCTCTCCGAACAGATGGAAAACGGCGAAGCGGTGACAGTCACACACCCCGACGTGACTCGCTTCTTCATGACCATCGAGGAGGCCGTCGGGCTCGTCATGGAAGCCGCCAGCATGGCCGAGCTCGGCGAGACCTTCGTCCTCGACATGGGCGAACCCGTGAAGATCGTCGATCTGGTCAACAACTACGCGGCCGAGATCAATCTGCTTAAAGAAGACTTCCAGATCAGTTTCACCGGCCTCCGAGGCGGAGAGAAGCTCAATGAGACACTGTTCAGCGAGGCTGAGCAGCGCTTCAGCACGGAACATCCGCAGATCTGGGCCACACGGGCGGCGCCGCCGCCGGTAGACCTCGACTTCACTGTGCACCAGCTGATTGAAGCGGCCTCCGCCAATCATAGCGATTTGGTGCGCCAGCACCTAGCCTCACTCCTGCCTGGGTTCACGAAGATACCCGCCCCCAGCTCCGCCACATTGGTCGCGCCTTACCCGGACGGTTTCTAACTTGCGACGCGTGGCTGTGGTGATCACCCGCTTTATCGCCGGTGCCGGCGGTGTCGCCCTTCGGGGCGCGATGGCGCTCGACCGGGAGACGTATTCCGTGACCGTTTTCTCGGCGGACGGCGGCCCGTTGTTCGCCGAGGCGGAAAGGGCCGGCATCAAGACCGTCCGGCTCAAGCACATGCGCCCGGAGATCAACCTGCGCGAGGATCCGCGCGCCCTGCGAGAGCTCACCGCCGCTCTCGGTGACGGTGGCTTTGACATCGTTCACACCCACAGCGCCAAAGCCGGCGCTCTGGGAAGAGTGGCGGCGCACCGAGTCGGGGTGCCGGCCATCGTCCATACGTTTCATGGCTTTCCGTTCCATGACTTTCAGCTGGGACCTGTGCGGGCGGCCTACATCGAGATCGAGCGCAGGTTGGGCCGCATCACCGACCAGTTCCTGGCGGTGGGTGGGGCTGTGGCCGCCCAGGCGATCAGCCTTCGAATCGCCCCGTCTGAACGGGTTCGGGCCATCGCGAGCGCTATCGCGCTCGACATTCCCGTGCTTTCTGAAGCCAACCGCGCAGCCGCGCGGCGACTCATGGGCCTGCCCGAGGACGCGAAGGTGGTGGGCACCGTGGGAAGGCTTGCACCGCAGAAGGCACCGGGGGACATGGTCGCCGCATTCGAAGCCATGGATCGCCCGAACGCGTACTTCGTCTGGGTCGGCGACGGACCACTTCGCGAACGAATGGTGAGGCTGATCGAGCGCCGCAACCTGAGCCGGCGATTTGTCCTGCTGGGCGAGCGCCGGGACGTCGGTGCCCTGCTGCCTGGCTTCGATGCTTTCGCGCTCTCAAGCTTGTACGAGGGGCTGCCGTGTTCGGTGGTCGAAGCCATGACCTGCGGCATTCCGGTCGCCGCGACCGCGGTCAACGCGGTGCCCGAGGTGGTGGTGCCCGGACGAACTGGTCTTCTGGTGCCGCCCGGGGCGCCGGCGCAGCTCGGCCGGGCGCTTGCTTACCTGCTGGATCACCCCGCCGAAGGTCTGCGCATGTCGCGTGCCGCCCGCGCCCAGCTCGGCGACCGCTTCGATCCCGAGGTTCTCGGCCGCGACCTATCCGAGACATACGAGCTCGCTCTCATGAACTCTGCTCGCGTGGTCCGCAGGGCCGTGCGGCTGGTCGCCTAGACATGAACGCAGTGCTGGAGACCGGCGGTGAGCGCCTACAGGTCAATTGCGCTATCACGTGGATTCACGAGCTGATCGACGAGGCGGCGGCGGGCGAGCTTCGTCAAGGCGATGCCGAAGGCTGCACCGTTTTGGTCGAAGTCGAGGCTACCAGCCGTGCATTCGACATCGACGGGTGGGAGCCGCTGACGCGAGGCGCCTGGAGGCAGCGCGACGAGGTGGTGATGGAGGACGTCTGCTCGTCCGGCTTCGATCTCCACCTGCGCTGCACACCAGACGACATGGAGTTCACCTATCGCTGGCGTCCGCGCATGCGGAGCCACGCGGCGGCTTGGCTGCTCAGGACGCGGTTCATCCTGCTCGCACGTGCAGTCCTCATCCAGTATCCAGCTTTGTGGCGGGCGTCGATCCGGGGCCGAGCTCCGCTTCACGCTTCCGTCTGCACCGTCGGCGATCTCCGCCCTCTCCTTGCCGGACCTGGCGGGGTGGGCAAATCCACCCTGATGGCTCAGGAGCTGGCCGCCGGCGGCAACGCAACTTCTGACAATCTCTGTGTAAGCGACGGAACCACCGCCTGGGGCCTTGTCGAACCGATGCGCATCGAGGCCGGCACCGGCCGCTCCATGCCTCACGGGCGCGCCGAGGTTCGACTGCCAGGCCGCGTGCCGGATTTGGTTCCCAACCTGGTCGTGGTGGTCCGTCGCGGCCACAACGAAACGGCCCAGCTCCGCTCGTGCGGGAGCGCCGCGGCGGCCCGATCGCTCACCACCGGCACCTATGTGGCCGGGGAGTTGCGCCGCTACTGGGCATTCGCGGCCACGCTCACGGCGGGAACCGAGCTGGGGCCACTCCACGCGCCCGTCGAGTCGGTGGCCCGGGAGCTTGCTGATCGCCTGCCCACCGTGGAGATCATGCTGGCGAGCCGACCGGGCGTCACGTTGGCCGATCTGCTGAGCCAGATGGAGGCCGCGGTATGAGCTCTGACGCAGTGGCTCGATCGTACGAAGGCGCAGTCCGCTCGGATGCGTCGTGGACCGAGCAGCCGAGGATCTTCGACAGCGAAGCCCATCCCGCTCGCCGAGACTCGCTGGCGCTGCTGCATCGGGGCATCAAGGATGTCGACCTCGCCGCCCCGCCTGCGGTTCTGCCCGACTTCTATCACAAGCGCCTGATGGAGATGCCTTCGAGCATCGCTGTGGCTACGCGCGAAATGATCCGGCCGATCTTCACGAGCGCTGCGCTCAACTGCGGAATGGCGCTCGCAGGTCTGGATGTCGCCGTTCCGAGTGAGGATGCGATCCACCACTTCTACGAGGACATTCGCGCCACATATCCGTTTCCACCCAAGAACAACCCGGTGCTATCCGCGGCCGAGGTCATTCGATGCGCAGTCGAGGGCGCTCGGTTTGCAGTCGACCGCTACGACCTGGATCCCGCCGAGCTCGACCGCATCGAAGAGGGTGGGTGCATGAGCGTCGACGCCTATGGTGGGGTCGAAAGGGTTCGGCGAGAGGTCTCATGGATGGCGACGCATCTGTCGCGCATCCGCTTTGGAACCGTTGGCCCCAGCACTCACTTCGTTGAGCTCCAAAAGGTCGAAGAGGTTTTCGACGCGGAGGTGGCCGCCCAATTTGGGGTGCGACTTGGACAGGTCACGCTCCAGTACCACGGCGGAGATGGAGTCCTCAACATCCAGATGGGAGCACGGTTCGGACGGCGACTGGCCGGTTCACGTGCACTTCGCACCGTGATGGCCGTGCAGAAGCCGCTCTACCAGCTTGCGTCGGTGCGATCGCCGCGCCAGCTCCGAGAACGGATGCGCCTGTACTTCTCGGGCGGATGCCCACCCGTCCCGCGGCACAGCGAAGAGGGCGAACGGTTGATGCTGGCCAACGCCGTCGCGATGAACTACGGGTTTGCCTACCGCCAGGCCACCTACTCGACCCTGCGGAGGCTGGCTCGCCAGTGGTTTGGCGCCGGCATGAAGCTCATCGTCGATTCCCCGCACAACACGATTTACGACGAGGAGATCGGCGGAAGGCCGGCCATCGTACACCGCCACAACAGCGCCCGCGCGTTTCCTGCGTCCAAGATGGCCGGGCACCCGGTATTCGCCCGCACGGGCATGCCGCTGCTGCTTCCCGGCACCAACCGCACCTCGTCCTATCTATGTGTGGCTGCCGAGGGTGCCGATCAATCGCTGTATTCGGCTTCCCACGGCACGGGGAGCATCATCTCGGACTTTCAGAAGAGAGGGCTGTCATCCCGGGACCCAGAAGGCCATACCACGATCAGGTTCGGATACAAGGACACCTCCACCGCCATGGTTCCCCATCTCGATGACAAGGGCGTCAACGAGGGTTTGCGGATTCTGGTGGCCAACCACCTCGTCAGGCCGGTGGCCCGTTTGCGGCCGTTTGCGGTCTTGAACTAGGGCGGTAGGTGTCATGGAGATCAAAACGACCCCAATCAACGGGAGACCTGAGCTGCGCGTCCACGATGCGGCGGCCACCGGTGATCTGAAGCAGGGCAGCCAGCCATTGGAGCTCAGGCTGCGCCTGATCCACAATCGCAGGCGTCGCGCCGCGATGCGCCGGCTGGTGACGGCAGCCTTTTGGGGTGCCGGCATATTGGCAGTGGGAGCTTTTGCGCTCGCTCTGGGTCTCGAGGCAGCGCAGAGATGAGTGCCGTCGCCAAGGAACCTGCGATGAGGATCGGCTGGATTGGCTCCCATATGGAGGGAGTGCCGGCCCTGCGCGCGGTTCTTGAACGCAGGTTTCCTGTTGCCGGGATCGTCACGCTCGCCCCGGCCGCCGCGGCTCGCATGAGCGGTGCGGCCGACTACACGTCGATCGGTCGGGAGTTCGGCATCCCGGTGTTCGAGGTCGAAGACCTGAACGCTGAATCAGGGCTAAAAAAGCTGGCCGAGCTCTCTCTCGACGTCGCCTTCGTGATCGGTTGGACGCAGCTCGTGAAACAGGCCGCCAGGGACCTGATCCGCGTCGGCGTCATCGGCGCGCACGCCTCGCTCCTTCCGCACAACCGCGGGCGAGCGCCGGTCAACTGGGCGCTCATCAGAGGCGAGCAGAAGACGGGGAACTCGCTGCTGTGGCTTGGCGATTCAGTCGACGGCGGGGACGTGATCGACATGACCAGGATCTCGATCACGCCCTATGACAGCTGCGCCTCCATCTACGAGCAGGTCGCCCTGTCGAATCGCGACATGATCCTGAGGTTGATTCCGAAGCTGCTCGCAGGTGAGCGGCCGGGTACTCCGCAGCCGGGCTTGGAAGAGCCGCTGCTGGCGAAGAGGCGGCCGGCGGACGGCAAGCTGGACTGGTCCGTCGGCAGCACTGGCGTCTACGACTTCGTCAGAGCACTCACGCGACCGTACCCCGGCGCGTTCAGCTGGCTGGACGCGCAGCGCTGGACCATCTGGGCCTGCGCGCTGTTGCCCGAGCTGGCGGTGTCGGATGGACCGCCCGGAAAGGTCATCGGGCCTGTTGTGAGCCCTGTGGAAGAAGCCTGCGGCCAGTTGGTGTGGTGCGGCGAGGGGGCGGTCACCGTGCTCGAGGTCGAGGCTGAGGACGGCCGCGTTTTGAAGGGCCGGCAGCTGAGCGAGCAGAGCTGGGCGGGATGGTGCTGGCACGATGGCCACTAGTCCAAGGCGGGTCCTCGTGATCGCCGCTCACCCCGACGACGAGCTGCTGGGTTGTGGCGGCACGGTGGCCCGGCATGCCCAGGCCGGCGACTGCGTGACGTCGGTCATCGTCTGCGAGGGTGAATCACTGCGGTACGGACCAAACGGGGTCGGCCAGCGATCGCACATGGAATGCGCGGCGCGTCACCTCGGGGTGAAGGACGTTCGCCTGCTCGGCTTTCCAGATCAGCGGCTGGACACGATCAATCTGACCGAGGTGATCGGCCGCATCGAGCCGATCGTTCGCGAGGTGCGTCCGCAGGTTGTTTACGGCCAGTTTGGGGGAGACGTCAACCGGGATCACCACCTGGTTTTTCAAGCCCTGCTGGTGGCCACCAGGCCCACCGAGGAGTTCGTCGAGCTCATCTATGCGTTTGACACCGCCAGCAGCACCGAATGGGCATATCCGCGGACCTTCGTCCCTGACACCTGGGTCGATATCAGCGCGACGCTCGACGCCAAGGTGGAGGCGATGTCCTGCTACGAGAGCGAGATTCGGGAGTATCCCCATCCACGTTCGTTGCAGGCGCTTCGCTACCGCGCGCACAGCTGGGGCACGCAGGCCTGTATGGACGCGGCAGAGGTGTTCATGACGGTCAGGCGGGTGGTCCGGAATGGGTCGACGACTCTTTGACGTTTGCGCCGCAGCCGCGGCGCTGCTGGTGCTGAGCCCGGTGATGCTTCTGATCGCACTTGCCATACGCGTCAGCAGCCCCGGCCCGGCGATCTTTCGCGCGCGCCGCCTCGGCCTGCATGCCAAGCCGTTCTCGATGTTCAAATTCCGAACGATGGTCCAGCATGAGGATGACTCGGGAGGCGCCATCACCGGCAGTGCCGATCCTCGTGTGTATCCGTTGGGACAGTTATTGCGGCGAACCAAGCTCGATGAGCTTCCCCAGCTCTTCAACGTTCTGCGGGGCGACATGGCCCTCGTCGGCCCGCGTCCCGAGGATCCGCGCCTGGTCGCAGCCTGGTATCGGCCTGAGCACGGCGCCACCCTCGAGGTGCGGCCTGGGCTCGCCAGCCCTGGCAGCCTCTACAACTTCACGCATGGCGAGGTGCTGTTGGACGGCCCCGACCCTGAAGCCGCTTACGTCCATCGGGTCCTGCCGGTCAAGCTGGCCCTGGACGTCGTTTACGTGCTGCAGGCCTCGTTCTTGAGTGACCTCAAGATCATCATCCGAACTCTGTACGTGATCGCCGCAGCGACACTGGGCAAGCGCACGTTTGCAGAACCACCCGAGCTTGCGGAGGCGCGGAGGCTGGGCATCCTGCCCGGACCCGAGCCGGCGGCGTCCAGCGACGCAATTGAAGTGCAACATCCTTCCCGGACCCAGCCCGCCGGTGGGCAGGCGGTTGACCAGCTCGCCAGCGCCGGCTGACCGGTCGGTCCAGGCCTTGTTAGGCGCTCGGGAAGAAATGCATGTTCTCGTAGCCCAGCTCGGCCACGTTGCCCGGAACGTTGTCCAGCTGTTTCCCGAGGCTGCCGTAAGTGCACGGGTTTCCGGTGAAGTTCCACGAGAAGACCAGATAGCCGGCCAGGTGAATGGCCAGTTTCTGCCAGTGTTGAATCTGGGTCCGGAGGTCGCTGTTGGTCGGCATCTCGTAATAGCAATCCTGGAAGTCCTGCATCACCCCGATGTAGCCCGTGATGTGCGCCGCTTCGATGCGTTTCAAATTGGCGTCGAGCACGTTGGTGAAATCGCAGGCCTGGCGCATCTTGGGAGCGGCCGAGTAGTCGGTTCCATTCTTAAAGCTGCACGGATAGAGGTCGAAACCGAGGACGTCGACAGCGCCCTTCCATGCGGCGTAGTTCACCGGCCCCTGGTCCCAGTCCTGGAGCAAGGTGAAGGTGCGAGAGCCCGGGTCGAGCTGATGCACCAGGGCAGTGCGCGCCGCGAACGCCGCCGGCGCCCTCGGGCATGCCGAAAGCAGCGGTTCGTCTGCAAGGTAGTACATCAAGATCGCAGGGTTGCCCTTGATCGAATTGATCGTGTCCGTCAGCTGAGCATCAGAGAGATCCCAGGTGCAGGCGTGCTTCTGCCAGCTTCCCACCCAGACGATAGCCTTGAGGCCGAGGGCGTCGATCGCGGAAAGCGCGCCCGCATACGGTTGGGCTTGAACCGTGTTAAAGCCGGCAGCTTTGATGTTGGCCAGCCCCGATCCGAAAAAGCAGCCGTTGTCATCGCTGTAGGCGGGCGGCTGGCAGGTGGTGTCGCGGCCGTAGACCCCTCGCATGACGAAGCTCGATGGCACCCATGTTGCGGCGGGGCTGGCACCGGGCGACGAATGCGAGGGCGTGCAGGCAGCTGCGGCGAGAAACAAGAGCAGCATCGGCCTGGCTGCCCAGCGAGCGGTTGGTGACAACTCTCGGCAGCGTAGCAGCACCCCGATTCGTGCCGCAATCGAACGCGAGGCTCGTGGGACCGAGGTCCTACGGACTCCTCCTCCGCCTATTGGCAGGCGTCTGCCGGCAAGCGCAAGATCGAAGCCTGAAAGGGGCGGAACTCCGAACCGGCTCCGGCAGACGGACTCCGCGCGCGTCTCCGCGGGCGGCTGTTTTGCCGACCCCGCGGCCGGCCCACGCCGATTGAGCGGATTCAGATGATCGCCTCAACGACGACCGCCAAGCGCTGGCCCGGCACCTCCGTGGAGACGGCGGCGCCGTCTGTGCCGTGGCTGGTGCTGGTCCCGATCATGGCCGCAATCGCGACGCTGCCATTCCTTCAACCGGCCGGGCCGGGCAACGTCTCGCCGGTTGACCTCCCGATCGCGCTCAGCATTGGAGTCACGCTGTTCTGGGTCGGCTACACCCGTCTTGAGCTGCGCCTCCCATATGCGCTCGCCATTGCCGTGTTCATGCTCGGGGGTTCGATCGCGGCGCTGGCCGGTCCTCTGCCGGCTGCCGGCCTGCTGGCGGTTGTGCAGGATCTATGGCTCCTGGCCTGGTGTGGGGTCCTCGTCAACGTCGCCCGCTCACCGGCCGCCTTCCGATGGCTCCTCCGCGCGTGGACATGGAGCGCTTTCGGCTGGGCCGTGATCCTGATCGGAGCCGTCGCGACCGGCGACCTCAGCCTGGCCGGCATCACCGAGCGCACCGGGGTGCGGGCCTCGCTGACGTTTGGCGATCCCAACTATGCGGCCAACTACTTCTTCATCGCGCTGATGATCGTCATGGCGACTCGGACGCCGCGGCATCGCGCCATCCGAACCGTGGCTTTCGGGGCGCTGCTGGCGGGGCTGGCCTTGACCGGCTCAAACGGCGGAATTCTTTCGTTTGGAGTCGGCACGGCCGTGATGATCCTGGCGTTCGTGCGGCGCACGTGGGGGACGATGCCCTTCGTCGCGGCAGCGGGCGCGGCCGCCGTGGTCGGCATCGTGGGGTACGCGATCGTCCAGAACCTGCCCCTCGAGGAAATGGCAAGGGACAGCGGCGTGCCCATTCTCCGCGACTCGATCGGCCGGAGCTCGCAGAGCGCGCAAGAGCGCGTCTGGCTGATCCAGGAGACGATCGACCTCTTCAAGCAGGGCGTGCCTTGGGGCCTCGGACCTGGCTCGACCAAGCCTTTGCTGCTATCTCAGCTCGCCCCCTACGCCTACCAGACCCATGACGATTACATCGAGTCCATCGTCGAGCGCGGCGTCGTGGGCGCCTTCGGCCTCCTCCTGCTCATCGGCTCGCTGGCCGTACGCACCTGGACTGCGGCCACCCGGCCGCTGTCCCCGGAGTTCGCCGAGCTGTTCCCGCGAATGTCTGGACTGGTGGGTGCCATGGTCGGGGTCGGCGTGGCCGCCTCTTACTACCAGGTCGAGCATTTCCGCCATGTCTGGACGCTCTTTGCGGTCATCGCTGCGCTGTACGTGTGGGGCTGGCGCAAGTGAGCAAGCTGTCCCGTCTAGCGAGCCGGGCGCGGCACCCCTTCGCGGAGAACGTGGTTGCCGTGGCCGGTTCGATGATCGCGCTCGGGATTGCCACGCTCTGGGTTGCCCGGGTCGGCGGTCCGGTGGCGGTCGGCGACTACGCCCTGCTACGGATCCTCCCGTGGCTTGTTGCCGTGATCGTCTCGGGCGGGTTGGCCGGCGCTCTGTCGTTCTTCCTGGCCGGGCCCACGCGCGACGACCCGCGTGTGAGATCGACGGTGCTCACCATCGGACTAGTGAGCGCGCTGGTCGGCGCGCTCTTGTGGGTGGCAGGGGCGCCGCTGATCCAGCGGTTTCTATTCAAGGATCTGTCCGAGGGATTGATCGCTTGGGTGGCGGTGAGGGTCGCGCTGCGGCTCCTCGTGATCACAGGCAAGGCGGCTGCGCAGGGCACTGGAGACCTGAGGGGCAGCAACCGAACGATCCTGTTCGAAGAGCTGATGTTCCTGCCGGCCTACGGCCTCCTTCTTGCGCTCAACGTCAGCGGTCTTCAAGCGATCATCGGGGCGCTCATCCTCGCGGACCTTGCGACTGGTTCGCTGGCCTGGATGAGGTTGTTCCGAAGGGGATTTCTGGGCCGACCGACGAGACCTTCGCTGAGCCTCGCGCGGACCATCTACCTGTTTGGCACTCGTGGCCAGCTCGGCAGCTTGCTGAGCCTTCTCAACCTGCGGCTCGACTTTGTCTTCGTCGCGGCGATCGCCGGGCCTGCCGCCCTAGGCATCTATGCCGTGGCGTCAAAGTACGCGGAGGTCGTGCGCGTAGTGCCCATCGCGGCCAACTGGGTCCTCTATCCGCGATTCGCGAGGTCTGATTCCGCGACCGCGGCCTCCTCTTCTCGACGGCTGATCCCTCGCGCCGGTGCAGTCACGATCGGCATCGCACTCCCACTTGCACTAGCAGCCGGCTTCGTGGTCCCGCTCCTTTTTGGCGCCACGTTCCAGTCCGCGGTCGTCCCGTCGCAGATTCTTCTCGTCGGACTCGCGGTCGAAGGTGTCGCAGGGGTCACCACCGCCTTTCTGTACGGTCGCGGGCGACCCGGTCTCAACTCGCTTGCCGCCGCAACGGGTTTGATCGTGACGCTCGCGCTCGACATCATCCTCATCCCACGCCTGGGCGCGATCGGGGCCGCGATCGCCTCGAGTGCCGCCTACCTGACCACCGACGTAGCTCTCGTCCTTTGGTACCTGAAGGTGACGCGTTCGATGGCTCCCACCGGCGGCGCTCAGCCCGCGATCGAGAGCCTGAGCGGTGCCTCGACCGGATCCTGAGCATTCTTCACCCTCCGTGTGGGCGGATGTCCCGGTCGCGTTCGGGACATCGTTTCGGCGGGACACATATACCGATTGACCCTGGGTCCGAGGCGGCCTTAAGGTCGCGAGGTTGCTACCCCGCACAACTGTGCCTTATGGGAGTCGGTCATGAGATTTAGTTCAGCCATCTCGCGCCGGGTCGCGCCCCGCCTGGGCCGCTACATGCGTCTAGCCGCCGCGGGTGCGTTACTCGCCGGCAGCCTTTCGGTCGCAGGCGGCGCGCCGCCGGCAGCAGCCGTCGTCATCACGGACACGATCGTTGGAACCTCGACGCACGCCATGGCCTACCAGCACTCGGCTGCGGACAAGGTGGCCTACCTTTACGACGGCTCTCTGCTGGTCGGCTACTTCGATGGGACCCAGGTCATCATCAAGCACGTTACGAGCCCGGAGACGTCACCCCTCGTGACGCAGGTTGACACCGTCGCCAACGGCAGCGAGGTGAGTTTCTACGTTCTATCGGGTGTCAGCTCCTCCGAAATCTGGGAGGTGGTCGGCAACGAGCTGTATGGCGGGGTCCTGCGCGAGCAGATCGTCTACGCCACGTACAACGGAACCTTCAGCTTCGGAGCACCCCACTCGATTCCGGGGGCGATGACCAACGGCCGTCAGGACCCAACGGTGACCTGGAACGGCAAGGATCTAATCGCGTCGTGGTGGGATGACACGCTGGGCGGGAACTCTGACAGCGTGTTCATGAACTGGACCACCGACAAGACGGGCGCGACCGGATGGCTTTCCAAGTACGGAACGACGTCCGCTTTCGTCGCAGCCAAGAACGGCGTCACCGCTGCCGCAACAACCGTGGCCGGGGCAAAGTCGGGGACTACTGCTGCAGCCACCATCGCAGGGGCGACATCGATCAGCTACACGCTTGTCAGCGGTGCGGCGCCGGCCATAGGGGACGTCATGGAATTCGGAGCGGGAACCGTCAACGACGAGGTGCGGACGGTATCCGGCGTCGCTGGGGCAACGCCGTACGTGCTGACAGTCGCTGCGCTCACCAACGCCCACGCCATGGGCGAGAACGACACCACCGGAACGACCATCACGTACAACAACAGCGGTCACATGGGCGGGGCGCCCGTCGCGGGTGACTCGTTCATATTCGGTTCCGGAACCGCGAACTCGGAGACCAGAACGGTCGCCGCCGTGGACGGGGCAGGACCCGTCTACAACGTCGCCGTCACCGCCGCGTTTAGTAACAACCACCTCCTGAACGAGCCAGACACGCTGGCGACCTGGATGATCACCTACGCCGCGGTCACCGGCGGGGCACCTCTGGTAGCTGACATGTATCAGTTCGGAAATTCAGCCGCGAACTACGAGTTCCGGGCGCTGACTGCGGTCACTGGCACGGGACCTTACACACTGAGTTTCGCCGGGCTCGTCAATACGCATGCCACGAGCGAGGTCGACACCCAGGAGTCGGACATCGAGTTCTACTCGCCGGTCGCGAGCAACATCGCGCAGGTCGCGCTTCGACACTCGGCCAAGCTCGGCGCCACTATCGTCGTTTACGGCGCGCGGAACCACCTCTACTCGCGCACGCTGCTCGACTCCAAGGCCGACCCGTCGCTGGTCAACTGGACGGGCGAGAACACGATCGATGGCGGGTACGACGACTCCGAGGCCAGCTTCGGTGGTCCGCAGATCGCCATTGACGAAGCCACGGGCAACCTCCACGTCTTCCGAGCGGTCACCAACGCCGGTGGCCCAGCCTATGACGGCGTGAACTACTGGCTTGGCCGGCCGGATGCCACGCCCATGGTGACGGGAGGCATCACCTGGAGCTCCCGTTTGACCATCGACACCAGCACCGTCAGCGCGACTGACCCGCCAGACATCGCCGGCGCGGTGGATACGTTAGGCAGGGTGTACGTCTTCTGGACGACGACGGCTGTCGCCGGCGCCATCAAGTACGTAACGCTGGTGAGCCCGTACACATCGTTCTCTAGCGCGGTCACCGTAGCCACCACAGGAACGCAGCCACGTTACCCGCACGTGCCGGCGCTGGCGCCTCTTTCGGGAGGCATCGTTCCGCTGGTCTATCAGTCGGGGACCGGTAGCCCGTACAGCATCTACCTGAATACGTCCGTTTCGACGACCACCGCCTGCAACGGAACGCCGCTCTCGACAAGCTTCTTCAGCTGGTACGACAAGGCGTCCCCGGGCATGTACAACGACAACATCCACCTCGTCAACCCGGGCCTCACCACCAGCACGGGCTGCGTGCGACTGGGCGGCCTGAGCATTCCCTTCAGCCTGACAGCCGGCCAGGAGTCATTCGCGACCTTCCCGGCGGGGACCATCGGCGGCCCGGTCGTCGTGACCGTGGTTGCGGGGCCTGCAGTTCTCGCTTCGCAGAGGGTGCAGTACTACCAAACCTTCAATGAGGTCTGGGCGCAGAGCGCTGCCCAGGCTGCGACGACCAGCTACATCAACTGGTACGACAAGGCTTCGCCCGGCATGTACAACGACAACATCCACATCCTCAACCCCGGCACCCTCAGCGCCGACGTGACGGTGAGCCTGCCTTCAACACCTTCACAGATGGTGACCGGACTGGCCCCCGGGGCGGAGGCCTACGTCTCCTTCCCGGGCGGCACCATCGGAGGCCCGGTGACGATCACCTCGACGCATCCGGTGCTCGCCTCGCAGCGGGTGCAGTACTACTCATCGTTCAACGAGGTCTGGGCGGAGAATGCGTCCCAGGCGGGGACGACGAGCTACTCCAACTGGTACGACAAGGCTTCGCCCGGCATGTACAACGACAACATCCACCTCCTCAACCCTGGTGGGTCGACCGCACACGTCACGGTGAGCCTGCCTGGTGCGCCTGACCAGCTGGCGACCGTGCTTTCGGGAGGGGAGGGCTACGTGTCCTTCCCGGGCGGCAGCATCGCGGGCCCGGTCACGGTTACCTCGGACCACCCGATCCTTTCTTCGCAGCGCGTGCAGTACTACTCGAGCTTCAACGAGGTCTGGACTGAGGGCGCAGCGCAGGCGGCCACGACCAGCTACATCAACTGGTACGACAAGGCCTCGCCGGGCATGTACAACGACAACATCCATCTGCTCAACACGAGTGGGTCAACCGCCAACGTGACGGTCAGCCTGACGGGGTCGCCCTCACAACTGCTGTCCGTCCCCGCTGGTGCGGAGGCCTACGTCAGCTTCCCGCCGGGCAGCATCGGAGGCCCGGTGACTATCACCTCCAACGTGGCAATACTGGCCGCTCAGCGCGTTCAGTACTACTCCTCATTCAATGAGATCTGGGCAGCTTGACCCCAGTGACGAAAGTGAATTCCAAGCGCGGGCGTCGCAATCGTGTGCGGCGCCCGCACGTGCGGGCTCCAATCGGATTTGCTGAGCCCCGTCTGGGCCGGCGCGCGACCAGCTGCACCCGCCTCTTCTCGCGCCTGTTCGCAATCGCCGTCGGCCGGGCCGTTCGACAGCGACGTCACGCTGGGCGGCCGAGGATGCGTTCGGTGACCTGGTGAGTCCCTCGAGGCGACGACCGGTAGGCTTCGGCGCCGGAGTCAGCCTCGTGGCGTTTGCCTTCCTAGCGAGCCCACAGGCCGCAGATGCCGCGACGCCGATCGCGTGCTCGACCCCGGCTCTCGTCGCAGCGGTCGCCTCCGTCGCTGGTGGCGGCACGCTCACCCTCACTGCCGCATGCACTTACACCGTGACAGCCGCCAACAACTCGGCGGACGAGGGAACGGGGCTGCCGGTGATCACAGGCGTCGTCACCATCGCCGGCAACGGGGCCACCATTGCGCGCTCGACAGCCGCCGGAACTCCGGCGTTCCGGCTGTTCGATGTTGCGTCGTCAGGAAGCCTGACGGTCGATTCGTTGACCTTGAGCAACGGTCTGCTGTCAAACTCTGGAACCGTCGGCGGAGCCGGTATCTATAACCACGGCACGCTCTCGGTGAGCAACAGCACCTTCTCGGGTAACCAGTCACCTTCGCCCAACGGGGTCTCGGGGGGTGCGATCAGCAACAGCGGCAATTTGACGGTCACCACCAGCGTTTTCAGCAACAACCTCGCCCAGGAAGGCGCCAGCATCTTCAACCAGAACATGGCGACGGTGAGCCAGACCACGTTCGCCAACAACAACGGTTACATCTACGGCGGCGGTGGCATCCTCAACGCCTACGGCACGACGAATGTGTCGTCGAGCACCTTCGTCGGCAACACCGGCGGTGGGGGTGGTGCGATCGACAATGACACCACGATGACGGTCACCAACAGCACCTTCTACAACAACACCGGCGTGAGCAGCGGGGGAGGCGCGGTCAACAACTTCGGCACCATGACCTTCATCCAGTCCACGTTTTCCGGCAACACCGCCTCTACCGGTGCTGACATCCACAACTACAGCTACGGGTCGGTCACGGCGACCACGACGCTGATCATGAGCATCATCGCCAATGGGGTTGGAAGTGAGAACTGCAACAGCAACGGCCCGCCCATCATCGACGGCGGGTACAACCTGGACAGCGGCTCGTCGTGTGGTTTCACGGCGGCCCAGCATTCGCTCAACAACAGCGCTCCACAGCTTGGAGCCCTAGCTTCCAATGGGGGCGTGACGCAGACGATGGCGCTACCGGTGACGAGCCCGGCGGCCAACGCCATCCCGACCAGCGTGAGCGGCTGCAGCGGGAGCACCGACCAGCGGGGTATCAGCCGGCCGCAAGGCACAGGCTGCGATATCGGAGCGTTCGAACTGGTCCCGATCAACGATTCGATCCCGCCCACCGTTCCGACCGGTCTGGTGGCACCGTCGGTGACGGCTAGCGCGGTGGCGCTGCAGTGGAATGCATCGACCGACGACACGGCTGTCACCGGCTACACGGTCTACCGCAACGGCGCCTCGGTGGGCAGCACTGTGGGAGCCACCGCGACAACCTATTCCGACGCCTCGGTCGCGGCCTCGACCACGTACTCGTACACGGTCGACGCTGTCGACTCGGCAGCCCTCCATTCCGCCCAATCGGCGGCGCTTCCGGTAACGACGCAGGCCGGGCCGCCCCCACCGCCACCCCCCCCTCCAGGGATTCGGTTTGTCCAGGCCGGGGTCGTCGGGACGGGTTCAAAGGTTGCGTCCACGACCCTTCCATTGACGGCGGCCGTTCATTTGGGCGACCTGTTGGTCGGCTGGTTCGGCCAATACGACTCTGCCGGCCTGGTGCAGGTGTCTGACAACGTGAACGGTGCGTGGATCCGCGGCGCTTCGTCCAAATGGTCCAGCGGGGCGGGCGATCTCGCCCTGTTCTACGTGCAGAATGCCGCAGCTGCGCCTAACGGCGTCACTATCACCATCTCGTCCAGCGCTGGGACATACCTCGAGGGGGCGGCCGGCGATTACAGCGGTGTCGCACCGACAGGCGCCCTCGACAGCGCGGCGATAGCGATGGGCAACAGCGCGGTGGTCGATTCAGGCGCGACGGCGGCTGCGGCTGGGGGCGAGCTCGTGGTCGGTGGCATCATCACAGGCGGGTCACCTGGAAGCATCACCGCGGGTGCTTCGCAAAGCCAGCCGTTCACCATGCGGGCGCAGAAACCCTCCGGATCGGTCGACATCGAAGACATCCTGTCGAGCGCGCCTGGGGCGCAAAACGCGCGGGCGACATTTGGCAGCGCCACCGACTGGTACGCGATGGCTGCGACCTTCCACCCATACGCGAACGCAGACACGCAGCCGCCGACCGTTCCGACAGGACTCGTCGCGGCGGCCAGCAGCACTGCACCACTGGTAACCCTGAGCTGGAACGCCTCCACCGACAACGTCGCGGTGGCGGGCTACACGGTATACCGCAACAGCACGAAGCTGGCCACCGTCACCGCGCCGGCTCTGTCGTTCGTTGACAACACAGTCACCAGCGTGACCGCTTACTCCTACACGGTCGACGCTTATGACGCAGCGGGCAACCATTCGGCGCAGTCGTCGTCGGTCAGCATCACCACACCTGACACGACGCCGCCGTCGGTACCGGCAGGGGTCGCCGCCAAGGCGGTCTCGCCGGGTGAGGTCGACGTGAGCTGGAATGCCTCTACCGACAACGTCGGCGTGACGGGTTACACGGTCTATCGAAATGGAGTGGTCCTGACCACGACCGGCGGGACCGTGGCATCGTGGGCGGACAAGACAGTGGCGGCGTCAACCACGTACACGTACTCGGTGGATGCGTTCGACGCCGCGGGGAACCATTCGGCTCAGTCGTCGCCGATCAGCGCCACCACGCCGGCCACCCCAGACACTCAACCGCCGACGGTACCTGCCGGCGTCGTAGCGCAGGTAGGGCCGGTGGGTGAGGTCGACCTCAGGTGGAATGCTTCGACCGACAATGTGGGCGTAACGGGCTACACCGTATATCGCAACGGTGTGTCACTAAGCGCGGTGTCCGGCACGACTCTGACCTATGCCGACCGCTCGGTTGTCGGAGTCACCTCATACAGCTTCACGGTCGATGCATTCGACGCGGCCGGCAATCACTCGGCGCAATCGCTTGCCTCTAATGTGACTACGCCCGATTGGACTCCTCCTACGACGCCGACCGGGTTGGCCGCCAACGTCGCTTCAAGCAGTGAGATCGACCTGACCTGGAACCCCTCGACGGACAACGTCGGGGTCGCCGGCTACACCGTCTATCGAAATGGCCTGATGATTGGAACCACCGCAGCGTCGCCTCTGTCCTACGCGAACACGGGCCTGGGACACGGTTTCAGCTACACGTACAGGGTCGACGCTTTTGATGCTGCCGGCAACCACTCGGCCCAGTCGACGACGGTGACTGCGGCCACACATGACGACATTCCCCCCACAACGCCAGGCAGCGTGACCGCAACCGCAGCTTCGGCAACCTCAGTGAATGTCTCCTGGTCGGCGTCGACCGATAACGTGGGAGTTGCGGGCTATGACGTCATCCGCGACGGCACGTCGCTGATTTCCCTGGGGGCCGCCGTGCTCACCTACAACGACCTGGTGACCTCCGGCAGCACCCACACCTACGCGGTCGACGCGCTCGACGCCGCCGGCAATCACTCGATCGCATCGGCGCCGATCTCGGTGACGACGCCTGCAGGTGACACCATTCCACCTTCGGTGCCGGCTGGCCTCGCGGCTACAGCCAGCGGGTCCACCTCGATCGCGTTGGCCTGGAATGCGTCGACCGACAACGTCGGCGTGACCGGCTACACGGTCTACCGCAATGGTGCGGTGCTGAGCACGGCGGGCGGCACGACCCTGGCCTTCACCGACGCCACGGTAGTCGCAGGGACCACATACACCTATACGGTCGATGCCTTCGACGCGGCCGGCAATCACTCCGCACAGTCAGCCCCGGCCTCGGCCTCGACCCATGTCGCCGGCGTGCCGAAGTACGTGCAGAGCGCGGTCGTCGCGACCGGCAGCCGCGTGACAACGGTGACCCTGAAGTTCGGGCCGGTGGCGCAGGGCGATCTCCTGATCGGCTGGTTCGGCCAGTACGACTCGCCCGGCCAGGTGGGTGTCTCGGACAGCGTGAACGGGTCCTGGACGCGTTCCTCGTCCACGACCTGGCGGGGCAGCCCGACAGCGCCCGGAGACATTGCGCTTTATTACCGCCCGAGCAGCGCTGCTGCTCCAGCCGGCCTCACGATCACGATCACCTCAACCGGCGCCACCTACCTGCAGGGCGGCGCAGGAGAATACTCTGGAGTGGCAACGGTCAATCCTCTTGATCAGGTGGTGGTGGCCAAAGGCAGCAGCGCGACCGCCGACTCCGGGCTGACCGCCGCAGTGGGAAGCGGTGAGTTGGTGTTTGGAGGGATGACCGCGACCAGCGGCCCAGGCACACTGACACCTGGCTCCAGCCAGGGGGTGTCCTTCGCCAAGCGAATCCAGAACTCCAGCGGCTCGCAGGGCGTGGAGGACATCAGCTCAAGCGCAGCCGGCCAGCAGCACACCGTATTCAGCTTCCCGACTTCGACCCAGTGGTTCGTCGTCTGCGCGGTCCTGAGGGCGGCTTAGGCTAATTCCCGATCCTTGTGGGTCGCATGTCCCATGGTGGGCGGTTTCCACCATTGCCGACCGAATCAGCCGCACCTAGCCTGAAGGTGGGTTCCTTGGAACCCGGAAGAGATCTGAAAGGTGTGTGGGATCATCGGGTACCTCGGCGGGCGGGATGCGACTCCCGTGCTGATCGACGGCCTCACACGCCTCGAGTACCGCGGCTACGACTCCGTGGGCATCTCGGTCCTCGACCGCACCACGGACCGGACCAGCACTACAAAGAGCGACAGCAAGGTTGCGGCCCTGGTCGAGAGGCTGAAGGACAGCATGCCGAAGGGCCAGCTTGGCATCGGCCACACCCGGTGGGCAACCCACGGCAAGCCGAGCGTCGTCAACGCCCACCCACACCTCGACTGCACGGGCCGGATCGTGGTCGTGCACAACGGGATAATCGAGAACTTCGCCGAGCTCAAGGCTGAGCTCGAGGCGGGCGGCCATCAATTCCTGTCCGAGACAGACACCGAAGTCGTGCCTCACCTGATCGAGGCTTGCTATCGGGGCGATTTCCTCGCGGCCGTTCGGTGCGCGTTGAAGCGCATCAGGGGTGCCTACGCGCTGGCCATGTACTCGATGGACGACCCCGACCTGCTGGTCGGCGCGCGGTTGAATGCTCCTCTTGTCGTCGGGCTCGGGGACAAGGAATTCTTTCTAGCCTCCGACGTCACAGCGGTGATCCCGTACACGAAAAGGGTGCTGGTGCTTGGCGAGGGCGAGGTGGCGGCGCTGACGCGCCTTGGAGCCCACGTGACCGACCTGGATGGGCGGTCCGTCAAGCCCAAGGTCATACACGTGGACTGGAACGTGAGCCAGGCGCAGAAGGGCGGCTACCGCCACTTCATGCTGAAGGAGATCAACGAGGTCCCCGATGCGGTAACGGCCGCCCTCAGGGGCAGGCTGAACGCAGAGGGCCGCGTCCGATTCCAGGGGTACGAGACTTCGGATGAGGAGCTGTCAAGTTATCGCGACGTGCTGCTGCTGGGGATGGGCACCTCCCTGCATGCTGCAATGGCCGGCGAGTATCTAATCGAAGACTGGGCGGGTGTCACCGCACGCGCGGCCGACGCGTCTGAGTTCCGGTACCGCCGGCCCACGATTGGTCCTGAGACGCTGACCGTGGTCATCACGCAGTCCGGGGAAACGGCCGACACCATCGTCGGCCTTCGCCAGGCCAAGGAGCGAGGCTCGCGGACGCTTGCCATCTGCAACGTCGTGTCCAGCACTGCGGCGCGCGATGCGGATGGCGTGGTGTACCTGCAATCAGGCCCGGAGATCGGCGTGGCCTCGTCCAAGACGTTCGTGGGCCACCTCATCACCCTTTACCTGCTTGCCATGCGTGTGGCGAGCGCCAGAGGGCGGATCTCGCTGGAGCGGCAGCAGGAGATCGCGGATTCCTTGAGAGCGCTGCCCTCGGCAGTTCGCGGCATCCTCAAGCGGGACGACGAGATTGCGGCCCTGGCCCGGCGCTACAGCCGGTTCGACAACTTCATGTTCGTCGGGCGAGGTATCAATTACCCGATCGCGCTTGAGGCGGCCCTCAAGCTGAAGGAGATCTCCTACGTGCACGCCGAAGGCACGTCTGCCGGCGCGCTCAAGCACGGCCCGATTGCGCTGCTCGATGAGGGCTTCCCTGTGGTCGCCATCTGCACCGACGGCGCCACCCGCGAGAAGATGGTCAGCAACGTTCACGAGGTGGCAGCGCGCGGGGCTCCGGTGCTGGCGCTGGTCACCGAGGGCGACCACAGCCTCGACACCGTCGCAGCCGACCGGATCGAGATCCCGGCCGGCGACGAGGCGGCCTCAGCGGTCCTCAGCACTGTGGCCCTTCAGCTGTTCGCCTACCACGTCGCGGTTGAGCTTGGCCGCGATGTCGACCAGCCCCGGAATTTGGCCAAGAGCGTCACAGTCGAGTAATCAGGCCGCCATCTGGTCCAAGATGGCCTCTTGCCACTGAAACTGAGGGGACCCATCACCGGGGTGCCCCGGCACCTCGCTCTTCTGAGCGTCGCTGTCCTGTGCGCCGCGCCCGCCCTATCGGTGGTCCGCCCTGTCCACGCGGCAGGCCCCCCTCACGTGATGATCGTGCTGATGGAGAACGCCAGCTACGAGGCGGTGGTCGGCAACGCAAACATGCCCTATCTCAACCACCTGGTCGCGACGAATGGGTCGGTCAGCACCACTGACCTGAGTCATCCCAGCGAGCCCAACTATTTGGGCTTGGTTTCAGGCTCGATCCAGGACAATCCGCAGGACCTCACCCCGCAGGACAAGACCTACGCCGGCCCGCAGCTCACGGACGAGCTGGCGGCCGCCGGGATCGGTTGGAAGGCCTACATGCAGGACATGCCCATGGCGTGCGACCTCACCGACCAGTTCGGCCCCGGCGGCTATGACGTCAACCACAACCCCTTCATGTACTTCAACTCGGTTCGGAACAGCCCGAACCAGTGCAACCGCGACGTGCCGTATCCTCAGCTCACATCCGACCTGAACTCAGGTACTGCTCCACCCTTCATCTGGGTGTCGCCCAACACCACGAACGACATGCACGATGGGACACCGGCCCAGGGCGACGCGTTCCTTCAAGGCCTGGTCGCCCAGGTCCAGGCTTCGAGCTGGTGGGCGGCCGGCGGCCGGATCATCATCACATTTGACGAGGGCGAGCAGTCGGAGCAGGTCCTCACCCTGGTCGTCGGCTCCGCGCACGGCACGCCGGCTACGGGCGGCAACGAGTACGGAACCCTGCGCGGGATCGAAGAGACCTTGGGCGTGGGCTTGCTCGGTCAGTCTGCCGCCACGACCGTAGGAGACATCCTGCCGCTGCTGGCGGGTGCCTCGCCGCCGCCGCCGCCCACCAGCT
>JBIOJB010000016.1:0-37666 GCA_044450465.1 Candidatus Dormibacterales bacterium | reverse complement strand
GGGCCAGGATTAGGATCGAGCCGCCGAAGGACGACAGGACTACGGCCAGTCCGGCCCACACCAGGGTTTGCTTCTGCTGTCGGTCGAGCTGAATCATCGGAGCAGATAAGCCTGACCAGGAAGCGACAGCCGCGACTGAATCCGGCCGCTGCACGGCTCGAGACGCGTCACAGGAGGCGCAGCCTCTTCAGCAGGTAGGGGCCGGGCCCGAGGAACCCGCACGTGGCCGCGATGTGAGGGATCGAGACGCCGAGCAGCGACGGCGGTCCAGGAAGCAGCCAGAACGCCAACCCGAGCGGCGCTCCGATCATCGTCGTGGCCAGGGTGTCAGGCCAGCTCCACCGACCCAGGCGGTGATAGAGCACATAGGTCACGGTAGCGATAGCAAATCCCGCGGGCGCGCTCCACAGAACCCCAAGACCGCCCTGCATAAGGCCTCGGAAGAATGCTTCCTCGAGCGGCCCGTTAATGCAGTAGAAGGCCGTCTGGAACCATGCGTCCCCGGAGCCGGCCGGCACCGCGAGGCTTCCTCGGCGCCGAGTGAGCCAGAGCTGAACCGCAACCGCGGCTGCGAACGCAACGGGCGTCGCAATCGCCGCGAACGTGAGCTGGGCGCCGAGCCGGCCAAAACCGAATCCAAGCCACCCGGCGCGTGATGTGACCACCCAGGCCGCGGCGTACGCGGCCGCGAACGGAAGGAGCCGGACGGCCAGGTCGGGCCGCATCCATGCCCAGCTGTCGGGAATACGCGTGAGCACAACGCGCGTTCGAGTTGGATGAATGGCAGAACCTGAGCTCATCGAGTTCGACGTCTTCTATGACTATCAGTGTCCATACGTCTATCGCCTCTCGGTCTTGCTCACCGCGATCGCATCGTCGTCAGCACACCCGCCGCAGGTCGGCTGGCGCTACTTCTCGCTGACGCAGGTGAACTCCAAGGATGACGGGTGGACCGTGTGGGGCGCGCCGGCCAACGTGCGAGTGGCAGGACGTCTGGGGTTCCAGGCGGCCGAGGCCGCTCGCCGCCAGGGTCGATTCAAAGACCTCCACTTCGCCCTGCTCAATGCCAGGCATCGAGACGGCTTGGATCTCGACGCCATCCCAGTCGTCGAGTCGATCGCGTCGAAGTTCGGCCTTGACATGGCGAGGTTTCGGGCCGACCTGGACGATCCAACCATCCTGGACGCGCTCGCTCGCGATCACCGCGCGGGAGTGGAGCAACACGGCGTGTTCGGAACGCCGACGATCGTTCTCCCCGACGGCGCGGCGGCTTACGTGCGTCTTGCGGCCGCGGTCGACGGGCCGGATGCCCCCGCGCTCTTCGATCGCGTCATGTCGATCGTCGCAGGCGAGCCGAGGATCCGCGAGATCAAGCGCCCGGTCAGGCCGCGCCCGACAACTGGCTAGATCCGTTCCGTGCGTAAATGACGACTCCGTCGATCGTCGCCACCTGGTGGTATCGGGCGGCGACCAGGGTCGCCAGCACCGGATAGTCGCTCATCGGGTAGTCCGTGAATGAGCTCCAGCCGGCCGGGGCTGTGTCAACTATGAGGGCCGGCGGGTTGGCTGCAAGGTCCGCCATGAGCAGGGGCCAGACATCAGGCGTGGTGTCCCAGTTGTCAGGCGGCAGCCCTGATCCCCGAGCGAAACCGCGAAGGAACCCGGGGAAGCGGCTCGCCATGACTCGATCCGATTCGACGTAGAGCGCCGGCCACACTCCCCAGACAAAGACACGATCTGACGCTGCCGTGTGGTCGTGGATGTAAGCGGCGACAGCCACGTCCTGGGGCGGAGGCGTGCTGTCGTAAGTCAGGGGGTCCGCCCGCATGTCGTAGGACCACCACGCTGCTGCGGGGATCAGGATGCCCGCCGCTGCAGCGACCACCGCCAGTCTTCTCAGGTGGATGCGATCGAAGGCGATCGCCGCCAGCACTGCGAGCGGCCCCATCGCCTGAATGAAGTAATGCCACGAGAGATGACCTCCGGCGAGTGATCCCCCCATCCCCACCACGAGCCAAACCACCATGAGCCTTTCGCGCGCATCCAGTGACCGCCAACGGACCGCCCATGCCACTGCGGCGACCCAGAACACGGACATGTAGAAGACGAAGGGCACCAGGCTGTCCTGAGCTCGGCTCAAGACGAGCCCCGGGTTCCAGTTGTTCGAGGCGTATCCGTAAAGGCTGCCCACCGTCCAGCGCCAGAAACCGCCGAGGGAACCCGTGGCCGCCACAGCCGCCGCTCCAGCGGCCAGACCGGCGATCAAGCCGCCGGCCAGTTGGGCGGCAGCATGCCACCGGGATCCTTTTGGTTCCAACCAGAGGATGGCGAAGCCGCTGAGGACGAGATCGATGGCCGCCGACTGGCGAAAGGCTCCGGCCGCCACCATCAGGACGCCGGACCAGAACCACTGGCGCCTCAGCGTCAGCAGGACCGAAGCGACCAGCGGCAGCATCATGAAGATCTCGGTGTTGGAAGCGAGCAAGCGTGGATTGCCCGCCGCGGTGAGAACGCCATAGAAGAGGCTCGCGAGCAGGCCTGCGCGCGTGCCGGCCAGGCTGCGAGCAAGAAGGAAGATCAAGCAGCATGTTGCGGCGAGCGCGGCGAAGCCCACGGCGTGGACCGCGGTCATCTGATACGTGCCGAAGGCCCGAAAGGTCAAGGCGTACACCCAGAAGACTCCCGGAGGCTTGTTGTCCACCCCGCCTGAGCCATAGAGCGGGTCGCCCATGTTCATCAGGGCGGCGATCGATCCGTAGATGGCCTCGTCGCCGTCGAGGAGCGTGTGGGCGAAGGACGGCGCGTGCGCAAGAAGAATCGCGACGCCGGCCAGAGCCGCCCATACGAACCGCGGCAGCCGGTGCAGCGCAGGCGACACGAGCTCGCGCGGGGCCATGCGAAGGGAATATAGAGATGTGGGTTAACGTCGAGCGGTGAGTTCGGCCTGGCGGCGCCTGTCGTGGGTGGGTCTCGCGGTTGCGCTCGTGGCGCTCAGCGTCGATGTGCTCCATCGACACGACGCGATCGGCATCGACTTCCACACGTACCTGGCGGCGGCTCGGGTTGGCCTCCAGAACGGGTGGTCGCACATTTACGATCAGACCCTGGTGGCCGCTGAGCAGCGGCGGCTCGCCTCCAACCTCTCGGCCCAGCCCTACCTCAGTCCGCCGCCGGTGGCCTGGCTCGCGGCCCTCCTGGCGCCGCTGCCCTTCAACGCCGCCTACGCCATCTGGGCGGTCTGCGTCCTCGCCCTCTTCGCCCTCGCGTTCACGTGGGCGAGCTCAGCCCATGGCTTGAACAGGTGGCTGGCCGTGGCCGGCGCGCTGTCGCCTTGGTGGGTGGTGCACGCCATCGATCTGGGCCAGGTCGTTCCGCTGGTGGCGGCGGGCCTTCTCGTTGCCTCCCGCTTAGGACAAGACCGTCGGGACGTCGCTGCCGGGCTCGCCCTGACGGTGATCCTGCTCAAACCCAACACTGCGATCCTCGTGCCGCTGGTGGTGCTTGCCGCAGGACGCTATCGGATGTTCGCGACGTGGCTCGCGGCCTCGGCGATCATCGCTGTGGTCGCGCTGGTGTCGGTCGGCGCGTCCGGGATGTCCGCATACGCGGACCAGCTCGTCACCTCTCTGCCCAGGGGCGCCGACTACGTCACGCTTCATGGCGCATTCGGGGTTGCGGGATGGCCTCTGGTGCTGCTTCGAGGCGTGATCGTGGTGGCGGTGCTCGTCACCGCATACCGCCTCCGCGACGATGCGCGCCTGGTCCTGGCGCTCGGGGCGGTGGGCGCGCTGGTCGTCTCGCCGTACCTGCACGCTTCCGACCTGTGCGTTTTGACCGCCGCCGTCTTCCTGGTGTGGGATTCGCGCGAAACCGCCCGCTGGCGGGCGCCCATCGCCCTCGGCTGGCTGGCCGCGTCTCCATTTGTGCTGCTCACTCCCGTCGGAGCCCAGTTGAATCGCTGGCCGGTCCTCGAGTTGGCCCTGCTTCTCGGCCTTGCCGCAACGGCATGGGCTTCACGGGTCGGGCTGACCTTTGGAGACGGACGCCCGCATAATCAGGAAGCCCGCGCCACATAAGAAGACTGTGCATCTCGACATTCATCAAATAGACGGACCACTTCGCGTGCTTGCCGGCCCGGGCACCGGGAAGACGCATGCGCTCGTCGACCTGTACGAGCAGGCGGTGCGTGAAGGCGTCGCGGGTCGCCACGAGATCCTGGTCCTCACCTTCTCCAGCGGCGCCGCGGCGGAGATCGGCCGGAGGATCGACGAGCGGCTGAACGACGACTATGGGGAAGCCTGGATCTCGACCTTCCACAGCTTCTGCGCCCGCCTGCTCCGCGAGCACGCCCCGAATCGCGAGCGACTGCAGCTCAACGGCTTCCAGGAATGGCTGGTCATGCGCAGCGTCCTCGCGGAATTAGATCCGGCGGCGCTCGGCCAGCTCGACGGCGTGCGCAGATCTGACACGTTCGCGCGCGATCTGCTCGCCTTCGTCGCGTTGATGAAGCAGAACCTTGTCTATCCGCCGCCGCTATTGCTGGCGGCCGAGGCGACGGGCAGCGAACGCCTGAGGTCGCTCGCCGCCGCATACCAGGTTTATCAGCGAAGGCTGCAGGAAGGCCGGATGGTGGACTTCCGGGACCTGATCGCGGGCGCCGTGGAGCTGCTTCAGTCAAACACGCGGGTCCAGGCCCTCATGCAGTCGAAGTTCTCGCTCGTGCTCGTCGACGAGTTCCAGGACGTGGACCCGGCACAGTTCCTCCTGCTTAAGCTCATCGCCCCTCCTGAGAAGCGACCACACCTAGTGGTGGTTGGGGATCCCGACCAATCCATCTACGGATTTCGAGGCACGGTGCCGCGCCTTTTGAGCCAGGACTTCGGCGTCGCCTACGGAGCGCCCGTGGTCCGGCTCGACGAATGCCGACGCTCCTCTCAGCAGGCGCTTGACGCGGGTGAGCGTCTGCTCGCCGCCACACAGCCAGGCCGGGAGGCGCGCGCCCTGCATGCATCCAGCGAGTCAGCGGCTCCAGCCATCGTTCAGCTGCGGGAGGCAGATCCCGTCGACGAGGCGTTCGCTTGCGCGCGCGAGATCAAGCGGCTGCTGGTGGAGCAGCCGGGTCTGCAACTCAGCGATTTCGCCATCGTGCTGCGCAGCACCACGTCTTTGGGCGCGCCGTTCGAGGAGGCACTGCGGGCGTTGGGTCTCCCATACGAGGTCAGAGGGTCGGCGGCCACGGTACGCAATGAGGTCGTTCGATTTCTCATCGGCTACCTGGAATCGCTCCGGCGTCCCGACGATTCGGCAGCGTTCGAAGGCGCGCTGTCCTCGAGCCTCGGCGGAGTCGGGGCCCATACAGTGAGCCGGCTCCGGGCGCACGGGCGTGAGAGGAGCCGCCCGCTCCTGCGCGTGGTCAGACGATTGATGTACGTGCTGGCCTTTCGCGATCCGCAGCGCTACCCGCTGCCCTGGGGCGACGCCGCGCCAACCGAAGAGCCCGTGCCGCCGGATTACCTCCCTTATCTGACGGAGGCGGAGCTGGACAGCCTTCACGGCGCGATGCGCGCCCGTCACAACCTGGAGTCGCGCGCGGCGAAGCTGCCGATCGCGAGCCTCGCCTATTCGGTTCTCGTGGAAGACGGGGCGCTGCGCCGCATGCTCGACCTCGACATGCCACCCGACCAGCGGGCTGAGTCGATCGCGGACCTGCGTTCAGCCATCGAGGGCCTGCAGGCCTTTGAGGTGGTCCACGAGCGAATCCACGGGGTCAAGCCGCGGCTCGAAGACATGACGGGTTCGCTGGAGACGATCATCGCCGGCGCGGCGGACGACGCGGAAGCCGCCTCGGGGACCCGCGATGCGGTTCAGGTGATGACCGTCCATCAGGCCAAGGGCCTCGAGTTCGAGATCGTCTTCTGCTCGGGCTTCGCGCATGGGCTGTTCCCGCTTGCCGCTCGCCCGCATCCGCTCCTCGACGCAGACGATCGCGCCTGGCTGGAGGCGTTCAAGGTTGGCTTCATGCCCTCGTGGCCGTCGGATCCCGACGGACACCTGGCGGAGGAGGCGCGGCTTGCCTTCGTCGCCATGACTCGGGCACGGCGCCGGCTCTACCTCACGTTCGCCGACTCATACCTGCGCCAGGCGGGGCCGTCCGCTTTTCTGGAGCTGGCGGCGCCGCAGGCCGAGGTCCGCGAGCTCACCAGAGCTTCGGCCCGCCTCGAACCCTCTGACGTGCTCCTCGCTCGAGAGGCGGAGGTCATCCTCGCCTCTCTCCCGGGCGCTCTCACCGAATCGTCGATCAGCCGTGCTGCGAGACTCGGCCTGGACCCCGGCTTTCTCACCGGCAGGGATTCTGGAGAGCCGTACGAGCCGTACGGCGACGGCCGGAACCCCGAGTCCGTCGAGATCGACCACTTCAGCCCCACGACGCTCAACGACTATCTCAAGTGCCCGCGCCTCTACTGGTACAACCACCATCCGGGATTGATCGAGGAGCCCCGGTCGGTCGCGATGGAACGCGGCGGCTTCCTCCATGAGGTGCTCGAGGATTTCCACGCGCAGGAAGCCGAGTGGCGGCCGCTCGAGTCCGAACAGCAGAGGGAGTGGCTTGAAGCTGCGCTTCAGCGTCACCTCGGTGGATACCTGTCTCGGATGGAGGGCGTGCTCGACCGGAAGCGCGAGGAGATGCAGGTCCGGTCGCTGCTGGGCAACTACATCCGTTTCGTCACTGGCATGCAGGTGATTCGCCGCCTCGGCACGCTGGCGATCGAGCGCCGGTTCCGGCTGGAGCTCGAGGGCGCGCTGATCGTCGGCAAGATCGACCGGGTCAACGACGTGGGTGACGGCGAGGTCGAGGTGGTCGATTACAAGACCGGGTCTGGCAAACCGATGCGCTATGCATACGAGGCGTATTTCGGTCCTGAGCTGTACGACGTCCAGCTGGCCCTCTACTACTACGCGTGCCGTTCAGGCGTCGACGAAGAAGGCAAGCCACTCGGGTTCCGTCCGCGCTTCCTTTCGCTGTGGTACCCGAAGGATTGGGTCTGGGGAGGCATGCGCCAGGACATCTTCAGCGTTGGACGCCCGGCCGGCCTGAAGGAATACCGCGAGAAGCCGCTTGCGGCGGAGGACCTCGAGCGGGGCAAGACAGTCGTCCTGCAGGCGATCGACGGCATTCGCAAGGGCCATTTCGAGCCGGCGCCACGCGAGCTCGCCGGAACCTGCGTGACCCGGTTCGGCGGCTGTCCTCACGCCGCGGTGTGCCCGTTTGGAGGCGCCCCGCCCGAATGAGCGGAGCCGGCACGCTGGCGCAATCCAGGCTCAGCGCCGAGCAGGCGTCCGCCGCGCACGCGGGGCCGGACGGCGCCTTTCTCATCGCGGCGGGGCCCGGCACGGGAAAAACCTTCACCGCGACCGAGCGATTCTGCTGGCTGGTCGAGCAGGGCGTGCCTCCGGATCGCATCCTGGTCGCGACCTTCAGCGACCGGGCCGCGGAGGAGCTGAGGCAGCGGATCACGCAGGAGCTCCAGTCGCGGCGGCCGGATCTTGGGGTGCAGGTGCTGGACACCGCCTGGATCGGCACGTTTCACGGAGCGTGCGCCCGCCTGCTCGACGAGTTCGCGTATTTGATCGGAACCCCGCGCGAGACGAGGGTGCTCGACGAGACGGGCCAGCGGCTGTTCGAGCAGCAGCTCATCGCGAGCCTTCGAGTCGGGTCGGCAACCCCGGTCGACCCCGACTCGTTCACCGCCCTTGCGGTCGAGGACCTGGACGACCTTCTCCGCTCCGGGCTGCGCTTCCTGCTCAAGCTCAAGGGTCGCGGCATCGGACCCGAACGTTTTCACGACCGCGCGATCGAGCTGCACACAGAGCATTGGGGGCAGCGGTCGGGCGCGGAATCGAACGGGTCGGGCGGCCCGGATCCCGCTCGCGCAGAGCTCGAGGCGATCGAGGTCCTCACGCTGGTCTACAAGACCTACGAGGACGCGCTCATGGAGGCAGGCCTCCGCGACTTCGACGATCTGATCCTCGGCGTCATCGGGGCCCTGGAGACGGTGCCGGAGTTCCGCCGCCGCTGCCGGGAGCGGTTCCGCTACCTGCTGGTCGACGAGTTTCAAGACACCAACCGCATTCAGCTCGAGCTGATCCGGCTTTTGAGCGCCGATGGTTTTGGAAACGTGGCTGTGGTCGGCGACGCCAAGCAGTCCATCTACGGCTGGCGGGACGCCGAGATCGAGAACATCCGCAGCCGGTTCCCGGGCCGGCCGCTGCCTCTCACCCACAACCGCCGCTCGTACCAGGGCATCCTCGACTGCGCCACCGACTTCATCCGCCGCGACCCCGACTTCGCGAGCGAGCCCGACCTCGTAGCGACGCGCGGCGTGGTGGAGCGGCCGGTGACGGTCGTGATGGCCACCGACTCGCGCACCGAGGCCCGCTCGGTCGCCGAGACGATTCGACGCCTGCACGTTGGCGGCCGGCGTTTCAAGGACATGGCGGTCCTTTCCCATTCGGTGCGCATGCTGCCACGCGAGTTCGAGGACGAGCTCCGGCGGCAGGGGATCCCGTATGTCACCAGTGGCGGCTCCGGCTTCTTCGATCGCCAGGAGATCAAGGACGTGCTCGCCCTGCTGCGCCTGACCGACAACCCGATGGACGACGGTGCGCTGGTTCGCATCTTCCAGGGTCCCATCGTCCGGATGTCGGACGCCGAGATGTACCGGATGGCGTCGCGCCGCACCGGCAGGTCGGGCATGCGCCTGCGCGACTGCTTCGAAGAATCCCGCAGTGATGAGTTCGGCGCCGTCGATCCGAAAGTGGCGGCTTCGGCTGTCCGATTGATCGAGCTAACGGACCGGCTCGGCCGTCTCCGCGACGCGCTCACGGTGGCCGACATCCTCAACCGCCTGCTCGAGGAGAGCGGATATCTGCGGTGGGCGGAGCTGCGAGCCAGGCGAGACGGCAGCCCGCGCGCGCTGCTCAACCTGCGCAAGGTCTACCAGCTGGCCGGCCGGTTCGAGCGAGACCTTTCGATGGCCGGCATTGGCGACTTCGTGCGGCATCTTGACCAGGTGATCGACGCCGAGCTTCCGGTCGGGGAGGCGGCCGAGGACGCGGCCAATGCGGACGCTGTCTCGCTGCTGACCATCCACGCCGCCAAGGGACTCGAGTTCCCGGTCGTCTTCGTGGTGAACCTGCGGCCGCCGCGCCCGCGCGACACCGAGCGGCTCTTCTTCGACCCGGACGGTCTCGGATTCGTGATCAAGAACTGGCGCGGCGAGAAGCATCCGCGGTATGTGGAGACGTCACCCGGGGCGCCGTCGGTGGCGCTGGCCATCGGCGAACGCCGGCGCATCGTTTATGTGGGGCTCACGCGCGCACGCGACACGCTGTACGTGACCGCGACCCGAGAGGAGCTCTCAGCCCAGGAGGTCGGCGCGAACGGCCTGGAGGCTCATGATCACTTCGCCGAAATTCTCAGCTGGGCCGTGGCGCATCCCGAGGCTGCGTCCGTGGTGGACGCAGAACAGCTCGAGCTGCCTGTACCGAGACCCGTCGAACCGGCGCCAGGCGATGGCCGAACCGTGGTGAACGCGGTGCTGGATCGCCTCGAGCAGGTGCGCCCACAAGCAGAACCGTCGCGCGCTGCGACCAGTGCGGCGGTCGAGCTGAGCTTCTCGCAGCTCCATGACTTCGAGGTGTGTCCCGTGCGCTATCGCTTCAGGCAGGTCGAGCGGGTGCCGGCACCGCCCGACGAGCTTCAGCCGGCTCACGTGCGAGCGGTCGGGTCCACCGAGCTCGGCGCCATGGTGCACGAGGCGCTGGCCGCGTACCACACCACCGGCGGAGACCTCCTTGCCTTGTACCAGGGCCCGGAAGCCGGCCGCGAGATGCTGGAGCGGTACTTGCGCCATCCCCTTGCCGCCGCGACCACGCTCGCCGTCGAGGCCGCCTTCAACATGAGCATCGGCGGCACGCGGGTTCGAGGAGTCGTGGACCGAATCTGCGTGCAGGACGGCAGGACCGCCCTGGTGGATTTCAAGACCAACGCCCACCTGGACCAGGCGCTGATGGAGGCGTACTCCACGCAGCTCCGGCTGTACCGGCTCGCCGCGCGCCGGGGCTTGGTCCCCGGAGGTGCGGAGCCGCGGCTCGTCCTCCTCGAGCTGCGCCGCGGGGTTGAGCACGAGGTCGCGCCCGATGACGTGGCGGTCGAGGCGCGAGTGGCCGCGGCTGCGGCGCGAATCGGCGCGGGCGACTTCAGGCTCGGACCTGAGCACAGCAACCGTCCATGCCACCTCTGCGCCTACCGGCCCATCTGCACCGAGGCGCGGAACACCTCCAGCTAGTGATGGACCTTCCGGAGAAGTATTTCGAGAGGCGCCGGATCAAAGAGGCGATCGAGTTCGCAGAAGCGGGCGGGATCGCGGTGCATCGCAATTTCGACTCGTACCACGGTTCGACGATCAGGGGCTTGATCCGTGTGCGGCCGTTCCTGCACGTGATCGGGCTCAGACCGCAGCTTGAGGAGTGGGGTCGCAGGCACGGCCTTCGACCCGAATGGATCCAACCCGAGAAACGAAGAAAGGTCGCCCACTACGACGTTTTCGGCGCAGCCGCCGAGGCCCTCATCGCCGGGCTGCGGCCTCTTGACACGGAGTGACGCAGTGCGTTATGATGCACTGCGTCAAGAGGTTTCAAAACACCAAGGAGGGCTGAAGATGGCCACTGAGTTTGCGGATGCCGTTAGCGCTGTTGAAGAGGTCGCCCAGAGCGCTGCGAAGGCAGCCAAGAAGGTCGCATCGAGTCCCGTCAGGTCCGCTCGCCGGCAGGTGAAGGGGATCGAGCGCCGGAGCGCCCGTGTCGCCCGCAGGATCAACCACCGTGTCAACGCCCGGTTGCACAAGCTGGCCCCCGAGGGTGTCGGCGTGTGGGGTATCCCGCTCAACGACAAGTTCCCTGAGAAGGCGGCCGTCAAGGGCCTGCACCTGGTGAAGGCGCGGGCGCGCCACGACGACAACATGGGCTTGGTCGCGAAGCGGACCCTTCGGGTCCTGCACGCGTCGTTCAAAGAGATCGCGAGGATGGCCACCCGGTTCGAGGAGGCAAGCGAGCTACCGGTGGTTCATCACACCGCTACCAAGCCGCCCGTCCGGACCCGCGCCGCTCGGCGCCGAGTGGTTCGCCGCGCCGCGTAGCCGCCAGCCGAACTAGTCGTCCAACAAGGGCGCCCGACTCGGGCGCCCTTCTCATTTCGTTTAGGCTTCCCCACCGTGGTTCTGTGCACCGGGTCGATCGCGTATGACTACATCCTCACGTTCAAGGGCCGCTTCAAGGACCACATCCTGCTCGACAAGACCCACATCCTCAACCTCAGCTTCCTGGTCGACGACCTGAAGAAGCGCCGAGGCGGCGTCGCCGGAAACTACGCGTACAACCTTGCCCTGCTGGGCTATCCGGCTGCGGTCCTGGCCACAGCCGGCTCAGATGCGGCCGAGTATCGGGATTGGCTGACCTCGCTTGGAATCGACTGCCGCGGGCTGCGGCTGCTGGCCGGCGAGCTGAGCGCCACAGGTTTCACCACGACTGACATGGACGACAACCAGCTCACCGGCTACTACGGCGGCGCCATGTGGAGGGCGGGCATGCTTGGCCTCGCGGACGGACCGCCTGCTCTGGACGCGGTGATCATCGGTCCGAACGATCCGGGGGCGATGAAGCGCCTGACGGCCGAGTGTCGTGAGCGCGGCATCCGCTTCGTCTTCGACCCGGCGCACCAGCTCCCGATGATGGATGCCGGCGACGTCATGGACGGGACGCGAGGAGCTTGGATCGTGGTCGGAAATGACTACGAGCTGGAGCTCATCCAGCAGCGCACCGGTCGCGACGTGGCGGGCCTGCTCGAAGTCGCCGAGATCGTGGTCACCACGCTGGGCCGCCACGGTTCGCGCATATCCACCCGAGACGGAGCGTTCGAGATCCCCGCCGCGCCGTCGCAGCACGAGGCGGACCCCACCGGCGCAGGTGACGCGTACCGAGCCGGCTTGGTGGCGGGGTTGCTGCGTGGACTCGACGTCGGCTCAGCGGGACGGATTGCATCGCTCGCGGCGACATACGCCGTCGAGCATGTCGGGACCATCGAACACACTTACACGCCCGATGAGTTCACCGCGCGATACGGCCAGTCGTTCGGGACGGAGCTGCAGGCGCATTTCTGGTCGAGCTAGGGCGCGGCGCTAGTTGAACTTTTTGCCCTGGTCGCGCCGGTAGGCCCACACCGCAAGCGCGAAGAAGGCGACCGTGAACCCGCCCATGTACAGCCAGTCGGTGGCGAGGCTGTCCCCGTTGGTCGAGGCCCCAACGGAGTCCCACACCAGCTGCGCCCCGCGGTAAAGCGGCAGGTACGGGGCGATGTTCCTGAGAAATTCGGGGAGCAGGTTCAAGGGAAAGAAAAGCCCTGATGCGAATGCGGTTGGGAGGTAGATGAGGTTGGTCACGGCCGGTGCCGAGTTGGGGCCGGCCAGATAGCCGAGTCCAAAACCCAGGCCGACAAACGGAATCGAGCACAGCATCGCGCGCAGCCCCAGGGTGAACCACTGTGAAGCCGTGAGGTGGGCCCCTCCGGCAGCGTAGGCGAGGATGCTCAATACGACGAGCGCGATGAACGCGATGGCGAGGGCTGACAGGGTCTTGGCCACGAAGAACACCAGGGGTGGAAGCGGCGTGGACTGCATGAGCAGGTCCTGCTTCTGGCCCCGCTCGTTGGCGAGCGAGATCCCGAAACCGAGCACCATCACGTTGGCCACCCCATAGAGGGCCATCGAGGCGAGGAAGTATTCGCCGAAGGTCACCGGCGAGCCCCGAGTGAGAACCTGCTTGGCCTGGCCGAGACCGATGAACGCGTAGAACATCGCGGGCAGCACGATGCTCGTCGTGCTGAATGCCGGGACTCGGAACAACTTGATGAACTCGGCGCTTGTCTGGCGAACCAGCATCGGCAGCAGCGCGGCGGTCGCCGGCCTCGAAGCGATCGCGCTCATCGTGCCTCCTCGCGATGGGTCATGGCCACGAACGCCTCCTCGAGGTCGGCGCCGGCCACCTCCAGCCCGGTGATCTCGACGCCCCTGCGGAACAGCTCACGCAGCACGTCCTCGGGCGCATTGGTCAAAAGGCGCACCCGGTGATCGTCGATGCTCTTCGCGTTCAGAGGCAGCCCATCCAGGTCGCTCGCGGTCATCACCCGGGCGGGCGTGGTGAAGGTCACCCGCTTGCCTGCGACCCGCGCCTTGATCGCCTCAGGTGTGCTGTCGGCGATCACGCTGCCGTGGTCGATCACGACGACCCGGCGGGCGAGCTGATCGGCCTCTTCCAGGTAGTGGGTGGTCAGAACGACGGTCCGTCCGCGCCCGGCAAAGCCTGCGATCTGCTGCAGGAAGTTGCGCCGCCCCTCCACGTCCATGCCGACCGTCGGCTCGTCCAGGAACAGCACGTCCGGGTCTCCACAAACTGCGAGTGCAAGGTAAAGGCGCTGGCGCTGGCCGCCTGAGAGATCCTTCACGAGGCTCTTCGCCTTCTCGTCCAGGCCGGCCATCGCTATGGCCTCGGCGGGCTTGAGGGGAGCGGGATAGTACGAGCTGAAGAGCCTCACGATCTCCTCTACCTTCAGCATTCCAGGCACCCCGGACTCCTGCAGCATCACGCCGATCCGGCTCCGAGCCTTTAGGTCGCGTGGATCCAGGCCGAAAAGGTGTGCTTTGCCAGACGTCGGCTTGCGTGACCCAAGAATCAGGCTGATCAAAGTCGTCTTGCCGGCGCCATTCGGACCGAGCATCGCCACGACCTCGCCTGAATCGATCGTCAGGCTGATGCCCCGAACAGCTCTGATTTCGCCGTAGTTTTTCGATACGTCCGTGAGCTCGATCAGCGGGACTGCCACTGGCAAAGGCTAGCGATTTGGGATCACGCGGGCCACTAGGCTAGTGGGGTGACGACGATCTTCACTCGGATCATCGACGGCGAGCTGCCGGCCCGATTCGTCTGGAAGGATCCCGAGTGCGTGGTGTTCCTCTCCAACCGGCCGCTGACGCCCGGCCACTCGCTCGTTGTGCCGAGGCTCGAGATCGATCACTGGCTCGATCTCGAACCGAAATTGCTGGCACACATCATGTCGACCGCTCAGACGATCGGGCGCGCGCAGATGGCAGGCTTCGCGCCCGAGCGCATCGGGATCATGTTCGCGGGACTCGAGGTTCCGCACTGCCACCTTCACGTGGTGCCGATCAAGCGCATCCACGACCTGGATTTCGGCAACCAGGATCCGAACCCCGACCCCGGGCGGATGGACGAGGTGGCGGAGACCCTCCGCCGTGAGCTCAGAAAGCTCGGTTGCTCAGAGGTCGCAAGCTAGGCGCCGAGCGACTGCTCAAGTTGCTTCAGGTGCAGCTCGAGGTGGCTGAGGAGTGGAAGGCGGGCCACGTCCATCGCCGTCATCGTGGTGCCGTCCTCCAGGCGTGAGGCCCGGCGAAGGGCGGACGGCTCGACGCTTCTCAGCGTCTTGAGCGTTCGGTCGTGATCGGCTTTGATGAGGCGCAAAAGCTCCGCCGGCTCCAGCTCGGCCATCTGCTGGCCGGCCACGTCCCGGAGGTTCACGTTCTTAAGCAGGTTGAGCTCGGGGAGCTGGCCGCTCGAGATCTTGTGCACCAGGACGCCGTAGAACTTCGAGAGCACCGCTATATGGGCGAGGATCTCGTGGGCCGACCAGCTGTCGTCCCCGTGACCCGCCTGGATGCGGGGACCCAGCTCGGCGAGGCGTACGGACGCTGCCTCCAGCCTGTCCGCCACCAGCTTGCGGTCGTGGTCGACGAGCTCGTCCAGGAACTTCTCGAGGTCGGTGGAAGTGTAGGCGGTGCTCTCGATCTTCACCGCCGCAATCCTATAAGGGCTTGCGACGTTGGGGGCCGGATTCGCTCCGGCCTTCATCTAGAAGAGCAGGCGCGGTGCTGCGGCCGGTTTCATTCGCTATTTTGCTGACGCGGCGTCTGGCCGCATGTTGGAGAATCACCTCATGTGCTACACAGACGATGCAAGGGTTCCCCTCCCGCCGATCAGCGGCGCCGCCGCAGACCAGGGCGACTTCGTGCTGACGGCGAATGACGGCAATCGGTTCGGCGCCTACTTCGCCCGGGCCGCCGAGCCGACGGGCGCCGGCATCGTGGTGATGCCGGACGTGCGCGGGCTGCACGAGTTCTACAAGGACCTGGCGCGCCGTTTCGCGGAGTCCGGTGTGGATTCTGTCGCCATCGACTACTTCGGTCGAACTGCCGGGATCGGTGACCGCAGTGAGGGATTCGAGTACATGCCTCACGTCGAGAAGACGACCCCGGACGGCATCCGCGCCGATGTCGCCGCGGCTGTCGCCTACGTGAAGTCGAA
Source organism: Candidatus Dormibacterales bacterium (assembly GCA_044450465.1). Classification (GTDB taxonomy): domain Bacteria; phylum Chloroflexota; class Dormibacteria; order Dormibacterales; family Dormibacteraceae; genus JBIOJB01. The sequence continues at coordinate 22,234 of JBIOJB010000016.1, read as the reverse complement.
GGACGGCGGCGCCGTGAAATCCACCTTCACCGTCGGGTTCTGCTTCGGAGGCTCAAGCTCCTGGAATCAATCGGCCGGCGACCATGGGCTCAACGGGTGTATCGGCTTTTACGGCCGGCCCCAGCGCACCGAGCCATTCATCGCCCAGATGAAATCCCCTCTGCTGTTGCTGCTGGCCGGATCCGACGCCGCCACCCCTCAGGAAGCCTTCCATGAGTTCGACACCAAGCTGACGGGGGCCGGCGTGCCACACGAGATGCACATCTACCAGGGCGCCCCGCACAGCTTCTTCGACCGCGGCTTTGAGCAGTGGAAGGAAGCATGCGATGACGCCTGGCGGCGCATGCTGGGCTTTATCAAAGCCAAGAGCTAAAAATTCCGCGGGGGAAGCAGGCCTCCCCCGCGGGACCCCCTCCGAGTAACACCGGGCCTGCAGTCGTCTGGAAGGTGACGCGCCACGGTTTCGGCCGGAGTGAATCCGGCCTAGAGCTGCGCTAGCTCTAATTGCAAAGCTGCGTGGGAGGACACCTGTCCCCACCCGCGCTTCTCTCGACACCAGGTCCGAAGACCTGCACCCCGCCTATAGTGACGCCAGTGGCCAAGCTGGCCGTCAAGTCCAAGATCGTGCCCACCCTTCCGGCGGCTCTGATTGCGGAGCTCGAGCATCGGAGAGCCGGCATGGCGCGTCACATGGCCCGTGCCGTCGTAGGCCTGGTGGTCTGGGACGGCTCGACCGGCGTGGCGCCGCAGCGGTCGGCCATCGCCCGGGCCTGTGAGGCCGGCCTGGATCTCTTCCTGTCCACCGCGAGGGAGGCCCGGCCGCCCACCAACGAGGAGCTTCGCCGCGTCGCTCAGCTCGGCATCCTGCAGGCGAGGAGCAGCCAGTCCGTCGAGCCGATCCTGGCCGCCTACCGCATCGCCGCGCGAGTGGCCTGGGACGAGATCCTGCGTGCCTGGCGCGGACATCCCGATGCCACGCCGGAGGCGATCATGGTCACTGCCAACTACGTCTTCGCTGCTCTCGACCAGGTCGCGGCGGAGGTCACCAAAACCTACCTTCACGCGCGCGAGCAGCACATGCAGCGGGGCACGCGTGCGCATGCGCGTCTTTTCCACGCGCTGATCAGCGATAACTTCGACTCAGAGCTCGAGCTCCAGAAGCAGGCGCTCGCGCTGAACATGCCGATTGCGGCGACGGGCTACGTGGCAATCGTCGGCAAGCTCATCCTCGGCAACCGCGAAGGTGAGCGCGGCGGTCAGGCCCTGGTTGAGGTGGCGGGATCGCTCGACACGCCGCGAGGTGCCCTGCAGCACGTCACGGACCCGAGCACCCTGGTCGTGCTGTGGCCCGCGGAGTCGGTCGCAGACGTGGAGCCGGCCCGCCAGTTCGTGATGCGGCTCGAGGATGAAGCCGTGCGGCGATCCGCCAACGCCCGCGCCCACGTGCGCGCCGGGATCGGTGGCTATCACCCCGGCCTGAGAGGGGTGTCTCGCTCGTACCTCGAGGCGCAGCAGGCCATAGACGTCGGCCGGAAGTTGCGACCCGACGCGGTCGCGCACCGCCACGACGAGGTGATCCCTCACCTCGTGCTGGCCCAGAACCCGGTGCTCGCTGAACGCTTCGTCGTCCACACGTTGGGCCGGCTCATGCAGCCAGGCATCCGCAACCGCGACCTGCTGCTCGAGACGCTTGAGGCATACCTCCTGCGCGGGTCGGTCAAGGACGCCGCCACCGAGCTCAAGCTGCACCGGCACACGGTGCTGTACCGGCTGGACAAGCTCCGAGAGCTGCTGCCCGGCGACCTGGACTCTCCCGCGGCGCGGTTGCGGCTGCAGCTCGCTCTGGACCTGCGGAAGCTGCTCTAGGGGTCCAGCTGCCAGGACTTTGGACGCGGTGTCCAAACTCGGGGTCCGGTTTTGCCGCAAGCAGCCAATGCCGCTTGGCCCTGGCGTCCGTATGCTTTGCCTATGGGATCCAGCTCAAATGGTCGCCGCGTGGCCGTCACCGGCATGGGCTTCATCACACCGATCGGCAGCGACGCCGAAACGGTGTGGTCGAACCTGGTCGAGGGCGTCTCGGGCGTCGGCCGCATCACGCGTTTCGACACGACCAACTTCGACACGAAGATCGCGGCCGAGGTCAAGGGGTTCAACCCCGAGGACTACATGGACCGCAAGACCGCCCGCCACATCGGGCGCTTCTGCCAGTTCGCCCTCGCCGCCTCGAAGCAGGCGGTCGCGCAATCGGGGCTCGATCCAGCCGAGATGAACCCGGACGACGTCGGGGTCATCGTCAGCTCGGGCATCGGCGGCATGGAGGAGATCGAGAAGAGCCATACGAACCTGTTGGAGCGAGGGCCCAAGCGCATCAGCCCCTTTACGGTGCCGATGATGATCGCCGACATGGCGGCAGGCATCGTCGCCATCCACGTGAAGGCCGGTGGCCCTAACTACGCCATCGTCAGCGCCTGCGCCTCCGGCTCTCACGGCATCGGCGAGGGAGCGGAGATCATCAAGCGCGGCGACGCGGTGGCGATGCTGGCCGGCGGCTCTGAGGCGACCATCACCCCGCTGACGATGGGCGCGTTCTGCCAGATCAAGGCGACCAGCGAGCGCAACGACGAGCCTGAGAAGGCGTGCCGGCCGTTCGATATCGACCGCGACGGTTTCGTGATGGGCGAAGGCTCGGTCATGCTGATGCTCGAGGACATGGAGCACGCCCGCAAGCGGGGCGCCAGGATTCTTGCTGAAATCGCAGGCTACGGCGCCAGCGCCGACATGTACCACTTCACGGCCCCGCAGCCGGAGGGCAAGGGAGCCGTGCGGGCCATGCGGCGCGCGCTCGAGAAGAGCGGAGTCGACCTTAAGGACGTCGGCTACGTGAACGCACACGGCACCTCGACCAAGCTGGGCGACGTCGCCGAGACCAAGGCCATCAAGGAAGTCTTCGGCGAGCACGCCAAGCACCTCGCCGTCAGCTCGACCAAGTCGGTGCACGGACACCTGCTTGGCGCGGCCGGGGCGATCGAGGCGGCGGCATGCATCATGGCTATCGAGCGGGGTGTCCTCCCCCCCACCATCAACCTCGACCACCAGGACCCTGACTGCGATCTCGATTACGTGCCCAACAAGGCCCGCAAGGCCGAGATCAAAGTCGCCATCTCGAACTCGTTCGGGTTCGGCGGTCACAACGCGACCCTCGTCATCAAGGGCCTGCAGGCCAACAGCTAAGGAGGACCAGTGGCAAGCCAACTCGACTTCAAGGAGCTGCAGCACCTCGCTGCCGAGATCCTGGGCATCGAGCCGGATCAGGTCCAGCTGGACAAGAGCTTTCAGCGCGACCTGGCGGCGGACTCGCTCGACCTGGTCGAGCTCGTGGCCGCCATCGAGGACAAATACGACGTGGAGCTTCCTGAGGAGACGCTTGAGAAGATGAAGGTCATCGGCGACCTCTGGACCTTCCTGGAGCAGAAAACAGCAGAGCGCTTGGAGGCTTAACCATCATGGCCATCACGAACGCTTATCGGGCTCGGTCCGACGCCCTTCCCCTTCGCTCGTTCAAGACCAAGGGTCGGCCGAGCGCGATCGTCGGGGTGGGCGCTTACGTACCGGAGAAGGTGCTGACCAACTTCGACCTGGAGAAGATGATCGACACCTCCGACAAGTGGATCACCGAACGCACGGGCATTCACCGCCGGCACCACGCCGAGCCTGGAACCACCACCTTCGAGCTGGCCACCAAAGCGGCGCGCGCCGCGCTCGACGCGGCAGGCATCACCGCGAGGGACCTGGACATGATCCTGGTCGGCACATCGTCGCCCGACGGTCCGTTCCCATCGGTCGCCTGCCGCATGCAGAACGAGCTGGATGCGCCGGGTGCGGTGGCCTGGGACACCCTCGCCGCCTGCACCAGCTTTGTGTACGGGCTCTCCATCGCCGATTCGTTTATCGCCACGGAGCGCGCGGACACGGTGCTGGTCGTCGGGGCCGAGGTCCTTTCGCGGATGCTGGACATGTCGGCCCGGGGCACGGCCGTCATCTTTGGCGACGGCGCAGGTGCGGCGGTCGTGCGCGCCGCTCCAAAGGGCGCCGGGTTCCTCAGCTGGTGTCTTGGGTCGGACGGCAGGGGCTACGCGCAGGTGACCTGCGGGAACATCGAAAAAGGCGCCTATGCCGCGAAGGACGCCCAGCCCTACATCGACATGGTCGGTCCCGACGTCTTCAAGTTTGCGGTCGACATCTTCATCCGCCAGGCGACCGAGGTCTGCGAGGCGGCGGGGGTCGCCCTGGACGAGATCGACCTGTGGGTTCCTCATCAGGCCAACTACCGGATCATCGACGCCGCGGCGCGCCGGATTGGTCTGCCGCTCGACCGAGTGGCGATCAACATCGACGAGTACGGAAACACCTCGAGCGCGTCGATCCCGCTCGCCCTCGAAGAAGCGATTCGAAAAGGCCGCGTCAAGAGCGGCGACCACGTCCTCCTCGCGGGCTTTGGCTCCGGGCTGACCTGGGGCGCCACCCTGATGAAGTGGCTGTGAGGGCGGTACGGCAATGGCGCTGATGAACCTCGCCGGCCCGATCGCGCTTCTCTTCCCCGGCCAGGGGGTTCAAAAGCCCGGCATGGGAAAGAGCCTGCACGACCGCTACCCGGCGGCTCGCCGCGTCTTCGAGCGAGCCGAAGAGGTGCTTGACATGCCCATCCGCCGGCTTTGCTTCGAGGGCCCCGTCGAGGAGCTGAACCGCACTGACGTGATCCAACCGTGCGTCATGACGGTCTGCTGGGCCGCTTACGAGGTTTGGCGAGAGAGCTACGGGTTTGAGAAGGTGAGCGTCACCGCCGGCCACAGCCTTGGGGAGATCGCGTCGCTGGCGGCGGCCGGGGCCATCCCCTGGGAGACGGCACTGCTTCTAGTCAAAGAGCGCGGACGCATCATGGCGACGGCGGCCAGCGAGCAGGCTGGTGGAATGGTCGCGATCGTGGGCCTCGACGAGGCGGAGGTTGAGAGGATTCGGGCGGAGGCTTCGCAGCACGGGAGGTTGTGGATCGCCAATCGCAACGCCGACGTGCAGTTCGTCCTGTCCGGCGAGGTCGCGGCGGTCAAGGTTGCGGAACGGCTCGCGACCGAGGCGGGCGCGCGGCGCGCTCTCATCCTCACCATCCCGCTGGCGGCGCACACGCCGTTGATGGAGGTCGCTGCGGCGGCGTTCCGAAAGGCGGTGGACAGGCTGCCCATCAGGGCCCCGTCGATCCCGATTCTCGCCAATGCGTCGGGCGAAGCGCTGCGTTCGGTGGCGGCGCTGCGGGACGAGCTTCGCCTTCAGATGCTCCGCCAGGTGGACTGGGCGCGGACGATGGTGTCGATGCGCGCGATGAAGGTGCGGACGGTCGTCGAGCTGGGCCCTGGACGGGTGCTCGCCAGCCTCGCCGCCAAGCACATCCCGGGGGTCGACACCTGGAACGCGGACGAGCTGTTCATCGATTTCGCCTGAGTCGGAGCACTGGGCATGGGTGATCTGGAGGGCAAGACCGCGCTGGTCACCGGTGGCGGCAAGGGGATTGGCCGGGCCATCAGCACCGCGCTGGCCGGGATGGGTGCCCGCGTCGCCGTCAACTACCACTCGGACAGGAAATCCGCCGAGGAGGCGGCTGCATCTCTGCCCGGCGCGACGGCCTACCAGGCGGACGTTGGCGACCCCGCTCAGGTCGAAGCGATGGTCAAGGCGATCGGCCGCGTGGACGTGCTCGTCAACAACGCCGGCGCCGTCAAGGACAAGCTGCTCATCCAGATGTCTCCCGCGGACTGGGAGGACCTGATTCGTACGGACCTGATGTCCGCTTTCGCGACCACGCGCGCGGCCATCATGTCGGGGATGATGCGGGCTCGCTGGGGCCGCATCGTGAACATCTCGTCCATCGTGGGTTTGACCGGCAACGCCGGCCAGTCCAACTACGCCGCCGCGAAGGCCGGTCTGATCGGCTTCACGAAGTCCGTCGCCCGAGAGTACGGTTCGCGCAGCATCACGTGCAACGCAGTCGCCCCCGGCTACGTGCGGACGGAGCTGACCTCCGGGTCGCTCACCGACGAGATGGTCGGAGAGCTCATCAAGGTGACGCCGATCAAGCGCGAGGGGACTGCCGACGAGGTCGCTGCGCTGGTCGCCTTTCTCTGCTCCGAGCGCGCGGGTTTCATCACTGGACAGGTGATCGCTGTGGATGGAGGTCTCAGCCTGTGATGGAGGTCGCGGTGAAGAGGGAGGACGTGCGGATCCAGGGCGGACCGCTTCCAGACATCCCGCTGCCTTCCAACTGTCCCGGCTGCGGTGTCGGGCTGGAGATCAAGGACCTCAAGAAGCACAACTACGTCTGCGAGTGCGGCCATCACTTCCGCCTCGGAGCCGACGCCTGGATCGCGCTGCTTGCCGACCGGGGATCCTGGCAGGAGAGATGGGGCGACGTGCGCTCCCACGACCTCCTGAACTGGAAGGTGCCGAAGCCGTATCAGGCCGTCATCGACCAGCTGATGCAGGAAGGCCTGAACGAAGCTGTGCGGACGGGCCGCTGCACGCTGGGCCGCCGTCCCATATGGCTTGCCGTATTCGACTTCCGGTTTGTCGGAGGAACGCTCTCGATCGTCGCAGGAGAGCGTCTGGCGCGTGGCTTGGAACAGGCCGCCACGCTGCATATCCCGTACGTGCTCGTCGCCGCCTCAGGGGGAGCGCGAATGCAGGAGGGGGTGCTCGCCCTGATGCAGATGGCCAAGGTCAACGCCGCGGTCGGCCGCCTGCACTCGGCCGGCGTCCCCTACTTCTCGGTCCTCACCGATCCGACCTTCGGCGGAACGGCGGCGTCGCTGGCGCTGCTGGCCGACGTCAACATCGCCGAGCCGGGAGCGGCGATCGGGTTCACCGGGCCCCGAGTCATCAAGCAGGCCACCTATGCCGATCTGCCGGCGGGCTTCCAGAGCGCGGAATTCCAGCTGGCCCACGGGCAGGTCGACATGGTGGTGCCCAGGACCGAGGTGCGTACCCTGATCGCGCACCTGCTCGAGATGCACGCATGACGACGCCTACGACCCGCGACGGGCGAGGGCACAAAGCTGTCAAGGCAGTGGACGCGACCCTGAGCGTCTGGCAGGTGGTCGAGCTGGCCCGGCATCCCAACCGGCCGTACTCCCTCGACTACGTGCGGCGGCTGGCGCCCGATTTCGTCGAGCTTCATGGGGACCGCCTCTCGGCCGACGATCCCGCCCTGGTCGGCGGCCTCGGCACGTGGCACTCAAGCACGACGATGTTCCTGGGACACCAGAAGGGTCGCAGCCTCAACGAGAGGGTGGGCCGGAACTGGGGCATGATGCACCCTGAGGGCTACCGCAAGGCGATCCGGCTCGCCCGGCACGCCGCCAAATTCGGATTCCCGATCGTTTCCTTGATCGACACGCCAGGCGCCTATCCGGGGGCGGGCGCCGAGGAGCGAGGTATCGCCGCCGCCATCGCCGAAGCGATCATGGAGTGGTTCCGCATCCCGGTGCCGATAATCGCCGCCGTGATCGGCGAGGGCGGAAGCGGTGGCGCTCTGGGCATGGGCGTGGCGGATCGGGTCATCATGCTCGAGAACTCGATCTACTCGGTCGCCTCGCCGGAGGCCGCCGCGTCGATTGTCTGGCGGGACAACTCACGCAAGGTCGAGGCCGCGGAGCAGCTGCAGCTCACCTCCCGCGACCTGCTGGCTATGGGCGTGGTCGAGGAGGTCGTGGCAGAGCCCGCCGGGAGCGCCGGCGCCGATTACGACGCCGCGGCCCGAGCCCTGGACGAGGCTCTGTACCGCCACCTCCAGCCGCTGCTCTCGCAGTCGACCGAGCAATTGCTGCAGCACCGCTACGAACGTTTTCGCTACATCGACTCGCTGATCTCCGCGGAGCCGCACTTCGGACCAAAGATCTGAGGGCGCGGGTGAGGACTGCGGTCCTCCCCCGCGGGACCCCCTCCTGGGGAAACCCTGCGACGCTGGGAGGCGAATCGAAAGTGACAAGCCAGGTGACGGCCGGAATAAACCCGGCCTACCCGCGATGCTGGGATCTGGAATGAGGGTTGTAGCCAGCGGGTGGGGAAGGCGCGGGTGAGGACGGAAGTCCTCCCCCGCGGGACCCCCTCCTCCCCTGGACTGCGCTGGGAGGCATTTGGAAGGTGACGTGTCTGGATGACGGCCGGAATGAATCCGGCCGGTGCGCCACGCGGGGAATGAGGAATAGGTGAGGGTTGTAGCTCAGCGGGTGGGGAAGGCGCGGGTGAGGACGGAAGTCCTCCCCCGCGGGACCCCCTCCTCCCCTGCACTGCGCTGGGAGGCGTTTGGAAGGTGACGTGTCTGGCTGACGGCCGGAATGAATCCGGCCGGTGCACGACGCGGGGAATGAGGAACAAATGAGGGTTGTAGCTCAGCGAGTGGCGTCCGGGGCCGTTTCGTGGGAGGAGGCCGGAGCGCAAAACCGGGCTGAGATCGGTCATGGCTTCGTGCTGCTGGTCGGGGCGTCCTCCGATGACGACGAGGCCGGCATTCGCCGCCTGGCGGACAAGATCATCGACCTTCGCGTGTTCGCCGACGAGGCTGGCAGGATGAATCTGAGCCTCGTCGACGTCAAGGGCGCGGCCCTGGTCGTCTCCCAGTTCACCCTGTTCGCCGACATGAGCAAGGGCCGCCGGCCGAGCCTGCTCAAAGCCGGCGACCCGGCGCGCGCCGAGGCCCTCTACGGCGTTTTCGTCGAGCAGTTCAAGGCACGCGGAATCGCCACGCAGACGGGAAGCTTTGGGGCGGTCATGCGCGTGAGCATCGAGAACGACGGCCCGGTAACGCTGGTGCTCTCGTCCGATGACTGGCCGACGCGTGTGTGACATGGCGCGGGTGAGGACTGCGGTCTTCCCCCGCGGAACCCCCTCCTGGGGAAACCTCGCGACGCTAGGCCCCTATCCGATGACTTTCCCGCGCGTGTGTAGAGGGTGCGGGTGAGGACTCCTTGACGAAATTCCTCGACGAGCACGCGGACAAGGTTCGAGCTGCGGCGGACCGCATCCGATCCCATGTGCGCCGCACGCCCGCGCTGACGACCGACCTCGACCCGAACCTGCGCCTGAAGCCCGAATGCTTCCAGGTCACCGGCTCGTTCAAGGCCCGCGGCGCGTTCAACGCCATCCTTTCGCTTGCCGCCGGCCCGGAGCGCCCGGTGGGCGTGATCGCCGTGAGCTCTGGCAACCACGCTCAGGCGGTGGCGCTGGCCGCTCGCGAGGTCGGGCTGAAGGCCCTCATCCTGATTCCGGCCGACGCGAACCCGGCCAAGGTCGCGGCCACCCGTGCGCTTGGGGCGGAGGTGATGCAGGACGGGATCACCTTCGCCAACCGTGACGCGCGACTTCTCGAGGTCATGAAAGAGCGCAATCTCACGCTGGTGCATCCCTATGACGATTGGAACGTCATCCACGGCCAGGGCACCGCGGCGTTGGAGTTGCTGGAGGACGAGCCGGAGCTGGATACCATCGCGACGCCCGTCGGTGGCGGCGGACTCCTTTCGGGCTCAGCCATCTCCGCCAAGCACCACAACCGGGGCATCAAGGTGATCGGCGTCGAACCCGAGCGCGCCGACGACGCCTACCGCAGCTGGAAGTCGGGAGAGATCAAGCGGCTGGATGCGGCGCCAACCACTCTGGCCGATGGTGTGCGCACGATGTCGATCGGCTTGCGCAACTTCGAGGTCATGATCGTGCAGGGCCTGGTTGACGAGATCGTCACGGTGACCGAGGACGAGATCGCCACCGCCGTCCAGGTGGCCTGGTCGCGCATCCACCTCGCCATCGAGCCGACTGGCGCGCTTCCGCTTGCGGCCTACCTGGCCGGCAAGCTTCCCACCGGACGCACAGGTCTGATCGTGAGCGGCGGCAACGCCGACCTCAAGACCGTGGCTACACTGCTCGGACGCCAATGATTCCGGTTATGGAGGTGATGACGCGAAACGTGATCACCTTCAACGAGGACACGCCGGTGGAGGAGATAGCCATGACTCTCACCACCAAACACATCACCGGCGCCCCGGTCCTTTCGTCTGAAGGCCATGTCGTCGGCATCATCTCGGAAACGGACGTGTTCTCCAAGCGCGGCAAGCTCGCGCGCGACATCATGAGCCAGCATGTCATCTCCGTCACCGAGGAGACAGGGATCGACGAGGCTGCGCGGCTCATGATCGGCGAGCGAATCCGTCGCGTGCCCGTGATTCGCGGAGGCAAGATGGTCGGCCTGCTCAGCCGGTCCGACGTCCTGGATTTCTTTGCCAAGACGCGGTGGACGTGCGACGTTTGCGGGTGGTGGGAGCGCAGCCTGGAGCGCCCGCCGCGTTGCTTCTCGTGCTCGAGTGTCAAGCTGCGCCTGGAGCGAGCCGACCCCGGACACTGAGCCGATTCCTTAACAGGCTGGGTTCTGATCTGCAGCGGTCTCCCATAGCCTGGCCGCATGGCCGGCCTGATCCGAAAGCCCCTCGCGTGGATGGTGCTCGCAGAAGTCATCGTGGTATCGGCGCTGGTGCTTGTCGCCTGGAACGTCGTGACGGCCCCAACCAGGACCGCCGTCCAGGTGCAGCCGGTCGACACCTCCGGCAGTCCCTCCCCTTCGCCGGACATGCTGCAGCCGAGCAGTCCGGCTCACGTCGCCCCGCTGCCAGGCTTGAACCTGGACACCGCCTTCTGGCGTCAGAGACTCGAGGATATGAACCGCGACCAGGTGTTCTTCGAGCAGCTCGAGTGGCGCGTCGTCCATTCGGCGGTCAACGCCATGCAGCGATACCTGGAAACGGTGGTCGTGCCCGCGGTTCAGCGCGCGGAGCACTCCCGGAGTTGAACCCGGTCTAGCCCTTCTCCCCGGTCATGGTGACGTTGCCGTTCAGCGCGGCGCCGTCCTCGACGGTCAGCCGGCCGACCTTCACGTCGCCGTTTAGACGGCCGGAGCCGCCAAGGGTCAGGCGCCTGCGAGCGGTCACGTTGCCGGTGACCTGGCCTCTGATGCTGACGCTGGCGCCCTCAATGGTCGCCTGAACGGTTGCGGTCGAGTCGACTGTAATGTCACCGCTGACCTTCAGCTCACCCTCCACCATGCCCTGGATCCGAAGGTCACCCTGAATGTCCAGGCGTCCCTGGAGAGTGTCCCTGGGGCCGAGGCTGACGACGTTGGTCCCGCCGTTCGGGGCTACCGTGGTGACTGTCGCGGCGGTTTTTTCTCCTGGGGCCATGGAATCCTCCACTGAGTTGATCGCGCCTTGCATACTTTGGTCTCAACTCCGAAGTTGGACGGGACTTGCGCTTCACCCCGAAGCCGGACCCGGAATATAGCGGACTAGCATCGTAACAGGCGTGCAGGAAGGCGGCAGTTGAGCACCGGGGCCGTACGGCCCCGAGATTGTTTTTGGAGCGTATCAGCGTTTGTTGGATCCCGACGCTTCGCATGAGATGGTCGACCACCTGGTCGATTTCTTCGACGAGATGGCCGCCACCTACGACAGCTGGGCGGGAGGCCAACACGGCCGGGTGGCAGCACGGCTGGCGGAACTTGCCGCACCCCAGAGAGGCGAATTCGTGCTCGATGTCGGCACCGGTACCGGCATGGTCGCGCACCTGGTCGTGCCCGCGGTCAACCCGGGCACGGTGATCGGCGTCGACCTCTCGGAGACGATGCTTGCGATCGCAAGGTCAAAGGGAAACCGAGTCAAGTTCCTCGGCATGGCTGCAGAGCAGCTCGTCTTCAAGCCCGAGACCTTCGACCTCGTCACGATGGGGGACTCGCTCACCTATTTCGCGGATCCGATCGAGGCCCTGGCCGAGGCGTACAGGGTGCTTCGAGTCGGCGGCCGGCTGGCGCTTTCCTGCCAGCGACGGAGCCTCAGCACACCGGCTCAAGCCCTCTTCTTTCAAGGCCTGGTACCGCTTGCTCGCCGCCACTACCTCAGCGTGCCGCGCTTCAGTTCGGAGCGCGCGCGCTTCGGTGAGCCGGATGTGCTGCCACAGATTCTTGTCTCGGCCGGGTTCGAGGTGCTCAAGACAACGGAGATGGTCACGGGCGGACGCGCCCGCTCGTCTCGCGAATGGACCGACCTCATGGCCGGGGCGGGACCGCTGCCCTTCACGCTGATCCGTTCGCTCGGACCGCGCCTCAGGGCCGAGCTCGAGGCGGAGATTGAGGCTGCGATGGACAGCCTCGGCGATCCGGACGACGCGTTCCGATACCACCATTCCTACCTGATGGCCATCGCGCGCAAGCGCTAACGGCGGTCGGCTAAGCGATCAGCGCGACTCGGCGATCGCGCCGGCGGTCCGTCCTGGCCGCATCGTGACCAGCGCCAGGAGGGCGGCTGCTGCGCAGACGCCGGCCGCCAGGCCGAAGATCTCGCGGTACTCCTGAAGGAACGCCGCCGACACAAGGCGGGCCAGGTGGTCGATGCGCACCTTCAGGTCGGGGTCGGTCAGCACAGGCGTGCCGAGGATCTGGCGGAACCGAAAGAGGCCGAAGGCCGTGAGCGCCGAGAGTCCAACCAGCATCCCGATCGTGCGCGACAGGACTACCAGGCTCGAAGCCAGCCCATGGCTCTGGTCCCGCGTGAGTGCGAGCACCGACGCGGTGAGCGGCGCGATCACCAGTCCAAAGCCAAATCCGCAGGTCGCAAGGGCGACGTCGGCCTGCCGCAACGGTCCAATGTGACGCGCCAGCTCGTCTGAATGCCAGCCCGCCATCTGGAGAAAGGCGAGGCTCGAGAGCAGGAGCCCGGCAGTGGCGGTTGACCTGCCGCCCACCCATCCGGCAGCGAAGCCTCCGGCCACCGCGCCGATTGGAATTCCGAGCAGGAACTGGGTGAGCAGCAAGCCAGACTGGAGCTGATCCAGGTTGAAGACCAACCTTCCGAGAAACGGCACGTCGACTAGGGCGACGATGATGGCCGAGCCGATGAGCAGGTTGGCGGCCGCGGCGCCGAAGAACGCCCGGCTGCGAAGCAGCTCGCGAGGAATGAGAGGATCGAGGACCCTTGCCTGCCGCCATGCATAGGCGGCCAGCACGAGCAGGCCAGAGACTCCAGCCGGGAAGAAGAGCGCGTTGGTGGCCCGGCGACCCGGATCGTCCGGATACAGGGCAAGCACGAACAGACCGAGGCCGACGCCGAGGAGGGTGGCGCCCAGCCAGTCGGCCGACGAACGCGGGTGGGCGGCGCCGTCGCCGCCCCGGCGCGCCCCGATCAGCAGCGCCGCGCCACACAGCGCTGCGAGTGGCAGGTTGAGCCAGAACACGAACCGCCATCCTCCAGCCGCCACCGCGGCTGCGGCGATCGTCGCCCCATAGAGCGGCCCGAAGACACTGCCCGCCTCCTGGAGCGCGGAGACCGACCCCAGCGCGAGAGTCCTCGCCCGGCCCGAGTAGAGATCCGCAGCGAGCGCGAGCGAAAGCGGGACGAGGCCGCCTCCTCCCAGGCCCTGCACCAGCCGGCCGGCGACAAGCCAGGGCAGGCCGGCGAAGCTCCAGAGGCCCGCGGTCGCCGTGATCGCACTGCCCAAGACGAACGCACCGAGGCAGACCGTGTAGACGGGAACCCGCCCGCGCACGTCGGAGTAGGCGCCCAGCAGCGGCATCGCGATCACGTAGCCGCCGAGAAAGCCGGTCACGATCGGGGTCGCCTGCTCGAAGCGGTCGATCGTGAGGCCGACGTCGCCCATCATCGCGGGAAGGAGCGTGACCACGACGTATGCGTCGAGAGCCGCCACGAAGAGGCCCGCCCCAGCCAGCCCGAGCACGAACGGCCTGGGCAGGCGGCGGGTCGTGGTCACGGAATCCATCGCGGCGAGGTTAACCCGCCGCAGCTCAGGGAGATGGCGAGGTGATGCTCACCGCCGCGTTGAACCCGCTGATGTCGACCTCGATTGCGCTCTCCTTGCCCCCGTCGCCGAATGCCCCGTCAAGAGTCGCCCTGCGGATCAGGTGGTCCGCCTCGCCAATCCAGATCCGTGCCTGGATATCGCCCGTGGAGCTCACCTGGGCCAGCATGCCGTGCACCTGGTCCGCGGTGTAGGTCGCGTCGACCACGTGCGTGCTCACTCCATCGACCGAATCCTCGCCCGAGTCCTTCGCGTTCCGGCCGGCCGGGATCACGGCTGGAAGGCCGGTGCTGGGATCGAAGAGCTTGGCCAGGTCAGGCAGGGCCGCGGCGGTGGCGCCTGTTTCTTCATGGAGGGCAGAGAAGGGCACCTGCAGATAGACGTGGCCGCCGGTGATCACGACTTCGAGCGCCACCGTGAAGTCCTGCTCCTTCACCGTGTAGGTCGTGTCGCTGTCCGCTGGAAGCCGGACCGCAGTCTTGGCACTGACGAGCGTGAAGCCCTGAAATGAGACGCTCCCCTTCGTGAACTTGAGCGTGGCGCTTACGGTCTTGAGGCTCCCCATGGCTGCGCCGCTGTCACGCAGCAGCTGGACCGGGTCGATGGACGCCGGCTGGCTGCTGCTGCCGCAGCCGGCCAACACGAGACAGACGGCAAGACAGCTGATCGCGCGCCTCATCGCCATCGTTTGAAGCCTAGCGTGACTGCGATCTGCGGTCATCCGCCGCCCGGACGATCAACCGGATGGGCCGGTCGTAAAAGACGTATTCCCAGGCCCAGTTGACGAGGACGAGGATTCGGCTGCGAAAGCTGATCACGTTGTACAGATGCACCGCCAGCCACATCATCCAACCGAGGAAGCCCGACAGCCTCACGCGCCCCAGCTCGGCCACGGCCGAATTGCGCCCGATGGTGGCCATCATGCCCGGGTCTTTGTAATGGAAAGCTCGTGCGCCGCCAAGCCGAACCAACTCGTCGATGGTCGTGCCTACCTGCCTGCCCTCTTGCATGGCGACCGGGATAAGCATCGGCAGGGTTGCGTCGCCGCTGGTAGCGCCGGCCAGGTCACCGATGGCAAACACGACCGGGTGGCCGGGGATCTGGAGCGTCGGCTCGACCTTCACGCGCCCCTGGCGGCCGAGCTCAACCCCAAGCGCGGTGCCGATGCTGGAGGCTCGCACGCCCGCGGTCCAGATCACGGTCCGAGCCGAGATCTCCTCGCCGGTGGCGAGCCTAACCTCGCTGCTCGTGACCGAATCGACCTTGGCGCCGAGCCTCACTTCCACCCCTTTGCGCTCCAGTGACCGGCGCGCGGCGGCGCGAAGGTTCGGGTGAAACTGGCCCAACAGGAACGGCGCCGCCTCGAGCAACACGACTTTCACCTTGGTCACGTCCAGCTTGCGGTAGTCCTTGCGGAGGACGAGGCGGACGAGCTCAACCACGGCCCCGGCCATCTCCACACCGGTCGGGCCACCACCAACCACGACGAACGTGAGCACCGCCCGTCGCGTAGCATCGTCGGCCGCCCACTGCTGCTCCTCGAACTGCGAGAGGATGCGGTTGCGCAAAGCCAGGCCCTCGTCGAGGAACTTCAAGCCCATCGCGTGCTGCGCCAGGCTGGCGTTGCCGAAATAGTCGCTTTGCGCTCCGGTCGCGAGCACGAGAAAGTCGTAGGGCAGGGATCCCCGATCCGTCAGCAGCACCTTCTTGTCGAGGTCCGCTCCTGTGATTAGGGCCTGTACGAAGTCCACGTTGTCGAGCGGGCGGATGAGCTCCCGGATGGGCCGCGCTATCTCTCCCGGATCAAGAAGAGAGGACGCCACCTGGTAGAGCAGGGGAGTGAAGAGGTGATAGTTGTTGCGATCGACCAGCAGGACCTCCACCGGCGAGCTCTTCAGCGACCGCGCGCACGTCAGACCGGCAAACCCGACGCCGGCGATGAGCACCCGGGGGTGCGTCACGGCTCCGGCTGCCGGCGATTCCTGCCTCCACCGTGGCGCCGGTTGGCCATCTTGTCCAGCGCCTCTGTTCCGCCGGTCGCCTCGAGGAGCGATTTCGGCAGCTTCTGCTTCTTCTTGAGCACCGGCTCGAACAGGTCGCCGAGCTTCTCGATCCTGGCGAGCACCTGATCCGAATCGAACACCAGCAGATTGGGGTTCTTGGCTTTGAGGCAGCGCTCGACCTCATCCCACGAGACCGGGGTGGAGACGGTCGGCCGCGACCTGGCGCGCAGCGAGTAGACGTTCACCGTCGTCTTGTACTGGTCGTTCTGGCTCCAGTCGATAAGGACGCGGCCCGTGCGCAATTCCTTGAGCTGCTTGTGGACCGCGAGCTCAGGGTTCTTCTCCTCGAAGTATTGGGCCAGACCCTTCGAGACGACCTTGGTCTCCACGTAGGTGACCTTGCTGTTGAGCGGGACATAAAGCTGAAGGCCTTTTGAGCCGGAGGTCTTGGCGCAGCAATCGAGGCCGTGCTCGGCGAACAGGTCGCGGAGCATCAGGCCCATGCGGCAGCACTCGACGATGGTGGCGGGCGGGCCAGGGTCTAGGTCGAACACCAGCGTTCGCGGCTCGGGGAGGTTGGTTCCGAGCGAGAGCGACGTGTGGAGCTCCAGCGTGGCCAGGTTACCCAGCCACACGAGTGTCGGCAGGTCCTGTGCGAGGCAGTAGTACATGTCGCGGTTGTTGCCCCCGCTCCAGACCGTCGCGGTCTGCACCCAGGGCGGCCGGTGCTTCGGACAGTTCTTCTCGTAGAAGTACTCGGCGTCGACTCCGTTGGGGTACCGCTTCAGGGTGAGCGGGTGGTCGTGCATGTGCGGCAGGAGAACCGGCGCGATTCGCGTGTAGTAATCGATGACCTGTGCCTTGGTGAAGCCGACCTCGGGATAGAGGACTTTTTCAAGGTTGGTGAGCTTGAGGGTTCGCCCCTCGATCTGAACCTCGACCGAGGTGTCCTTAGCCATCCTCTCGCACCACCTTGCGTGCCGGCTTGTCAAGGCGAAGTCCCTTGAAGGCAGGCGCCCGCAGTTGGCCCGAGCGTGTCCACTCGACGAACTCGAGCTCGCCCACCAGCTTCGGCTTGACGAAGTGGGCGCCGCGTGGTGGCGAACCGACCTTGAATGGATTCGCCTCCTGTCCGAGGGGCTTCATCAGCGATTGAAGCTTGTCGAGCATGGCGTCGGTGAAACCCGTGCCCACCTTGCCCGCATAGACCAGCCGGCTGCCGTCGTAGTAGCCGACGAGCAGGGCACCGGGATGGCCCCGCCGCTTGCCCTCGCCCTCCTGCCAACCCGCAATCACGAGCTCCTGGCGGTGGCGGTTCTTGACCTTCACCCAGGCGCCGGTGCGCCGGCCCGCCTCGTACCGGGAGTCGAGCTTTTTGGCCATCACCCCTTCGAGGCCGCCCGCGGCACTGGCGACGAGCATCGCCTGGCCTCCGCCCGTCTCCCATGGCGGTGTCTGCCAGGCAGGCCCGGCGAGCCCGAGCTGCGCCAGCTTGCGCCGGCGCTCCACGTAGGGCTGGTCCATCAAGGAGTGGCCGTCCTGCCACATCAGGTCGAAAACCATATACGTGACCGGGACCTCCTTCATCTTGCGGCGGATCTCGGTCTCTGAAGTGAGGCCCATCCTCTGCTGTATCTCTTCGAAGCTGGGTCGGCCGTTCTCGTCGAGGGCGACGACCTCGCCGTCGAGGATCACCTCCCGCGATCCGAGCGAGCGTCCCATCTGATGCATCTCCGGGTAGCGAGGCGTGATGTTCTCTCCGGTGCGGCTGAAGAGCCTGACCCGGCCACCGTCGACGTGAGCGATGGCCCTGATGCCGTCCCACTTGAACTCGAATCCCCAGTCGGCGTCGGGCGCGGGGAGACGCGAGCCGGGCTTGGCCATCATCGGCTCTATTCTTTCCGGCATCGCCGTGCGTCCTGGATCCTGCGGAGGGTCCATGCGATGGATCATCCAGTTCTCGCCGCCGGTCCTGAACAGCACGTACCGGCCCTGCAGTCGGTTTCCGTGCAGGTCGACCATCACCTCGCGGTCGGACCACTTGACGGTCTCGTAGGTCCCCTCGTCCCAGATGCTGACCTGCCCACCGCCGTACTCACCTTTCGGGATCTCGCCTGCGAACTTGAAGTACTCGAGCGGATGGTCTTCGACGTGAACGGCGAGGTGATTCCTCTTCGGGTCGGGCGGAATCCCCTTCGGCACCGCCCACGAAACCCCCACGCCGTCCCGCTCGAGCCTGAAATCCCAGTGGAGTCGCCGAGCGTGGTGCTCCTGAACGACGAACCGGAGCCCGGCGGAAGCCTTCTTGGAGACCCGAGCGCCCGGTTCGGGAGTCTTCTTGAAATCGCGCTTGGCCTTGTACGCGGCGAGCTTGGCGGTCACGCGCCACAGGTTACTTAGGCCACGGCCAGTTTGTCCTCGTGAGCCTCTGCAGCCGCGGTCCTGTGCGGACGGACGAAAGCCGCCGCAATGGCAGCGAGGACCAGCACGGCGATCGGCAGGACCATGGTGGGATGCATGGCGTCGACGAATGCCTTCGTGAAGACGGAGTGGGCTATGGCCTGTACCTGTGCCGGCAGCTCGACGCTCACGCCGGATTGCCCGGCGCCAACCTCGAATCCGGCCTTGGCGGCGTGGCTGAACGTGTCGACAAAGGCGGCGCGGTACTGACGGGGCAGCTGCCCTGACGCGGCCACCGCCTGGTCGTGGAGGGCGCCTGCAAGCCGGTTCTGCAGAAACGCCCCGATCACCGCGCCGGCGAGGACGCCGCCCAGCTCCTGAATCGTGTTGACGACTCCCGAGGCGACGCCGCCCAGATGAGCCGGCAGGTCGCGGGTGGCGATGCTGAATACGGGAGTCCAGATGAAGCCCATGCCGAGGCCGCTGACGACCAGACCCGCTGTGAACGCCCACCGGCCCGAGCCGGCGTGGGCCGCCCAGTCGATGTAGCCGGAGCCCCCGGCGAGGAAAAGCAGTCCCGGAACGAGGAGGTACTTTCCGTTGATCCTCTGAGCCAGGGCGCCTGCCAGTCCTGAAGAGAAGAACATCGCAAGCGGTTGAATCGCAAGCGTCACGCCGGCGTCCATGGCGCTGAGCCCCAGCACCGACTGCATATAGATGGTGAGCGGCAGGTAGACGCCCAGGATGGCGAACCCCATGGCGGCCATGACGATCGTCATGAGCGTGAAGTTGCGATCCCTGAAGACCTCGAACGGGAGCAATGGTTCGCCGCCCTGACGCCGGGCCTGGTGGTACAGGAATAGTGCAAGCACCGCAACGCCCGCGCCGATGATCTCGGGGATCGTGATGAAACCGGAAACCACGCCCCAGTCGTAGCGCTGGCCTTCAATCAGGCCGTAGATCACCCCCAACAGGCCGGCCGTCGCCAGTCCGACGCCTACGAGGTCGAGGCCATGACGCCGGCCAGGGCGGAGGTCTGGGATGACGAGCATGGCGAGCCCGAACGTCAGGATCCCGATCGGGATGTTGACCGTGAAGATGGCGCGCCAACCGAAGTGGGTCACGAGGAACCCGCCGAGCGTCGGGCCGGCAATCACCGCGAGCCCGGCGAGCATTCCGTAGATGGCGAACACGCCGCCGCGCTGCTCCGCGCGAAACATGGACAGCATCAGCGGCATGCCCTGGGGCGCGAGAACAGCCGCCCCAAGACCTTGCAGAGCGCGCGAGACGATCAACTGCGTAGGGTCCTGGGCCAGCGCGCTGAGCCCGGATGCGGTCGTGAAGATGACGACGCCGAGGGCAAAGAGATTCCGCGGTCCGTAAATGTCGCCGAGCCGCGCCGAGGTGATGAGGAGCACGGCATAGAGGAGGCTGTAGGCGTTCAGCACCCACAGCACCTGGTCCAGACTCGCGTGCAGCGAGTCAAGGATCGACGGGATCGCGATGTTGACGATGGTCAGGTCCAGAAGGGTCATGAAAACGCCAAGGGCGAGCACGCCCAGGGCGGCCATCGGGTGGCGGCGCAGCCCATTCATGTATGCGCTCACTTGAAGGCGAAGCGGACCAGGTCCACCGTCGCCGCGATGAGAACGAAGAACAGGCCCAGGCCGACGGGGGAACCCCAGGTGTGCCATGCCCCCATCACGTACGGGATCATTGGGTCGAGCTCCTGCTTTGGACGGTTGTACTCACTCACGGCTGTCTCCTTGTCTAACGTCGTTAGGGTCATTCGGTGCTACAATATCCCTAACGTCGTTAGGATTGCAAGTACCACTACGTGATTTAGAGGAGAATCGCTTCAGTGAGCCCTGAAGAAGAGCGGCAGCGAGGTCTCACGCGGGATCGGCTGGTGGCGTCAGCCCTGGAGCTGATCAACGAGGAGGGCCTCGAAGGTCTCTCCATGCGAGCGCTGGCTGACCGGCTTGAGGTCAAGGCCGCCTCGCTCTACTGGCACGTTCGCGACCGGCGCGAGCTCCTTGAGCTGCTGGCCGAGTCGATCCTCGAGGGGGTTCGGCTCGGACCCCGGTCGTCGAGCTGGCGCTCAGCGGTCCTGGCCGCCGGGGCTGCGCTTCGCGATGCCGTCGCCCGCCAGAAGGACGCCGGCCGGATTCTCCTCGAGGTGCCCGACGCCGTCGAACGGAGCGATGTTTACGCGGAGCTGAGGCACCGACTCGAGGAGGCCGGCCTTCAGTCCAAAGAGGCTCGTGAAGTGGGGCGCCTCGTCATGGTCGAGGTCATCACCGCCCGAGCTGCGGGTGAGCCACCGCCAAGCACGACTGGCTCGCAATCGGAGGCGTCGATTGCCATCGACTCCGGCTCGCGAGGGGTGGTGCTGCGTGCCGGCGCCGACATGCAGTCCTTGGTGCGTGCGGCACATGCCCGCACCACGCCGGCACCGGCAATCGTGAGGGGAGACACCGTCGTCGTGCGCCGGCTGCGAGGCGTGGGCCTTGGCGAGATCGAGCTGAATTCCCGTCACCCGTGGCGCTTCAAGATCCAGGGCCCCACCTGGAACACCATCCTGGACGTGGGTGGGCTCGACGTCCGCGAGGTGAAGCTCGACGGCGGTGCGGCCAAGGTCGAGTGCTTCCTCCCTCGCCCGCGCGGGATCGTGCCGATCATCGTCTCAGGCGGCGCGGTCGGCTTGAAGCTGCATCGCCCAGCGGGTGTCGCCGTGGCGGCCGATGTGAGCTCGGGGGCGGTGAAGCTCAAGCTCGATGATCTCAGCGTCAAGGC
This sequence comes from Candidatus Dormibacterales bacterium, assembly GCA_044450465.1. Taxonomy (GTDB): domain Bacteria; phylum Chloroflexota; class Dormibacteria; order Dormibacterales; family Dormibacteraceae; genus JBIOJB01. The sequence continues at coordinate 1,142 of JBIOJB010000016.1, read as the reverse complement.
TGCGGTCACCGACCTGCAGTGGGAAAGCGTGAATGGAGGGTCGGTGGCGCCTGATCGCTACCAGCTGCGAATCAGCGGCGGTGCGGTGCAGGTCGAGCTTGACTCGTACGTGCCGACGCAAGAGGTGATTTCGGGCCCGCCGGCACGGTTGCAGCCCGCGGGTGAGGCGGCGTCGGCGCTCGAGATCCTCCTCGATGGAGTGGCGAGCCGGATCAACAGCCGGCGCACCACCTGACCGGAGGCCGGCCCCTCAGCCGCCAATGAAAACGCGGGAGATTCCTTTCAGTCTCCGACCTGGCGGGCGGCGCCTACACTCGGTGGCATGTCCAGAGGATTTCGAGTCTCTATGGCAGTCCTGGCTCCCATTGCATGGGTGACGCTGACGCTGTGCGCAGGTGTCACAAACGCCTACGGGACTGGCACACGGCTGCAGGCAAGGCGTCGGAGGCTGGACCCCGGACGGCGCTAAGAGCGATACGTTTTGGGACGCAGCGATCGTCGACGTTCCTGGCCTTTCCGTTTATGCGGTTCACTGCCACGGTCAGATGCGAGTCGACCTTCAGTACGGTGCCACCGGCCCGTCGCACGGCAACCCGTGCTACGCAGCGCTTGGTGTGTACCAGGAGAGCAGCGAGCAGTCCGGGATCTACGTCATCTTCCCCGGTGGGAACACGGCTCTCTATCGAAGCAGCGTGAACTACGGGAACTGGAGTTACGGCATTGGGACCGTGTTCTATGACACCTCACCTCCGCCACCCGCGGGCTAGGTCAGCGTTTCCGTGAGTGCGCGGCGATAGCCTCGATCTCTACCAGCTGCTCTGGATAGCCGAGGAAGGAAACGCCGAGCAGCGTGCTTGGAACTCGTCCAAGCTTCGAAAATACGATCCTCCAGGCCCGCTCAAGGTCGGAGCGATCCTTGCCGACGACGTAGACAGTTGTCTTGAGCAGCTCCGAGGGTGCGCATCCTGCCTCGGCGAGAGCTGCGAGAAGGTTTTCGACGGCTCGATCCGCCTGAGCCTCCAGGTCACCGACTCCGACGACCCGACCGTTTTCGTCGAGCGGGCACGCGCCGGCCGTGAAAACCAGGCCGTCACCGCTTGACGCGTACTCGTAAGGAGCCCCTGGGTAGAGCCTCATCGCCG
>JBIOJB010000015.1:0-37788 GCA_044450465.1 Candidatus Dormibacterales bacterium | reverse complement strand
GAGGTAATGGCGGTGCCCGGGAGCGTCTTCTCGCCCCTGTCGGTTGGGACCCACGCTCTGATTCGCGACGGGGCGGCACTCGTCCAGAACGCTCGCGACGTTCTAGCCGCCCTCAACCTCGCGGGCGAGGTGCTTGACGACCCGCTGGCCACCCCCGGCCGGCTCGGATTCAGCCTCGTCGCCGAGCGCGACGGGATCCTTGCACACCTGTCCGACGTGCTTGCCCTGAGCGCTGCCGAGGTCGCGCGAAAGCTTCAGTTGCCGGTCTCAGACGTCATTCGAAGGTTGACCGCGCTTGAACTCGACGGCGCTGTGCGCCGTCACCACGACGGGTACATAAGGGCATTGCGTCCCGGCAAACAACGAGCGTAGGATGCCCGCCTCAGACGCCTGGACGTGATTAAAGGTCCGGGATTGGGAATACAGAGGTGCCATGCCGGAAGGATTGATCATCGTCGAGTCGCCAGCCAAGGCGAGGACTCTGAAGCGGTTTCTAGGCGACCGTTTCGATGTCCTTGCCTCGATGGGCCACGTTCGAGACCTGCCTACAAAAGGCGGTATCGCGGTCGACGTGGACGCCGGCTTCAAGCCTCACTACGAGGTGGTGGAAAGCCGCCGGAAGACCATCAACGAGCTGAAAGCGGCCGTTAAGGCCGACCAAAACGTGATCCTCGCGTCCGACCCGGATCGCGAGGGCGAGGCGATCGCCTGGCACCTGGCGGAGGTGCTCAACCTGAAAGCACCCAAGCGGATCGAGTTTCACGAGATCACGTCGGAAGCGGTACGCAAGGCGCTCGAGTCGCCCCGTGAGATCGACATGCGCCTGGTCAACGCCCAGCAGGCCCGGCGCGTGGTGGACCGGCTGGTGGGCTTTCGGCTCAGCCCGTTCCTCTGGAGCAAGGTGCAGAAAGGGATCGGCGCGGGCCGCGTGTCATCGGTCGCGCTGCGGCTGGTGTGCGATCGCGAAGCTGAGATCCGTAAGTTCGTGCCCGTCGAGTCTTGGACCGTCGACGTCGAGCTCTCACGGGTTGGTGACTCTCAGCACTTCCTGGCCAAGCTTCATCGCCCGCAAGGAAAGGCGGCTTCGGGAGAGCCGGCGCCGAAGTTTGAGATCCATAACGAGTCTGAAGCTCAGGAGATACTGCGCCGCCTCGAGGGCGCGCGTTACCGCGTGCTGGGAGTCGAGAAGAAGCGACGCACCAAGAGCTCCTATCTGCCGTACATCACCTCGACCCTGCAGCAGGACGCGTCGAGCCGGCTCCGGCTGCGCCCAGTCAACACCATGCGTATCGCGCAGCAGCTCTACGAGGGCGTGGAGCTCGGCGACCAGGGATCGATGGGCCTGATCACCTACATGCGAACCGACTCGGTCCGAATCTCGGACGAGGCGGAGGGCAAGGTCAGGGGCTGGATCACGCGGGCGCACGGCGAGAAGTACGTCGGCGGTCCGCGGATCGCCAAGTCGAGCCCTGGCGCGCAGGACGCTCACGAAGCCATCCGCCCGACGGACGTCAGCGTCACGCCGGAATCGATCGCCAAGCACCTCAGCGCCGACCAGCTGAAGCTGTACGACCTGATCTGGCGCCGGTTCGTGGCGAGCCGGATGGCGCCCGCTGTTTACGACCAGACGCAGGTGGAGATCGACGGAGGCGAGTACGTCTTCCGCGCCACCGGTTCGGTGCTCACCTTCGACGGCTTTTACAAGGTCTGGGAGCGCGATGAAAAGGACGAGCCGGACCTGCCGGTGCTCGCGCCGGACGAGCACCTTGACTACCACGGCGTCAAGCCCGAGCAGCACTTCAGCCAGCCCCCGCCGCGCTATTCGGAAGCCACCTTGATCAAAGAGCTGGAGCAGCGCGGAATCGGACGACCTTCGACCTACGCACCGATCGTTGGCACGATCACGAAAGAGCACGGCTATGTCGAGCTCAGGGAGCGGAGGCTGTACCCGACTCCCATCGGAGAGGCGGTCAACTCGATCATGGTCGAGCATTTCAAGGTCATCTCGGACGATGACTACACCTCGAAGCTCGAGAAGAAGCTGGACGAGGTCGAGCAGGGCAAGAAGGAGTGGGTGCCCGTCGTGGGCGACTTCTACGGACCGCTCCAGAAGATGCTGAGCGAGGCGGAAGAGGCGATGCCGGCCGATACCGACGAAGAATGCCCGCTGTGCCACGAAGGACACCTGGTCCAGAAGGCGAGCCGGTTCGGCCCCTTCATGGGCTGCTCGAGGTACCCCAAGTGCAAGTTCCGTCGTGCGCTGACTCCGGATGGTGAGGCTCCGCAGCCCAAGCTTCTCGAGGAGCCCTGCCCGCAATGCGGTAAGCCGCTCCAGCTGAGGACCGGTCGTTATGGCGAGTTCGTCGGCTGCTCCGGTTATCCCGACTGCAAGTACATCAAGCGCGACGCGGCCCAGAACCAGGCCAAGCCGACCGGCGAGGCGTGTCCGCAGTGCGGAGAGGGCCAGCTGGTCGAGCGGACGGGCCGTTTCGGTCCGTTTGTGGCGTGCTCCCGCTATCCCGAGTGCAAGTACCGCACGAACATTGGAAAGGATGGCAAGCCAGGTCAGGGACCGAAGGTGCTCGACGAGCCGTGTCCGGTTTGTGGAAAGCCGCTAGTCGAGCGCCGCGGGCGCTACGGGATGTTCAAATCGTGCTCCGACTACCCGAAGTGTCCAGGACCCAAGGGCGTCAAGAAGGCAGAAGCCGCCGTGTGACGTCGCCAATGCCGTGGAGCGGTCCCGAATCCGCGGCCCGTATACTGACTGAGCCAGTCGTCTAAAGCGGCTGAGTCAGCACGCCCGGGGCAAAGCCCCTGTCGTTACCTCCCGCAAAATCTGCGATTTCGCGGGGACCCCGGTAGTCAGGCCGGGGTGGTGATGCACAAGGCCCACGGGCGGAAGTTCAACAGGGAGGCAATCGAACGTGTCCCAAGTGACTCTGAAGCAGCTGCTGGAAGCGGGCGTCCATTTCGGACATCAGACCAGCCGATGGAACCCGAAGATGCGCGCCTACATCTTCACCGCGCGCAACGGCATTCACATCATCGACCTGCAGAAGACGGTCAAGCTCCTCGACGAGGCGTGGGATTTCGTTCGCAGCGTCGCTGCCAGCGGGCGGCCGGTGCTGTTCGTCGGCACCAAGAAGCAGGCCCAAGAAACGATTCAGACCGAGGCCGCCCGGTGCGGCATGTACTTCGTCAACCGGCGCTGGATGGGCGGGATGCTGACCAACTTCAGCACCGTGAAGAAGCGGATCGAGCGGCTGCAGGAGCTTCGCAAGATGCAGCAGGACGGCCAGTTCGAATCCCTGCCCAAGAAAGAGGCGAAGCGCCTCCAGGATGAGCTCGACCGTTTGATGTTCCACTTCGACGGGATCGCCGACATGAAGCGGCTTCCGGGTGCGCTCTACGTTGTCGATCCTCGAAAGGAGCACATCGCCGTAACCGAGGCCAACCGGCTCAAAATCCCGGTCGTTGCGATCACGGATTCGAACTGCGATCCCGACCTCATCACCTACGTGATTCCTGGAAACGACGACGCCATCCGGGCAGTCAAGCTGCTTACCGGCAAGATCGCCGACGCGTGCCAGGACGGGCGCCAGGAGGCGCAGGCGCGCGGCGAGATCCTGCCTGAGGTCGAGGATCGTGAATTCCTCGAGACACCGCGGTATGAAGAGATAGAGGAATACCTCGAGGACGAGGAGGACTACCTGCCGACCGTGTCGGAGGAGGAGTTCATCGGCCGCACCGCGGACGACGAGGAGGCGCGGTAGTGGCTCGCGTGGGGATGGATTTGGTCAAGAAGCTTCGCGAGATGTCGGGCGCGGGCATGATGGACTGCAAGCAGGCCCTCGAGGAGGCCGAGGGCGACCTCGACAAAGCGTTCACCATCCTGCGCGAGAGGGGAATCGCCAAGGCAGCGAAGCGGGCCGGCCGCGCGACCGGACAGGGCATCGTCGAGGCCTACCTGCATACCACGGGCGACGACTTCCCGCCCCAGGTGGGCGTTCTGATCGAGCTGAACTGTGAAACCGACTTCGTCGCGAAGGGCTCGGACTTCCGAAAGCTCGCCAAAGAGCTGGCGCTGCAGGTGGCCGGGTTCGAGCCGCGATGGGTGTCACGCGAGGACGTGCCCGACGAGCTCCTGGTCGAGGAGAAGAGTCTCTACGAAGCTAAGGCTCAGCAGGACGGCAAGCCGGCCCAGGTCATCCCCAAGATCGTCGAGAATCAGGTCGAGAACTTTCTCAAACAGAACTGCTTGTTAGAGCAGCCGTACTTTCGAGAGCCGAGCCATACGGTCCAGCAGCTGATCGCCGAGCACATCTCGAAGCTGCAGGAGAACATCATGGTGAGGCGCTTTGCCCGGTTTAACATCAGGGAGGCCTGAAGGGAGCCGCAATCCGAAGCATCGAGACTGGAGACCGTTCGCCCAAGTACAACCGCGTGCTGCTCAAGCTGAGCGGTGAAGCGCTCGGCGGCGCGCGCGACTACGGCATCGACCTCGAGGTCGTTCAGACCATTGCCGGCCAGGTCAAGAAGGTGCACGGGATGGGCGTGCAGACGGCCCTCGTGGTGGGGGGCGGCAACATCTTCCGGGGGCTTGCCGCCAGCGAGCGCGGCTTCGATCGAGCTACCGGCGACTACATGGGGATGCTGGCCACCGTGATCAACGCTCTGGCTCTGCAGGACGCGCTCGAGCGCATCGGCATCCCGGCCCGAACGATGACCGCGATCCAGATGCCGCAGGTGGCCGAACCCTACATCCGGCGCCGGGCTGTGAGGCACCTCGAGAAGGGTCGAATCGTCATCCTCGCCGCTGGAACCGGAAACCCCTACTTCACGACCGACACCACCGCCGCCCTGCGCGCGGTGGAAATAGAAGCCGATGTGATTCTGAAGGCGACAAAGGTGGACGGCGTGTACACGGCAGACCCGAAGCGCGACCCGGCGGCGACCAAGTTCCAGCGTCTCGACTACCTAGAGGTGTTGAACCGCGGCATTGAGGTGATGGACAACACCGCGCTGACACTCTGCATGGACAACAAGGTTCCCATCGTCGTGTTCAATCTCCTGGTGCCCGGAAACATCGAGCGGGTGGTGATGGGCGAAGAGATCGGAACGCTCGTGGCCTCAGCCTCATGATCGACCCGATCCTCCGCGACGCGGAGGCGAAGATGATCAAGTCACTCGACCATTTCGCGACGGAGCTGTCGACCATTCGCACAGGGCGCGCGAACCCGGCCTTGATCGACAAGGTCATGGTCCCCTACTACGGGACTCCAACGCCGCTCAATCAGCTGGCGCAGATCAGCGCTCCGGAGCCGAGGCTGCTCGTGGTGCAGGTCTACGACAAGAGCCAGATGGGCGCGGTGGAGAAGGCGCTGCGCTCGGGAGAGCAGGGTCTGAACCCGGCCAACGACGGGCAGGTGATACGCGTCCCGATCCCGCCGCTGACCGAAGAACGGCGGCGCGAGTACGTGAAGCTCGTGAAGCAAAAGGCGGAGGATGCGAGAGTCGCCATCCGCAACGTTCGGCGGGAAGAGATGCATCGACTCGATCAGATGGAAAAGCGCGGCGAGGCCGCCGCGGACGACGCCAAGCGGGCGCATGCCCGGCTTCAGAAGATCACCGAGACGCAGATAGAGAAAGTGGACGCGCATGCGGCACGGAAAGAGTCCGAGGTGATGGAGGTCTAGAGCTTATAAGGGAAAACCCGGATGGTTTTCCCTCATCGCGCGTGCGCTTCGCGCAGGCGCTGCTCCCATTCCGGTATACGGATGGGATGTATACGATTCAGTGCTCCTCGCGACGCTCGGAGGGGTTAGGAACAAGAGTCGCGGCCGGAGTGAATCCGGCCGCCCCTGCGACGCGGGTATCACTCCCGAGCGCCGGCCGCGCCTGCCACGCCGGCAATCGGGGCACCGCTTATTGCCCTCCCAGTCCTATCAGCGAGCCTCCGTCGCTCTTGCTCAACAGTCTTTAGGGGGGCGCCGCCTGACTCGCGATGGATCCTGTCGCCGAATCCCCACCAGACGAACTGGGGAAGGGTGTTATTGATCAGGCACTCCGTAGAACTTGCGGAAACTGATATCGGAATCGAGTGTTTCCACGCCGACGCGAACGCAGCGAAGGGCCACCCGCAACTTGGGCTGCCGCTCAAGCGCAGAATCGAGTTCATCCGCAAGGGCGACCCCCTCCCATCTGACGAGGTCCTCGAGTGGTCCCGCTCCCAGCGAACAAAGTGCCGCTTCGTCAGGAGCCGCAGCCGCCAGCTGTTCGAGCAGGAGGACCGCAGCCCGACCGCCGGCCCGGATGGCATTTTCGACTCTGTTATGCGCGGCCTCTGATCGACCCCAGTACGCGTCTGCGAGATCGGTGTCCTCGTTGGCCATCCCGGGCAAAGTCTAGGTCGCGCTAACTGGAGGTCAGCTGCTGTGAACCCCATGTACAGCGGCAGTCAGTACTCTGTTTGGCACGTTGGACCCCCACGTACCCCGGCATATCGGGATCATCATGGACGGCAACGGGCGCTGGGCCCGCCGACAGAACCGGCCCGCGAGCTTCGGCCACCGCGCCGGGGTGCGGGCGATCAAGCGGGTCCTCGACGCCTGCGAGACGTTCGGAGTCGAAGTGCTGTCCATCTACGCGTTCTCGACCGAGAACTGGACCCGCCCCCGAGCGGAGGTGCGCGCCCTGATGAGGCTGTTTCACGAGACCATGCAAAGAGAGATCGACGAGATGCACCGGCGTGGGGTGCGCATCGTTGTCAGCGGCCGCCGAGACGAGCTGTCGTCCCGCATGAGCCAGCGCATGGACGAGGCGATGAACCTCACCCGGCAGAATCGACACGGCGTGCTCAACGTGTGCCTCAACTACGGCGGCCGCGCAGAGATCGTCGATGCCGTCCGAACCCTTGTCGCTGACAGCACCCCCGCCTCCGCCATCGATGAAGCCGCGATCTCCGCGCGGATGTATCAGCCCGAGCTGCCGGACCCCGACCTCATAATCCGCACTGCGGGGGAGAGGAGGGTGAGCAACTTCCTCCTCTGGCAGGGTGCATATGCGGAAATGTTGGTGACCGACACGTTGTGGCCTGACTTCGGCGCTGACGACCTCAAAGCAGCCATTGACGACTACGCCGCGCGCGTGCGGCGCTTTGGCGGACGGCCGGCCGAGGACGAACCGGCGCAGGTGGTCAGGTGACCGCGGAGCGGGCCACGGTGCGCCGGAGCTGGCGGCCATCCACACTCATGATCCGAATCCTCAGCGGATTCGTGATCCTGACCATCGTCATCGGTCTTGCCCTGCTGGGCGAGTACGGCGCCTATGCGCTCGTGGTTCTGCTCGGCGGGCTCGCGCTGTGGGAGTTCCGCGGCCTTTCCGACCGGATGGGTTCGCGTGCGCCTTCCTGGCTTCTCTACCCATTGGGCGGCTTCTTTGCATTCAGCGGCACGGTCCTCAAGGACGTCGACGTGACTCTCGTTCTGTCCGTGGCGCTCGTCGGCGGCCTGGCGGCCTTCCTGGTCGTCCCCGGGAGGCGCCAGGGCCTCGAGCGCTGGGCCATGGGGCTCGCCGGCGCCCTTTACATCGGGATGCCTCTCAACTACTACCTGCTCCTCTACACGTCCAAGCCCCATGGCCTTATCTGGACGCTGTTCGTCGTCTTCGCCATCGTCGCCTGCGACGCCGCCGCGCTCCTGGTGGGCAGCCGCATCGGCCGGCACCCGTTCTTCCGCTCGATCAGCCCCCGCAAGACGGTGGAGGGTGCGGTCGCGGGCCTGGTCGGTTCGATCCTGGTAATGCTCTTCGGCGTTTCTGCGGTCCTCGGCTACTCATTGCTGCACGGCCTGGCGCTGGGTCTGGTGGTCGGCTTTGGCGCGCAGGCCGGAGACCTGGTCGAGTCTCAGATGAAACGCATCGCCGAAGTCAAGGACTCCTCGCACCTCATCCCGGGCCATGGGGGCGTGCTCGACCGGCTCGATTCGGTCCTTTTCCCGCCGATTCTCGTTTTCCTCTACGTGACGGCATTCCACCTGCTCTGATGGCGAGGCCGATCAACGTCGCCGTCCTGGGCGCCACCGGATCCATCGGACGTCAGACGCTAGACGTCATAGATCGCAATCCCGAGCGCCTCCGGCTGTTCGGGCTCACGCAGGGTCTTAGGTCGGCAGGCCGGGAGGCCGACCACGTGGTGCGCGGCCAGGCCGGCGATCCCGAATTCGATGCGGGCGTCGAGGCCATGGTCACGGACCCGCGCTGCGACATCGTGCTGGTTGCCATCCCGGGTGCTCGCGCCCTCGCACCGACCATGGCCGCGCTCAAGGCCGGCAAGAAGGTGGCGCTTGCGACCAAGGAAGTCCTCGTGATGGCGGGGGCGCTGGTCATGAAGGCCGCGGCGCCGGGTCAGATCCGCACGGTGGACTCGGAGCACAGCGCGATCTGGCAGTGCCTGTGGGGGGAGCGTCCTGAAAGCGTTCGGCGGCTGATCATCACGGCGAGCGGAGGGCCGTTCTGGGCGCGGCCCGAGCTGGATCTCGACAGCGTCACGGTCGAGCAGGCGCTGAACCATCCGAGATGGTCGATGGGGCCAAAGGTGACTGTAGATTCGGCGACTCTGATGAACAAAGGGCTCGAGGTGATCGAGGCCCATCACCTGTTTGGAATCGGCTTCGACGCGATCACGGTCTGCATTCATCCCCAGAGCGTGGTCCACTCCCTGGTTGAATTCGTCGACGGGTCGCTCAAAGCCCAGCTTGGGCGTCCGGACATGCGTTTGCCCATCGCCGTCGCCCTGTGCTTTCCGGACCGGCTGCCCGACGCCGTGCCGGCGACGAGCCTCACCGAGCTCAGCGGCCTCGAGTTCCACCCACTCGACGAGGCAAGGTTTCCGAGCGTTCGGCTGGCGCGCGATGCCGGCGAGGCCGGTGGCGGCCACCCCGCTGTTCTCAACGCCGCCAACGAGGAGGCGGTGACCGCGTTCCTGAGCGGACGCATTCCGTTCACCGGGATCGTGCGCGTGGTGGAGCAAACCCTCGCCGAGTTCACCGGCAGCGGGGATACTCTGGCCGAGATCCTCCAAGCCGATCGATGGGCGCGCGATCTCGTGCGGCAGAGGTTGGACGCCAAGCCCGCTGCTCCAAAGAGGTGAGCTCTCGGCCTCCACTCCGGTAGTCTGAAACCGAGATGGGCGAGGTGATGTCGACCGTGCTTTACGTGGTGGGAGTGGGGGGAATGTTCCTCCTGCTGATCGCGCCCCACGAGGGCGGCCACTTCCTGTTCGCCAAGGTGTTCAAGGTGCGCGTGATCGAGTTCTCGATCGGCGCCGGCATGAAGCTCTGGTCGGTGACCAAGGGCGGCACCGTCTACGCCCTGCGGGCTCTGCCGATCCTCGGGTACGTGCGAATGGGGGGGATGGAGGCCGGGGACTTCGACGATCCAAATGGCTTCCACTCCAGACCGGCATGGCAGCGGATCGTCATCCTGGCCGGAGGTCCGGCGGCGAACTTCCTCGTGGCCATGATCGTCATCACGGGCTTCGGTCTGACGCAGCTGAACGCCGACCCGGGCAAGGTCGTCGCGGTGGTCGCGGGCTCCCCGGCGGCCGGGGCGGGCTTCGCAGCCGGGGACAGGATCCGCACGGTCAACGGCCAGCACGTCACGAGCCCTGACCAGGTGCGGGCCGCAGAGGCCAAGGCACCTGGTGCCGCACTGGTGATCGGAGGCGTCCACTCAGACGGGCGTCCATTCGAGAGCGTGGTGGTGCCGGTCTGCGACCAGGGGGCGTGTCAGGTCGGAGTAGGCATAAGCCGCGTGATCAGCGTCCAGAGCGCTGTGACGGACGGCGTCACGTTTCCCTATCAGGCCACCGTGGGCATCGTTCAGGGCCTGTGGTCGCTGATCTCAGGGCAGGTGCCGGGCGGGCTCTTCGGCCCCAAGGGCCTCACCGGCCCGATCGGCATCGCCGACGCGGCCAAGCAGTCGGTGGATCAGGGGCCGGCGACATATCTATTTCTCGTCGCCTTGCTTTCCGTGGCGCTCGGATTTACCAACCTGCTCCCGCTCCTGGCGCTGGACGGCGGCCGGATCGTGGTCGTGGTGATCGAGTGGCTGCGTCGCCGGCCATTCGACCGGAACAGCGAGCTCAACTTCCAGCGCTGGGGCCTCGTCGCGTTGCTGACCCTGGCGGCGGTCATCAGCTTCCTGGACATCCAGCGAATCGCCACCGGCCAGTTCCCAGGGGTGCACTAGCTCCATGGCAATGGTTGCCCGGCGCAAATCGATCCCCGTCAACGTCGGCGGGGTTGTCATCGGCGGTGCCGCGCCGATCGCGGTCCAGACCATGACCAAGACGGACACGCGCGACGTCAAGGCGACAGTCCGCCAGATCCACGAGCTGCAGGAGGCAGGCTGCGAGATAGTGCGTCCGGCCGTCCCCGACCGGGAGGCGGCGATGGCGCTCAGGGAGATCGTGAAACAGTCCCCGCTTCCGGTCATCGCCGACATCCACTACGACCACACGCTTGCTCTGCTGGCCATCGAGGCGGGCGTGCACTGCCTGCGGCTCAATCCCGGCAACATCCCCGACCGCGACAAGGTCGCGAAGGTGGTGACCGCCGCCAAGGATCGTCAGATCCCGTTTCGCATCGGGGTGAACGCCGGGTCGCTGCCCGAAGAGGTGCACAAGACCATGCGCGAGCAGCACCAGATCGACCGCGACAATCGCGAAAGCACCGCGGAGAGGATGGTCGAGGTCGCTCTCGGCCACTGCAAGATCCTGGAAGACCTCGACTACGGCCCGGGGTTCATCAAGGTCTCGCTCAAGGCGACGGACGTGTGGACGAACATCCTGGCGAACCGAAAGTTCGCCGCAGCCCGGGCCTACCCGATCCATCTCGGTGTCACCGAGTCAGGTCCCGTCGAGGCGGGCAGCATCAGGAGCTCCGTGGGGCTCGGCATTCTGCTCAGCGAGGGGATCGGCGACACGATCCGGGTCTCGCTCGCCACCTCGGATCCGCGAGAGGAGGTGCGCGTCGCGCACGAGATCCTCAAGACCCTGGCCTTCCGCAACGAGAGCCCGACTTTGATCGCGTGTCCCACGTGCGGCCGACTCGAATACGACATGGTGCCGACCGTCAAGGCCGTCGAGGCCTACATCGCCAAGCTCAAAGCGCCAATCACCGTCGCCGTCATGGGCTGCGTAGTGAACGGCCCCGCCGAGGCTCGCCACGCGGACATCGGCGTCACCGGCGGGCGTGGAAAGGGCGTGATTTTCAAGCGCGGTAAGCTTTACAAGACCGTGCCCCAGGAAGAGCTTCTGCCCGTACTGCTGGCCGAGATCGACGTGATCGCCGCCGAGCACACCTCCGCGCCGGCCCCGCTCCCGCGCTAGCCCGCGCCGTTCCGCGGGCGTTGATCGAGCGAGTTTTCAACTGATCAAGATTTGGGAGCTATTCGCATGAGCGAGGAATCGGAAGAGCAACAGGATTTCGTCAAAGAAGTCACCAAGATGTCGGTCGACTTCGACCGCTGGTACACCGACGTCATCCGCAAGGCCGAGATGGCCGACTGGTCGGGTGTTCGAGGGCTGATGGTCGTCCGGCCCTATGGCTGGGCCATGTGGGAGGCGATGACGCGCGCGTTCGACGACATGATCAAGGAGAGCGGCCACGAGAACTGGGCGTTTCCGCTCCTCATCCCTCGCGAGCTGCTGGTCAAAGAGGCCGAGCACATCGAGGGCTTTGGCCCGGAGGTCGCATGGGTGACCCAGGCCGGCGCCACCAAGGAGGAGCTCGAAGAACCGCTGGCCGTCCGGCCCACTTCCGAGACGATCATCGGCCACATCATCAGGCGGTACATCCAGAGCCATCGCGACCTGCCGAAGCTGACGAACCAGTGGAACAGCGTCGTGCGGTGGGAGAAGCGCTCGCGCCTGTTCCTGCGCAGCCGCGAGTTCTGGTGGCAGGAGGGTCACACGTTTCACGCCTCCGCCCAGGAGGCGATGGACGAGGTCGCCCTCATCCTCGGCTACTACCGGTCCATCGCTGAGGACTGGCTTGCTGTTCCCATCCTGTCGGGGAAGAAGTCGGCGTCAGAGACCTTCGCGGGAGCTGTTTACACACTGACGCTGGAAGGCCTGATGCGGGACGGGCTCGCGCTCCAGATGGGCACCTCTCACTACTTCGGGCAGAACTTCGCGCGGGCCTACGACATCTCGTTTTCGAACAAGGACAACGAGCGTGAGCTGTGCTACTCGACTTCATGGGGCATGAGCACGCGCCTCGTCGGCGCGCTGGTCATGGCGCACGGTGACGATTCCGGTCTGGTCGTCCCACCCAAGGTGGCGCCCATCCAGGTCGTCATCGTTCCCATCTATCGCGATTCGGAGAGCCGCGCCAAGGTCGAGGCCTTCATCGCAGGCTGGGCGGGCGAGCTCAAGGCCGCCGGCATCCGGCATAGGGTCGATTGGCGCGACGAGCGCCCCGGTGACAAGTACGCGCACTGGGAGCTCAAGGGCGTGCCGATCAGGCTGAACGTGGGCGCTCGCGACGTGGACGCGGGGCAGGTCGAGATGGTGGACCGCCTGACGCGACAGCGGATGAGCGTGCCCGTGGCCGGCATCGGTCGCCGTCTCGCGGATGAGCTGGAAGCGTTTCAGAAGAAGCTCTTCGACCGCGCCCTCGAATTCATGCGGGCCAACACCTTTGAGCTTGCGACGTTGGGCGAGGTTGTCACGCACTTCAAGGAGCGCGGCGGGTTCGTGTGGGTTCCCTGGTGCGGCGACGCCGAATGCGAGGGTCGCATGAAGGTCGAAGCGGCTGGCGTCACCATACGCACGCTGGACGCCGACGAGAAGCCCTCGGGCAAGTGCCTCGTCTGCGGGCGGCCGGCCAAGCATCGTGTGGCGCTGGCCAAGGCCTACTGAATGTGAGCGAAAACCCCAGCGGACCGTCATCGGGGCGCTTCACGAGGGGACCTGCCTAAACTCTGAAGAACCAAATTGACGGTCTCTGAGCTCCTGAGGATCGCCGACCACCTCGATCCCGACGGTCAGCGTGTGATCCGTAAGGCTTATGAGCGCGCCGCGACCGCTCACCACGGCCAGCGCCGGCTGTCCGGTGAGGAGTATGTGAACCACCCGGTGGAGGTCGCCGCCATCCTTGCTGACCTCGAGCTCGACGTGGCGACCATCGCGGCCGCGCTCCTGCACGACACCGTCGAGGACACGGCGCTGACCGCCGAGGAGGTCGAGCGCGAGTTTGGGCCTGAGGTGGCGCGCCTGGTCGACGGGGTCACCAAGCTCGGCCGAATCGCTTTGAGGTCCGACCAGCAGCAGCAGGCCGAGAACATCCGAAAGATGATGGTGGCGATGGCGGAGGACCTTCGCGTCGTCCTCATCAAGCTCGCCGACCGACTGCACAACATGCGCACGCTCGATCCGCTCCCGGAGGCAAAGCGCCGCAAGATCTCTCGCGAAACCCTCGACATCTACGCACCTCTGGCTCACCGCCTCGGCATTGGTCAGATCAAATGGGAGCTGGAGGATCTGGCGTTTCGTAACCTCGAGCCTGACGCCTTCGAGGACGTCGTCAAGAGGATCGCGCGCAAACGGCGTGATCGGGAAACCCTCGTCTCGGACTTGCGCGAGATTCTCGCCCGAGAGCTCGAGAAGGTCGGCATTCAGGCCGAGATAACCGGCCGTCCCAAGCACATCTACTCGGTGTGGCAGAAGATGACCCGCGAGCAGAAGGACTTCACCGAGATCTACGACCTCTCAGCGATGCGGGTCCAGGTCGACTCGGTGCGCGACTGCTATGGAGTGCTGGGCGTCGTCCACTCGCTGTGGAAGCCGGTGCCGGGCCGCTTCAAGGACTACATCGCGATGCCCAAGTCCAACGGCTACCAGTCGCTCCACACCACCGTGATCACGCACACCGGCGAACCGATCGAGATTCAGATCCGAACCCACGAGATGCACCGAATCGCCGAGTTCGGCGTGGCCGCACACTGGACTTACAAGGAGGGAGGGAAGGACGCGAGCTTCGACCAGAAGCTGTCCTGGCTGCGCAGCTTGCTCGAGTGGCAGAGCGAGGTCGGCGATGCAGAGTCGTTCCTCGACACCGTCAAGATCGACCTGTTCCAGGACGAGGTCTACGTTTTCACGCCGAAGGGCGACGTGCTCAACCTTCCAGCAGACGCGACACCTGTCGACTTCGCCTACCGCATCCACACCGAGGTTGGGCACCGCTGCATCGGCGCGAAGGTCAACGGGCGAATGGTCCCGCTCAATTACGCGCTCCAGAACGGTGAGATCGTTGAGATCCTGACCTCGAAGGCTCCGCATGGCCCGAGCCGCGATTGGCTCAGCTTCGTCAAGAGCGCGTCCGCGAAGGAACGCATCCGGAAGTGGTTTAAGAGCCAGCGTCGCGAGGAGAACGTGGCCAAGGGCCGAGACCTCCTCGACAAGGAGCTGAACCGCATGCACCGGGTGGCACTTGCAGACCTTTCGGATCCCAAGCTCTTTGAGATCGCAGGCCTGCACAAGTTCGCCACGACCGACGACTTTCTGGCGGCCATCGGTTACGGCGATCTGTCACCTCACGCCGTGGTCATGCGCATGTCGCTCAACATCGACACACCCGGCGCGGACCTGCGGCCGATCCCCCTCGTACCCAACCTCCATCCGACGCCCCGGGTGCTCGTGCGCGGCGAGAAAGGGATTCTCACAAAGATCGCCCCCTGCTGCCAGCCCGTGCCCGGCGACTCGATCGTCGGTTATACAACTCGGGGCAAGGGAGTCACAGTGCATCGGGCGGACTGTGTCAACGCGGTGAACGCCCAGGACGCCGCCCGGGTGGTGCCGGTGGACTGGGATGCTGAGGCCACACATCTATATCCCGTCGCGATCAAGATCGAGGCCTGGGACCGTCAGGGCCTCCTGCGCGACATCGCCACCGTGGTGGCGGAGAACCGGGTCAACATGGCGGCGCTCGAGGTCCACGTGTACGACGACAAGACTGCAGTCGTGTCGGCGACAGTCGAGATCGACTCCCTGGCGCAGCTGTCGCGCCTGATGGAAAAGATCGAGGGGGTCAAGGACGTGAACACGGTCGCGCGAGAAGCTTCGTGAGCGGGGAAAGGACGGCGCCGGCGCACACCTTGCGAGTCGAGGCCACCGCGGACCGGCGCTTTGGGACCAACTCCTATCTCGTCGAGGACGAGTCGACCCACGATGCGGTGATCATCGATGCCAACCTCGAGCCGGCCCTTATGATCGATCTTGTTCAGCGCCGCGGGGCGGCGGTCAGGGCCATTCTCTTAACTCACACCGACGTCGACCACATCGCGGGCCTGAATCAGCTGATCGAGGCTTTTGGCCCGATACCGGTCGCGGTCCACGCGGCGGAGCGAGCCGTGGTCGAGGAAGGGAAGCCTCTCCGTCGTGAGTTTGGGGAGGTTTCGATCCGCGTCGACAACGTTGTGGAGCTGGCTGAAGACTTGAGGTTTCGCGCCGGTTCGCTCGAGTTTGAGGTCCTTCACACGCCCGGACACAGCCCAGGTGGGGTGACCTTGAGGATCCAGGACCAGCTTTTCACCGGCGACGCGCTGTTCGCGGGGTCGATCGGCCGGTCCGACTTCGCCAACTCCGACGGACCGGCGCTCTTGCACGGCATCAACAGCAAGCTCCTCGTTCTACCCGACGAGCTCGAGGTCCGCAGCGGGCACGGACCCGCCACCACGATCGGCCGGGAACGCCGGACCAATCCCTTTCTCCGGTAGCCCCGCTTTGCAACCGGGTGCGGCGAAGCCGTCGCCGCGACGCTCGGAGGCTGGATGCACCTTGCAAACACCGATAATGTGCCGGTCGCGCAATTGGGGACGCACCAAGAAGCTTCACAGATGATTCCAATCCACCGTCAATGCCCCAAACTTGTGGGCGACTCTTGGGAGCGCGGCTGCGCCGGCTTCCACTTTGGCCTAATTCCCATGGACATTCGATGAGCGAGATCCAAGAACCACGGGAAGCGGCGCCTGGATCCTCGTCACCCGAAGGGCGTCCCGACCCTAAAGTCGTTCTCGACTCCGAGCTGCTGGCCGCATTCGGGCACCAGCTCCGAAACCAGCTGAACGCAGTGCTCGGGGCGGCCGGCTTGCTCTCGGAGGAGGCGGAGTCCCCCGCCCAGCGCGAGATCGCCGCTCTCGTCCAGGCCGGGGCCGAGCAAGCATCGCGGCTCGTGGACGAGGTGCTTGACGCCACCGCGATCCAGAACGGTGAGCTCGTGCTGGCCCTTCACCCCTTCAACGTGCGCTCGAGCGTGGAGACGTGCCTCGGCCTGGTCGCCGATGCAGCCGCCCACAAGCGGCTCGATCTCTCGCTTCAAATCGCGCCCGACGTGCCGAGCGTTGTCATCGGCGACTCCAAACGGCTCGAGCAGATTCTGCTCACGCTGCTCCACCGCGGCGTCGATCGGACATTTCGAGGCGGGGTCGGGATCGAGCTGGTGGCGGACGTTCAGGGTTTCGTGGTGCAGCTTCATTTCACGATTCGCGACACGGGCCGGGGAGTGCCGGCGCGGATTCTGCGGGCGGCGCTGGACGGTGCACCCGGGCCCAACGACCGGCTGGAGCCGGGAGACCGGCTGGTGATCCTCAGCCTGAGCACCACCAAACAGCTGGTCGGGCTGATGCATGGCGCCCTGCGAGTCGAGCAGGGAGGAGTTGAGGCGGGCCCTGACGCCGGCACGTCTTTTGATTTCACGATCGAGACCGAGGCCCTGCCGGCAGCCGTTGCGCCAATTCCCCTCACCCTCGAGGCGATGCGAGTGCTGGTGATCTCCTCGGACGCCGCGTCGAGGCGCGTGCTCGCGCTCCAGGCGGAGCAATGGGGTGCAACCGCGATTTCGACGACCCCGGAGCAAGCCGTCGAGGTGCTCCAGGCCGGGCGCCCGTTCGACATCGCTTTGATCGAGGAGCGCTCCGCCGATGCCGATGGCATGCCGATCTCGTCATCTGTTCGCAATCTCCGCCGCCGTGACCAGCTCCCGATTGTCCTGATCGCCGCCTCAGCTCCGGGACCCGGGGAGCTCCGCGCAGCGGACAGTGCCGTCATCCAGGCGCAGCTCACAAAGCCTGTGGCCCCGCGCACTCTGCATGACGTGATGCTTCGCGTCGGCGCTCACAACGTGAGTCTGGCCGAGACCGAGGCGTTGAATGCGGAGTCGTCTCCGGGTGCGCTCCGCGTGCTCGTGGCCGAGGACAACTCGCTCAACCAGAAGCTCCTTCGGAAGCTGGTGGCTTCTTTGGGCCACCCGGTCGAGGTCGTCTCGACTGGCCTAGCGGCTGTCGCGGCAGTCGCCCAGCATCCTTATGACGTGGTGTTGATGGACGTGCTCATGCCGGAGATGGATGGTCTTGCTGCGGCCGAGGCGATCTGCCGTCGCTGGCCCCGAGGCGCGCGGCCGCGGCTCATCGCCCTCACCGGCATGGCGGGTCCCGGGGACCGCGAGCGGTGTCTCAAGGCGGGCTACGACGACTACCTCAGCAAGCCGGTGCGAAGGGCGGAGCTGGTTGAAGTTTTCAAGAGCGTGCCGGCGGCGCGCCCACCGATGGAGCCGAGCCCGGGGAACTAGTGTCCCGCACCAGAAGTTCGTGGCAAATTCATCGGCCCCAGCGGCCGGGGGCCTGCGGTCCAGATGCCTGCGTTAGGGGGCCCGGCGCATCTCGTCATGCGTCTATCGATGCACTCCTCGCCGCGCCACCCCTGCCTTGGCACCGATCGCTTGTGCCGCGACTTTGCTCACTAACCTCCGGCGCGGGACACTAGGCCGGGGGCGTCTTCGAGGCCTTCGACTCGAGCAGCACCACCACGATCACGATGGCGCCGCCGAGAACCATCAAGCCGCCGAGAGCTTCACCTGCGAGCCCGCGCGGGGTGCCGATGATCTGGACCATCGCCGACCCGAACACGATGATGTAGCTCGTCCCGAGAAGCCTCACTCTCGGGGCGACCGCCTGAGGCTCGCGCCCACGCCACGGCCGCCTTCCGATGATGAGCAGGTACGCCCCCATCACCAGCGCCAGAGCGGCCAGGACAAGCGAGATCAGTTGGACGAGGGTGGTTGCCACCGGCGCCAGATGATAACCGGCGAGCCCGTGAAATCAGCCTCGGCTGACGGGCGCGAGATTCACACTCGACCGCCTGTTCTTACAATCGAACACTCCAATGGCACGTTCCGAACCGATCCGAGCAGTTCGCGGGGTCCGCGACATACTGCCTGCCGAAAGAGCGCTTTGGCGGGTCGCCGAGGGCGCGGCCGCCTCGACCGCGCGCAGGTTCGGTTATGAGGAGATCGTCACCCCGATCATCGAGCACGCCGAGCTGATCGAGCGCGTCGGCGAGGACACGGACGCGGTGGCCAAAGAGCTGTATCGATTCGAGGATCGTGGCGGGCGGCACATCGCGCTGCGTCCCGAGGCGACGGCAGGCGTCGTCCGGGCCTATTTCGAAGGAGGGCTCAACCAACGAGCCCAGCCCGCCCGCCTCTACCTGATCGGTCCGATGTTCCGATACGACCGACCGCAGAAAGGCAGGTATCGCCAGTTCTATCAACTCGACGTGGAGGCGATCGGCGGCGCAGGCGCGGCGCTTGATGCCGAGATCGTCGAGCTGGCCATCGAGTGGTTGCACGAATCGGGCCTTCGGGAGCTGCGCCTGGAGCTCAACTCCATCGGCGACGAGAAATGCCGACCGGCGTTCCTAGAACGCCTTCAGGCCTACTACCGCCCGCTGAAACCTGAGCTGCACGGAGAGTGTCAGCGCAGGCTGGAGGTCAACCCGCTGCGGCTTCTCGACTGTAAGGTCGAGCAGTGCCAGCCGTTCAAGGCCGGTGCGCCGCGGATCACCGATCACCTTTGCAACGAGTGCGCCGGGCACTGGGTCGCGGTGCGACGGCTGCTCGACGGCGCCGGCATCGAGTACCAGCACAACCCGCACCTGGTGCGCGGGCTCGACTACTACACCCGAACGGTCTTCGAGATCTATCCGGCCGGCGCGTCAGGACAGCAGGACGCCCTCGCTTCGGGCGGCCGGTACGACGGCCTTGCGGCGGCCGAAGGGTGGCCTTCTACGCCCGGCGTCGGCTTTGCCGGCGGGTTTGAACGGGTGACGGAGCTGATGGCGGCCGGTGGCGAAGAGATCATCGCGAGCCCGGCGGCTGAGGTGCTGGTGCTTCCAGGCGGCGACCTGGACGTGGCCGCGGCGGATGTGGCCCGCATCTGCCGGACGGTGCGCTCGGTCGCGGTCGACTACGAGCTGAAGAGCCTTCGTGCCAAGATGCGGTCCGCCAACAAGGTGGGCGCCCGCTGGGTGGTCCTTTTGACCGCCGAGGAGGCGTCACGCCGCGTGGCGCAGCTCAAGGAGATGACCAGTGGCGAGCAGGTCGAGGTGCCCTGGGCGGAGCTGCCCGGGAGGCTGACTTGAGCGGCTTCTCAGCTCCCCACTGCGGCTCGTTGCGCGCGGCCGACGAGAACCGCGAGGTCGAGCTGTACGGCTGGGTCGCTCGCCGGCGCGACCACGGCGGACTGATCTTCATCGACCTCCGCGACCGGTGGGGTGCGGTGCAGGTGGTGTTCAACCCGGCCAAAGCGCCCGACGCCCATGGGATCGCTTCCGGCATGCGGTCGGAGTTCGTTGTGCGCGTCAGCGGCACGGTCGGGCGCCGGCCGGCGGGATCTGAGAACCCGCGGATGCCAACGGGAGACGTCGAGGTCACCGCGACCGAGGCGGAGGTCATCTCCGTCGCCAAAACGACGCCGTTCGTGATCGAGGACGACGTCGACGCAGACGAATCGCTGCGATTGAAATATCGCTACCTCGATTTGAGGCGGCCCCGGATGCAGAACATGCTGGTCACGCGCCACAAGCTGACCAAGATCATCCACAACTACATGGACGAACACGAGTTTGTCGAGGTCGAGACCCCGATGCTGCTCAAGGGCACGCCCGAAGGTGCTCGCGATTTCATCGTTCCGTCCAGGTTGCATCCTGGTGAGTTCTTCGCGTTGCCGCAATCGCCGCAGCAGCTGAAGCAGCTGTTGATGGTGGGGGGACTGGGCCGCTACTACCAGATTGCACGATGCCTGCGCGACGAGGACCTGCGTGCCGACCGGGTCGTCGAGATCACACAGCTCGACGTCGAGATGTCTTTCTGCACCGAAGAGGACGTGTTCACGCTCATCGAAGGTCTCTGGGCTCGCGTCTGGAAGGAGATCCTTGGAGTGGATCTTGTGACGCCGTTCCCGAGAATCGACATGCAGGAATCGCTCCTGCGATACGGGACGGACAAGCCCGACCTTCGCTACGAGCTCGAGATCGCCGACGTGACGGAGGTACTGCGTCAGACCGCCGCCTCCGTGCTGCGCGGAGCGATTGAGCAAGGCGGGGTTGTGCGCGCAATCAGGTTTCCGGGTGGGCACGCCGCCAGCCGGCGTGAGCTGGACGAGCTGGCTCAGGTGGCGAAGAGTGCAGGCGCGAAAGGACTGGCCTGGATTCCAGGGCCCCTCGACAAGCACATGACCGAAGGTGAGCGGCGGGCCGTGATGGCGGCAGTGCAGGCCGGCGCCGACGACGTCGTCCTCCTGATAGCCGACCGCCGGCGAAAAGCCGAGACGGTAATGGGTTTGCTGAGGCGCGAGGTCGCCCGCCGCCGAAACCTCGTCAGAGAGGGTGAGTGGCGCCCGCTCTGGGTCTATCCCATGTACCTGTTCGAAGAGGATGACCAGGGCCGGCTCACGTACGGCCACCACCCTTTCACCTCGCCATGGCCGGACGATCTCGACCTGATCGCTGATCGCCCGCTGGACGTCCGGGCTCGCGCCTACGACAGCGTGGTCAACGGCGTCGAGCTGGCCAGCGGAAGCATCCGTATCCACGATCCGGTGCTGCAGGAGCGCGTTTTCGAGATCCTCGGCCTCGACAAGGCGACCATCCACTCACGCTTCGGGCACCTGCTCGAGGCGTTCGGCTACGGCGTGCCCCCACACGGGGGGATCGCTCCCGGGATCGACCGCCTGATGATGGTTCTCATGGGCACCGACAACATCCGCGACGTGGTGCCTTTCCCAAAGACCCAGAGCCATCAGGACTTGATGCTTGGCGCTCCCAGCCCCGTCGACGACGCCCAGCTCGAAGAACTTCACATCAAGGTGGTTCCTCCCACGAAACTCCACTCGTAATATTGGGGGGCTTCCGAAGGGGCGCGGATGATGTGCGCGTTGCCCAACATTCGCTAAATCGGGACCTCGGAGTCCGGTCGGCCGACCAAATGCCCGCTGGAAAGCCCCACGAGATCGGGATTTCGCGGGGACCCCAGACACGGGACTTGGAGAGCCCAGGCAGGGGACCCACCTGAGCATGCTCAGGACAACCCACCGCCGCGTCCCGGAGGGAGCCTTTTGAACCCGCTCGCAGCGATCCCGCCCGGCGTGATCGTCGCCGTCCTGCTCGTTCTGATCAGCTCGCAGCTGTTCTTCGCGCTGCTGCCGTACCGACGCCGGGCCTATCTGCCGGTGCTGCTCATGACCGCGATCGGATTTGGCCTCGGCCAGGCCTGGGACGTGCTCGATCTGCCGTCTGCGCGCCTGGGACAGGCCAACGTCCTGCCCGGCCTGGTGTTCGCGCTCGCCCTTCAGCCGCTCGCTCGCTTCGTTCCGCGGCGATCGCCGCCGCCGACCGGACGTCCGCCCGGCCCTTCCGCGGGCGCCGGGCCTGCGCGCGGCCGTTGAGCGGGGTCGGGGTCGGTCGGTGCGTCCTCCGCCCGCGCACTTAAGATTGCGATTGGTGTTTACCACCAAGAGATCGAGGGTATCCAGGCTATGAGCGCCCAAGGCTTCATGTGGATCGCTTTCGGAACCGGTGCGATCCTTGTCGCGCTGGCGCTGGCCGCCGTCCTGTTGAAGCTGCGTGGAACGCTCGGAGCCGTAGAAGAATTGCTGGAAACCACGAACGAAGAGATGAAAGAGACTCTGCCCGAGGTCCGTCAGACCATCGGCAACGTCAACGACATCACGGCGGGCGTCAACGTCGGGCTGCGCACGGGCGGACGAGGCGCGGCTGCGCTGGGCCGCGGCGTCAGCGCGGCTGTTCACGGGGTCAAGGTGGCGGGTCAGAGCTTAGTTCGCTCGGTTACTGGAGGTTGACGAATGGCTGACGACAGAAGCGGCGGCGGATTCGGCTGGTTCTTACTCGGCGGCTTGATCGGTCTGCTCGCGGGTGTTTACGTAGCTTCGGGTCCAGGCCGCTCACAGGTTGACAGTCTCAAGAGCAAGACGATCGAGCTCAGTGGCAGCGAACCTGTTCAGAGGGCCAGGGCGGCGGCTCAGCGAGCGCGCGAGATGGTCACCGACCCCGAGCATCCTGTCGGCAAGGCGATCCAGGACGGCGTCGCGGCCGCGAAGCGAAAGCGCGAGGAGCTGGAGTCAGCGGCGGCACGCAAGCTGCAGCAAGTCACGAACGGAGAGGACTAGGACAGAGGTGGCCAAGCGCAATCTGGCGGAGCTCAAGATTCCCGCCGCGCCGGGGTTCATCCCGGTGGCCAAGCGCGTGGCAACCACCTTGGGCGCCCAGCTCGGGCTGAGCCTTGTCCACCTCGACGAGCTGTCCATCGCGCTCACGCAGGCGTGCGACAGCGCGATCGCCGCGGCGGAAGACCTCGGCACGACGGCCGAGCTCAAGCTGACCTACTTCGCGACCGATCGTGCCCTGGTCGTGGATGTGGACGTGATGCCGACAGGCAACATGCTCCCGGCCCCGGCACACGAGACCGAGGTGGATCCGGAGCTGCAGAGGCTGGCCTACGAGATGATCCGCTGCTTTGTCGACGACTTCCGCCCGCTGGTCGAACCGCGCACCGGCCATGTGCGCTTCCGGATGGTCAAGCACCTGGCCGGCTGACTCGGCGGAGCCCGAGCCCCGCGAGAGAGCTCAACTCTGAATCCCGTGCGACGATTGGATGGTGATTGAGGTGAGAGCTGCCGAGAGCAAGAACCTGACTCGCACGGCCCCGGCCCGCGGCTCGGCCAGAGCCTAGTGGCGTCTCCCACCAGAATTCCGCGTGACGAGCTCCGAGCGCTGCACCGCAGGTATCGAGACAGCAAGGACCCGGCTGAGCGTGACCGGATTCGCGAGCAGCTGGTCGACGCGTATCACGACTTCGTCTATTTCCTGGCGAGGAAGTTTCAGAACCGTGGGGAGCCGCTCGACGACATAGTTCAGGTCGGATACCTCGGCCTGATTAAAGCGATCGAGCGATTCGACCCCGACCTCGGTTATGAGTTCACGACTTTCGCAACCCTCACAGTGGCGGGAGAGATCAAGCGGCATTTCCGTGACAAAGGGACTGCGATCCGCTTTCCACGCCGCCTCCAGGAGCTGCACCAATCGGTGGTTCGAGTCAACGAACAGATGAAGAACGAGCTGGGCCGCGACCCGACGGTGGCCGAGCTGGCGGAGCGCCTAGGCGTGACCCCTGACGATGTCACCGACGCGATGGAAATCGGCCCTGCCTACGTACCGCTGTCACTCGATCAGCCCCTGACTTCTGGAGACGGCCAGGACGGTCGCGCCGTCTCTGAGCAGCTCGGCAGCGCAGACCCAGAGCTCGAACGGGTCGAGATGCGCGACGTGCTCGATCGCGCCATGGAGCACCTGACGCCACGTGAGCGGTCGATCATGGCGATGCGGTTCTTCGAGCAGATGTCGCAGTCGGAGATCGCGCGGCGGCTCGGCATCAGCCAGATGCACGTATCCCGCCTTCAGCGCGCAGCGCTCGACCAGCTGCGAAAGTACGTGCCCGAGGAGAGCTCCCCTTAGTGCTCCTCGAGGCGCGCGCACCGTCCGACCCTTTGGTGTTCTTCGCGCGCTGGTACCGGCAGGCTGAACGAGCGGGCATTCCTCAGGCCGATGCGATGACGCTGGCCACCGCTGGGAGGCAGGGTCCATCCGCGCGCATGGTCCTTTTGAAAGGCCTCGAGAATGGAGCCTTCGTCTTCTTTTCGAACTACGAGAGCAGGAAGGGTGGCGACCTGGCCTCGGAGCGCAGCGCTGCCCTGGTCTTCTATTGGTCCGCCCAGAGCCGCCAGGTGCGTGTCTCGGGCACCGTCAGGCGATTGAGCCGCCGCGCGTCGGCCGATTACTTTCACAGCCGGCCTCGAGGCGCGCAGCTCTCGGCGCTCGCATCGCGCCAGAGCCGGGTCGTGCCTTCGCGCCTTGCGCTCGAGGGCGCGGTGGCCGAGCTGTCGAGGCGCTTCCCCGGCCGGGTGCCGCTGCCGGCGGACTGGGGCGGCTACGCCTTGCGGCCGGCCTGGATTGAGTTCTGGGAAGGCAGGGCCGACCGGCTTCACGACCGCCTCCGATACGTCAGGGAGCGGGGAGCTGAATGGCGCATCGAGCGCCTCGCCCCCTAGGCCGCTCAGGTCGCGTCGATTGCCCTCGCCCTACACTTAAAGCTGCTCCGTGACCGGGAACGAGATTCGTAGACGTTTCCTAGAGCATTTCGCGAGCCGGGAGCATCTGGTCCTGCCGAGCGCGCCGCTGGTGCCTCACGCGGATCCGAGCACGCTCTTCATCTCTGCCGGAATGCAGCCGCTTCAGCCCTATTACCTGGGCTTGAGCAAGCCGCCCGCGCCCAGGCTGGCAACGGTGCAGAAGTGCTTTCGGGCCGTCGACATCGACCAGGTCGGCGACCGCACGCACACCACTATGTTCGAAATGATGGGCAACTTCGCTCCGACGGGCGCCTACTTCAAAGAGACTGCCATACCGCTGGCGTGGGAGCTGGTGCACACGACCTTTGGGTTGCAGCCGGAGAGGCTGCGAATCACGATCCACCCGACGGACGAAGAATCCCTGAGGTTGTGGGCCGAGGTGGTCGGATTTCCGCGAGACCGGATCCACCGGCTGGAAGGCAACTGGTGGGGACTCGGGCGCGGGCCCTGCGGACCGGATTCCGAGATCTTCTTCGACCTCGGGAGCGGCGTCGGCTGTGGACAACCGGATTGCGAGCCGGGCCACTGTGAGCGCTACCTCGAAATCTGGAACCTGGTCTTTCCGCAATTCGACGAGCAGGAAGACGGGACCTTGCGGCCCCTGCCCCGGCCGGCCATCGACACCGGGAGCGGTCTGGAACGGACCGCCGCGGCCCTTCAGGGCGTTCAGGACGTTTTCGAAACCGACCTTTACGCGCCGATCATCGCCTTCGTGCGCGAGAACGGCGCGCATCAGGCAGTTCGTTCGGAGCGGATCGTTGCCGACCATCTCCGGGCGATGACGTTCCTGATCGGCGACGGCGTCGTGCCTTCGAATGAAGGCCGCGGGTACGTGCTGAGAAGGGTCATCCGGCGCGCACTCGTCCACGCCCGCAAGGTCGGTCTCAAGCGACCGCTCGCGGAGGCGGTCGCAATCACAGCCGGTATTTACGCGGATCCCTATCCAGAGCTTGTCGAGCGCCAAGGCGCGATTGCGGATGTTGTGATCGCTGAGGCCGAGCGATTCGACAAAACGATCGAAGAAGGCATGGAGCGATTCGAGCGGGTCGTAAGCGCGCAAGCTGCGACAAAGATGTTCCCCGGTTCGGAGGCGTTCTTTCTACACGATACGTTTGGCTTTCCTTACGAGCTCACTCGTGAGCTGGCCACCGAACGCGGGATGAAAGTCGAGGACGAGGTGTTCCAGAGACACCTCGCCGAGCAGCGCGAGCGCTCACGATCGCAGCGCAAAGGGCTCGCGGACGTGCATGGCGCCGACTATCCGCGCTCCAAGTTCACCGGTTATTCCGAGCTCACCACCGAGTCCGATCTGATCGGGCTGCGCAGGGAAGGAAGCGCTCTCGAGGTGGCCCATGAAGGGGATCTCGTCCAGGTCTTTGTCGAGAGGACACCCTTCTACGCCGAGTCGGGCGGGCAGATTGGCGACACCGGAATCATCAGCACCCCCACCGGCCGCGTACGAATCGAAGACACCCAGAAGCCGGCCGAAGATGTCATCGCGCACACAGGCACCGTGGTCACCGGAGAGGTGCGGGTGGGGGAGAGGGCCAACGCGGCTGTGGATGCTCACCGCCGACGCCAGATCGCGCGCCACCATTCCGCGACGCATCTGCTCCACAAGGCGCTGCGCGAGACGCTTGGCGAGCGGGTCGTGCAGAAAGGCTCGTGGGTTGGTCCAGACCACACGACGTTCGACATTCCCTTCGGCCGAGCCATCACCAAAGAGGAGCTTGACCAGATCAGCCGTCGCGTAATGGAAAAGGTGCGGGCAAGCCTGCCTTTCCACGCCACCGAGAAGCCTTACAAAGAAGCCGTGGCCGAGGGCGCGATGCACCTCTTCGAAGAGAAGTACGGCGACGTCGTGCGCGTGGTTTGCTTCGGGGATTGGACGTGCGAGCTTTGCGGCGGAACCCACGTGACAAACACCGCAGACATCGGAACGGCTGTGATCGTTTCCGAGTCGAGCATCGGTGCCGGCCTGAGGCGCCTCGACATGGTGGTGGGGGAGGCGGCCGATTCACTCGTTCAGCGTGATCGCCAGCTCCTGGCCGAGTTGGCCCACTCCTTCAACACGAGCCCGGATCAGCTGCCGGTTCGGATCCAAGCGCTCCGTTCGCAGGTGAAAGAGCTGGAACGAGAACGCGAGAAGCTCCGCGATCAAGTTCGTGCCGCGCACGTTGGCGGCGCCGATGGCCTGGCCGTGAAGCACGGTCGAGTGCCATTCGTCACCGAAGCGGTTCCGGCATCAACGCAGGAAGAGCTGGCGGCCTACGCCGACCGATTCATGGAGGCGCTGAAGTCGGGTGTCGTAACCGTTGTGGCCAACGACATGTTTGTCATCAAGGTGTCGAAGGACCTGAGCTCCGAATACGACGCGAAGCGGTTGAAGGAGTTCTTCGGTGCAGGCGGCGGCACTGCGCAGCTCGTGCGTGGCAAACTGTCGGTCCCCGCCGAAGAGGCCTTTAAGCGTCTGGCCGACGCCCTTGGAGCTGATCCCGATTGACCAAATTCAAGTTCCTGCGCAAGCGCAGCGACTACTACAGGCACTTCACGGTGCTGGACATCGGCACCGACCTGATCAAGGTGCTCGTGATCCGTCGTGACGGACCCGACGGTGAGGTGCTCGGAGTCGCCCGTGAACCGCAGGCGCCCGCCGCCATGTCGGGTGGAGCCATCGCCGATCTCGAATCGGTGATTCAGTCGTGCAATCGCGCGCTGGAAGCCGCCGAGGACATGGCCCGCACGGTACCCGGCCAGGTCGTGGTGGGAGTCGCCGGCGAGCTGATCAAAGGCTTTTCGTCCACCATCGCCTATCCGCGGGAGAACTCGCAGTCGCGGGTTCGGTCGGGCGAGATCACGACCATGCTCCAGATGGTTCAGCGTCGCGCGCTGCGAGAGGCGCAGCACCTTCTCGAGATGGAACGCAGCTACGGCCAGCTCGAGGCTCGCCTGGTGCATTCCGCGATCACCAGCGTCAAGGTCGACGGCTACCCGGTGACAAACCCTGTCGGGTTCACCGGCAAGAACCTCGAGGTGACGATCTTCAACACCTTCGCGCCGATGACACACATCGACGCGATTGGAAGCGTCGTACGCGAGCTCGACCTTGAGCTTGCGGCGGCGGTGGCGCAGCCGTACGCGGTCGCCCGCGCCTGCGCGAGCGAAGAGACCTGGGCCGAAGGCGGCATCTTCGTCGACATCGGTGGCGGCACCACCGACGTGGCGCTGATCCGCGACGGCGGGGTCGAAGGCACTCGAATGTTCAACCTCGGCGGTCGTGCTTTCACCCGCCGCCTGGCGCTCGCTTTCGGATTGAGCTACGAGGAGGCCGAGGCTAGGAAGCTTCGACACGCGGAAGGGCTTCTCTCGCCCGAGCAGCACAGGCAGGTGTCCGAGCTTCTGACCGCCGATGCCGAGGTGTTGCTTCAGGGACTTGCGCTGAGCATCAAGGAGCTCTCTCGTGGCGACCGGCTCCCGGCGAGCATCTTCCTGTGCGGAGGTGGGAGCCTCCTGCCGGAGCTCACCCTGGAGCTGGTGAAGAACACGTGGGCGGCCGGCCTGCCGTTTCCGCGCGAGCCGAAGATCAGACATCTCGTGCCGGCCGACGTTCGAAACCTCACAGATTCGACCGGCCTCTTGTCCAGCCCGCAGGATGTCGCCCCGATGAGTCTCGCCAACCACGCGCTCAGGTCTGAAGCCGAAGAGCGCGACACGGTGAACACCGTCATGAGGCGCGTCCTGGGTGGTATCAAGGTTTGAGCAGTGTGGCCGCCAACCCCATATTCGTCGAAGCCGAGGAGGAGGTTCCCGAGGTCGTCGAGCGTCTGCGCCGCTATCGCGGTGATGACACGACGATCGTCCTGCCGATGCGCTCGCGCATCGGTCAGAGCCGATTCAACTTCCAACTTCTTCGCAACTACTCCGCCCGCATGGGAAAGCGGGTCACCGTCGTTTGCGACGACCCTGCGGTCCAGAAGATGGCGTCCGAGAGCGGGTTTCCGGTCTTTGGTGCGCTCGGCCCGAAGGGCGAAGGCATACCGTCCGAGCCTGAGCCCGTGCCGGTGCCGCGGAAGTGGTGGCAGCGTTCGCGCAAAGCGCCCACGACTCATGTCCTAGTGGCGGCGCCGCGGAAGCTCGCCACCAAGAGGGCGACGGAGCTCAAACCGGGGCGCTTCATCCTCTTCGTGACGGCGGGCCTGCTCCTGATCGCCGGACTCTTCGCGGCCTTCGTGTACGTGCCCTCGGCCTCCGTGACGTTGGTCGCCCAGGCGAGCCCGTTCACCACGAAGGACGTCGTGCTGCCGGCCCAGCCTGGCAAGGGGACGATCCGGGTCAGGGTGGTGAGCGTTTCGCGGTCGAACTCCCAGGGGTTCAAGACCACCGGCACGATCGACGTACCGCTGGCGCCGGCGACCGGGCTGGTCGTCTACACGAACCCGAATCCGACTCCGAGCTGTGTGCCTCCGACGCGCCCACTGTGCAAATCGCCGGGCGTCATCATCCCCTACGGGCAGCGCCTGATGAACACCAACGGGCTCGAGTTCGCCCAAACCTCCGCGACCTACCAGGGCCAGGGCGTGCTGGTGCCCTGGAACAACGGCACCGTGCAGGCCAACGTCATCGCCGTGCTGCCCGGCACCACCGGCAACGTCGGCAATGACACCATCACGACGCTCAAGGGGTCGAACCCATGGAGCATCGGGGTCACCAATCCGCAGGCCACCGGCGGCGGCACCGACCCGTCCACGACGCCCGTGATGACCGAGGCTGACTTCGACGCCGGACGGGCGCAGCTCGAAGCAGGCATTCACCAGGCCATCGCCCAGCAGCTCGTGGCCTCCGTGCAGACTGGCGAGAAGCTGAGCGAGACGATCATCTACGGACCACCGCAGTACACGACGGACCACCAGCCGAACGACCACGTCCCCAGCTTCAGCGGCACGATGACGGTCGCGGGCGAAGGCGACTTCTACTTCGACTCAGACGTGCAGAAGAGCTTCCAGACCTATCTCTCGCAGCGCGTGCCGACCAACCTGCAGATGCTGACCGAGAGTCCGATTCAGGTCCAGTACCGGATTCTCGCTGCGACCGCGGGCGGCCTGCTCACGTTTGTGGGCACCTCGTCGGCGTACGTCGCGCCGAGGCTCGATACGAACACCATCCTGTCCCAGATTCGCGGCAAGCCCGTGGCTCAGGCAAAGTTCTATCTCGACAGGTTGCCCGTCCGGTCGGCCACCATCAAAGAGGAGCCGTTGACTCTGCCTCTCATGCCGCTCCTGCTCAGTCGAATCTCGCTGCACTACGTGGTTCAACAGGGCACGCCCAACGCGTCCCAGGCCGCGCCGTCGCCGTCGCCCGCCGCGTCCCCCTCCGCGTCACCCTGATGTGGGATCAGCCCGACTGATGCGCACGCTTGCCGTGGATCCCGGCTCCAAGCGGGTGGGCCTCGCATTGAGCGATCCGACGGGCACCATCGCCCAGGGGCTGAGCACGCTTGACGCCGAGCCCTCGAGCACGCTGCCGTCGCGGGTGGCTCGGGCGGCCAGCGCCCATGGAGCACGCCGCATCGTGGTCGGCCTCCCGCTTCGCCTCGACGGGTCGCACGGCCCCGAAGCGGCGGACGCGCGGCGCCTCGCCGACGCCATCAGAAAGGCATCGGGCCTTCCGGTCGAGCTGGTGGACGAAAGGATGACGACCGCGGCAGCGGAGCGGTCGATGATCGAAGGCGGTGTGCGGCGTGCGGAGCGCCGTCTCAGCATTGACCAGGTGGCGGCCACGCTGCTCCTGCAGTCGCATCTCGACCAGGTCAAATCGCGCCGCAAGGCGGGCTCGGAAGCCGGCCGGGGCTCGGCTTGATCATGCCCGACCAGGTGACGCTCATCGACGAGGGCGGCGCTGAACGCCAGTACACCATTCACGACGCTTTCGATCTGGACGGATCGGCCTACTACCTCGTCGAGAAAGTCGACGATCCCGACCAGGTCCTGCTGTTGAAGGAGTCGAGCGGAGGGCTTGAGACGGTTGAAGGGGACGAGTTCAGCCGGGTGATCGCGGCCCTAGAGGCGGACGAAGTCGAATGAGGCGCATCGTGACGCTGTTGGTCATCATCGCGCTGCTCGGCTTCGGTGCCTCGCGTGCATCGGACTGGTGGAGCTACAACGTCAGCACCCCGATCTCCAGCAGCAGTCACAAGGTCCCATTCCGAATCGACCAGGGAGAGACGCCCTCTCAGGTCGCAACCGACCTGCTGGCGCAGCACCTCATCCGGAGCACTCTCGCCTTCGACCTCTACACCAGGTTGACGAACACCGGTCCCAAGCTCGAGGCAGGTGCTTTCGTGCTCGATCAGAACATGTCTCTGAGCGACATCGTGAGCGCGCTCCAGCATGGCGCCGGCGACCAGCAGACGGTCACCTTCCCTGAAGGGTTCCCACTGCGGGAGCAGGCCAAGGTGGTCGAGGAGAAACAGCTCGGCCCGGCCCCCAACTACTTCACGGCCAGCTCCTATTTGCGTGCGGCTCAGGATCCGGCCTGGAAGACGACTTACACATTCCTTCCAGCCCAGGCCGGCAATCCGCAGGCTCCGCTCGAGGGCTATCTGTTCCCGGACACCTACCTCATCGATCCCAACGCCGGCGTGAACGGCCTGATCAAGCAGCAGCTCGACCAGTTCGCCGCCGTCTTCACCCCGGATCTGATGGCCCAGATCGCGCAGCCGACGGCAAACCGCCCCGCCGAATCCGTCCAGGCGATCGTGATCCTGGCTTCGATGGTCGATCGCGAGGTCAACAACGACAGCGAGCGCGGGCTGGTTTGCAGCGTCTACTACAACCGGCTGAGGACCGGACAGCACCTCGGGGTCGACGCCACACTGCTCTACGCCCTCGGCAGGCTCACGCCAGGCCCGACCGGGTCCGAGCTTCAATTGGATTCGCCCTACAACACCGGGGACGAATTCGGCGTCGGCGGCCTGCCGCCGGGTCCGATCAGCAACCCCGGGAAAGCCGCGCTCCTCGCGTGCATCAACCCGCCCAAGAGCAACTACTTCTTCTACTTCGCGGATCGGGTGGGCGTGACACATTTCGAGGTCACACACGACCAGCAAACGGCCGATATCGTGAAATACGGTCTGAGCGGCAGCTGAGGCTCTTCCTCCTCGGCCACGAAATCTCCTATTCGAGCAGCCCGGCCATGCAAAACGCGGCGTTTCGTGCCGTCGGGCTCGATT
The DNA here is from genome assembly GCA_044450465.1 of Candidatus Dormibacterales bacterium. Lineage (GTDB taxonomy): Bacteria > Chloroflexota > Dormibacteria > Dormibacterales > Dormibacteraceae > JBIOJB01. The sequence continues at coordinate 6,020 of JBIOJB010000015.1, read as the reverse complement.
GGAGCTACGAGCTGATGGACGTTGCACCGCGCGAACTGGCGGCGGCCGTCGGGCGGCTCCGCGGCGAGGAGGTCGCAGGGGCCAACGTGACCGTCCCTCACAAACGCACGGTGATGGACCAGCTCGACGAGCTCGACCCGGAGGCGCTCAAAGCTCGGGCCGTGAACACGATCGTCAACCGAAACGGGAAGCTCACGGGGTCCAACACCGACGTCGCGGCCATCCGGGCCGCCCTCGACGAGCTCGGCGTGTCAGCCACAGGTGCGCGGGCCGTCATCCTCGGGAGCGGTGGAGCCGCCCGCGCTTCGGCAGTGGCGCTCGAGGGAGCGCACATAACGTTCGTCTCCCGGCATCCGTCGGACGCAGACCTCCCAGGCCGCCAGATCGCCTGGGACGACCCGGCGCTGCCCGCTACGACAAGGTCCGCCGACCTTCTTGTCAATGCGACACCGCTCGGGAGGCGCGACGAGATGCCCGTGCGCCCCGCTGCGCTCCCGCAGGCCGGCGCGGTGATCGACCTGGTCTACGTGACTGGCGGGACCCCGTTGGTCCGGAAGGCACGCTCGGTGGGCCTCCGCGTGACGGACGGCTGGACCATCCTCCTCGGCCAGGGGGCCCGCTCCTTCGAGATCTGGACGGGTCTCAAAGCGCCCGTCGACGCGATGCGCGAAACTCTCCACCCGTGAACTCATTGCTGCTGGCCCTGGGGTGGGCGGTCGTCGGCGCCGCAGGCGGCTGGGGAGTGCGCTGGGCTTCGGTTCGACTCGCCAAGCTCGAGGAGCTCGAGCCGGGTAGCAAGGGCTGGCAGGAGTACGGGCCGCCGGCCCTGTCGGCCGGGGTGTTCGCCGCGTTCGGCTATCACGACGCGTCCTGGCCGATCCTTTTGCTCCAGAGCGCTTTCATCCTGGTCCTGGTCCAGGTGATCTTCTTCGACCTGGAGCACCGGCTGATCCTCGATCGGGTCGTGTTCCCGTCGATGGCCGTCGCGCTGGTGGTGAGCGTGGTGTGGCGGCCGCTCGGCGAATGGAACTCCGCTTCGACCTCTCGGTGGGAGGGCGTCGCGGCCGGTCTTGCGGCAGGCGTGCTCTTCCTGCTCCTCGGGCTCGTCGGTCAAGCCATCTTCAAAACCGAGGCGATGGGTTTCGGCGACGTCAAGTTCGCGGCACTGATGGGCCTTCTCCTGGGGCCGCTTCCCACGATCCAGGGCCTCTTCTACGGCGTGGTGCTTGCGGGCATAGTCTCGGTGGGCGTCATCATCGCGACCCGGTCGATGAGGGGAACCATCGCCTACGGCCCCTACCTTGCGGCAGGCGCCCTGATCATGTTGTTCCTCGGACAGTAGTGGAGAATAGTCGGAGATGAGCAACCTCCTGCCGGGCGAGAACCTGATCCTCAAGAGCCACCAGCACTGGATCACCGTGATCAAGTCGGTCCTGGTACCGGTAGCGGCCGTGATCATCGTCTTGATCGCGGATTTCACGATCCTCAGCCCGGGCCGTGGTCTTTACACGCCAAACCTGAGGAAGATCCTCAGCCTTTTGGTGCTGGCGGTGGCGCTGCTCTGGCTGATCGTGGTCTGGGTCCGTTGGCGGTCCATCGCCTACACCCTGACCGACCAGCGGATCAAGATCGAGTCGGGTGTCTTCTCGCGCCAGGAGAAGGTCATACCCATCGATCGCGTGCAGGACTGCATGACCAAGCAGTCGGTGGTCGGGCGGATGCTCGGCTACGGACGGGTGGAGGTCGACGCCGCTGGAGCGCAGGGCGCCGAGGTGCTCGACCACCTGCCGAGCCCGGGCACGTTTCGCGACCAGGTTTTCGTGCAGTCGGAGCGGCGGCGCGGCGGCTCCGCACCGGGAGCACCAGCGCAGCCAAATTCCAGCGGCGTCTGAAACCTCTCGTCTCTCGCGCTCCCCGGGGACTCAACGTTGAGCCGGCGTCCATCTCATGACGTCGCGGAGCAGGCCGGTCGTACTGGTCGGCTTCATGGGCTCCGGTAAGTCGGTGGTGGGCGCCCTCGTCGCCGCCCGGGCCGGCGCCCCTTTTCGCGACCTCGACCAGATGATCGAGGTCGACGCGGGCGAGGCGGTCGCGGCGATCTTCGCCACGCGCGGCGAGAAGGCCTTTCGCGCCATCGAGAAGAGGTTGCTGCCGCGGGCCCTCGAGCCAGGCGCGGTCGTCGCCCTGGGCGGGGGAGCGATCATGGATGACGAGAGCTGGCTCGTCGTCAGGACCCAGGCGCTGCCCGTCTATCTCGAGGTTCCTTTCGACGCCATCTGGTCACGGGTCGCAGGCGCACAAGACCGCCCGCTGATCGCAGGCCGGACCCGAGCCGAAGTCGAGGCCCTGTTCGAGGCCAGGCGCCGTCGCTATGAGGAGTCGCCGAACCGCGTCGGCGGTGGCCGGGCGCCCGAGGTGGTGGCGGACGAGGTCCTGAAGCTTTGGTCCGACTGATCCTCGACTCGGCGTCAGGCAGCTACCCGGTGATGATCGGGACCAACATTCAGCGCGAGCTGAGAGGCGTCATCACCCGCCTGAACCCAACCGGCGCGGCCATCGTGACCGACACCAACGTGCGGCCATGGGCGATCAAGCTGGCCAAGGCGATCCGGCGGGCCGGTCTCAAGCCGGCGATCCACGTCGTGCCGGCCGGCGAGCGCTCCAAGTCCATGGCGGAGCTGCGCGACGTGCTCGCGTTCCTCGAGCGCGAGAGGATCGACCGGGGTGGCTGCGTGATAGCCGTCGGGGGCGGCACGGTGGGCGACCTGGCGGGGTTTGCGGCCTCGGTCTGGCAGCGCGGTGTGCGCTTGGTCGCCGTGCCAACAACGCTTCTCGCGATGGTCGACTCGAGCGTGGGCGGCAAGACCGGCGTCAACGGCATCCACTCGAAGAACGCGATCGGCACGTTCTGGCAGCCGGCCGCGGTGATCTCCGACCTGGCGTGCATGGAGACTCTCCCCGCAGCGAGCTACCGTGACGCCTTCGCCGAGGTTGTAAAGTACGCCGTCGCCATGGATAGAGGCCTGATCGACCTACTGCAGCGAGAGCGCGACAGGCTCATGGCGGCGGATGGGCGGATGCTGGAGAGCGTCGTGTTTCGCTGTGTGGCGGCCAAGGCGCTCGTCGTGGCCAAGGACGAGCGAGAGCGGGGACCCCGGGCGATTCTCAACTATGGACACACGGCAGGCCACGCCCTCGAAGCGGCGAGCGGCTTTCGCGTGTCGCATGGCCGAGCGGTCGCGTTCGGGATGCGGGTCGCAGCCCGGATGGCGCTGTCGATGGGCCTTTGCAGCAGAAGGCTCGTCGACACCCAGGACGAGCTTCTGACCTCGTATGGCCTTCCGGACAAGCTGCCTCGCGTCGACCCGGCGCGCGTGCTCGCAGCAATCTCGCGCGACAAGAAGGCTCGGCGCGGCAAGGTGGCCTGGGTCATGCCCAGGCGCCTCGGCCACGCGGAGATCGGTCACGCGGTTCCCAGCGCTGTGGTGCGGCGCGCCGTGACCAGGGCTCTGTCGTGAGACGGATCGTCGTCGTGAACGGCCCCAACCTGAACCTCCTCGGGACCCGGGAACCAGACGTCTACGGAACCCGCTCCATGGCGGCCCTGGTGAAAGACATCCGCGCCGCCGCGCGCCGGCTCGGCGTCCAGGTCAACGTTTTCCAGAGCAACCACGAAGGCGAGATCATCGACTTTCTGCAGAAGGAAGCCCCAGGCTCGGATGGGATCGTGATCAACCCGGGCGCGCTGTCGCACTATTCGCTGGCGCTTTACGACTGCCTTCAGTCGCTCGCGGTGCCGGCCGTCGAGGTTCACATCTCGAACATTCACGCGCGCGAGGAGTTTCGCTCGCACAGCGTGACGGGCCGTGCCGCGAAGGGGGTCATCACAGGGCTCGGGTTCAAGGGCTACGAGCTGGCCATGGAGTACCTGGCGAAGCAGGCGAAGGCATGATCTCGACCAACGATTTCCGCAACGGCATGATGTTCGAGATGGAAGGACAGCTGCTGTCCATCGTTTCCGTCGAACACATCAAGCTCGCCCGCGCGGGCGCCGTCATCAAAGCCAAGCTGCGCAACGTGCTGACGGGCGCCATCTTCGAGCAGAGCTTCAGAAGTGGTGACAAGTACAAGACGGTCAGGATCGACACGAGCGAGGGGACGTACCTCTACTCCGACGGCAACCACTACTACTTCATGGACACCAAGACATACGACCAGGTCGCGGTGGACGAGAGCATGGTCGAGTCGATCCTTCCGCTCTTGAAGGAGGGGAGCACGGCTTTTCTCCAGCGCTACCAGGACCGGCTGATCGGTGTCGAGCTCCCGATCAACGTCGAGCTGAAGGTGGTCACCACAGACCCGGGGTTCAAAGGAGATACGGTCTCGGGGGCGACCAAGCCGGCCAAGCTGGAGTCAGGAGCGACGATCCAGGTGCCGCTTTTCGTCCAGGAGGGTGACCTGATCAGGGTGGATACGCGAAGCCACACGTACATCGAACGGGCCTAGGTCCAGGATGGCCCGTCCAGACATTGGGCGGTCTGGGCGGCCCACAGCGTAGGATTCGGCCGGATGAGTGAAAACGGCTCGCTCGGCGCGGTCCGCGTGGCCAACGAGGTCATCGCCAGCATCGCGGCGCTGGCCGCCTGCGAGGTCGAGGGCGTCGAGGGGATGGACGAGGCTGCTGCCAGGCATTTCGGCGACTGGGTTCGCCGCCAGGCGGCCCACCGGGGCGTGCGGGTGCACCTCGAGGCCGACCGTTCGATCCATCTCGAGGTGTTCATCAATGTGGATTCCGCAGCCAAGCTGGCCGAGGTGGCCGGTGCGGTGCAGGGCAACGTCGTCGAGGCCACCGAGCGAATGCTTGGACTGGAAGTGGGCGAGGTCAACGTATTCGTTTCCAGCGTTTCGTTCGCGAGCTGATGTCGGGAACCTTCCAGGTTCCTGGCACGGACGCTAACGTTCAGGGCTGATGGGCAGACGCCACCAGGCACGAGAGCTCGCGCTCAAAGTCCTCTTTCAACTCGAAGGCTCGGACGACGACGTCGACGAGGTGCTCGGTTATCACGCGGTCGAAGGTGCCGCCACCGCTGAGGTCGCGGCTTTCGCCGGCGACCTGGTGCGCGGTGTGCTGAAACATCAAGAGAAGCTGGACGAGATCCTGAGCCACGCCTCCGAGCACTGGCGCCTCGAGCAGATGGCAAAGGTTGATCGCATCATCCTCCGGATCGCCGTGTACGAGATCGCCATCGACCGGCAGGTGCCCACCAAAGCGGCGATCAACGAGTCCATCGAGCTGGCCAAGACCTTCTCTGGTGAGGAGGCTGGGCGGTTCGTCAACGGCATCCTCGGCCGGGTCGCGGCGACCGCAACGTGAGTCCCGTCAGCCAGGCCGAGGCCGGCTTTGAGGAAACAGTGGACAGCCTCGAGCGCACCATCTCCACTCTGGCCGAAGGAACCGCGCCGCTCGAGCAGCTGGTCGCCGCCCACACTGAGGCCGTGCGCCTTTTGGCGGAGGCGAGAGCGCGGCTTCAGGTGCTGGAAACGCGAGCCGAACTGATCGCAAAGCTGATTGAGTAATCCTCGTCGATGAGGTATCTCCTGGCACCTCTGGTGGCCTGGTCGATCGCCCAGGTGAGCAAGGTGGTGCTGAGCTCGGTGCGCAAGCGGCGGCTGAACCTCCGGGTGCTTGCCGAAACCGGAGGGATGCCTAGCAGCCACAGCGCCATCGTCATGGGCCTGACCGCAGCCACCGGTAAATATTCAGGGCTCGGCTCCGCGGCGTTTGCGATCGCGCTTATCTTCTCGTTCGTGGTCATGTACGACGCGGCGGGTCTGCGCCGGGCGGCCGGCAAGCAGGCGGAGATCCTGAACCGTCTCGTGGAAGACCTGTTCCACATGCGCGGCGTGCAGGAGCAGAAGCTGAGAGAGCTGCTTGGCCACACGCCCTTCGAGGTGCTGGTCGGCGCTGCTCTGGGCATTGCGGCGGGCATCCTCCTCTAGTGCGCGCGATCAAGCGCGCG
>JBIOJB010000014.1:0-39386 GCA_044450465.1 Candidatus Dormibacterales bacterium | reverse complement strand
GTGCTACGTCGTCGACGACGACCTTCACATCGGGATGCGCTGGCTGACCAGGGACTTGCCCGACGATACGGCCTACCCCCTGCTCGCCCTGGCGACCGCCTACCTCGAGGGTTCCAGCTACAGCCCGGTGCAGCACGACAGCCGCAAGCCCAAAGAGGAGATGCTGCTGGAGCGCATCGCCGCCTCCGGTGCTCAGGCGGCCATCCTCTCGGCGGCCAAGATGTGCGAGCCGGGGATGGACGAGCAGGTTGCGTACAGCGACGCGCTGGAAGCCCACCGCATCCCCTATCTGATGCTCGAGTTCGAGGAGAAGATGTCCGGGCTCGAACGCATGCGAATGGAGGTCGAGACCTTCGTGGAATCGATCTTGTTCGACTGAACGCCGTGATGACCATGAACGACGAGCTTGTTGGCCGCGGCCGCCGCGAAGGCAACCGCCTCTTCAAGGATTGGTTCGCGGAGCTCAACTCCATCGCCGAGGGCGAGCCCGCGCCGGTCGCCTACACCTTTGTCATGGGATCGATGGCCGAGGTGCTCCGGACATTCGACTTCAACCTAGTTTTTCCCGAGATCAACTCGCTTCAGGCCGCGGTGAAGAAGCAGTCGCTCGAATATCTGAACAAGGCCGAGGACCACGGATATTCGACCGACGTCTGCGGCTACGTGAAAGCCGACGTCGGCACGCAGCTCCAGGGAGGTCGTCACCCCAACGGCCGCATCCCGAAGCCCAGCCTCGTCATCGCCACCAACATGTGCAACACCTACGTGAAGTGGGTCGAGATCTGGCAGCGAATCCACGGCTGCCCCGTGTTTGTCTTCGACCTCCCGGGCCAGCGCGGCACGAGCTGGAGATCGGAACCCGGCGAGCCGGCGTTCGAGGCGGACCGGCGCTACGTTCAGGGCCAGCTCGAGGAGCTCATCGCACTGTGCGAGCGCATCAGCGGGAAGGCCTTTGACGTAGACCGGCTGCGCGGCGTCATGTCGCACGTCAACTCGATGGCGGCCGACTGGAAGGCAGTGCTCGATCTCAACCAGAGCTCGCCCGCCCCATTCAACGTGCTCGGCGACGGCCTCACGTACATGGGCATGCTCAGCGCCTATCGGGGCACACCCGAGGGCGCGCGATACATGTCGGAGCTCCACGAGGAGATGGCGTACCGGGTGGCCCACCGCATGGGCACGCTCGCCGAGGAGCGCTTCCGCCTTCACGGGGTCGGACCGGCGTGTTACCCGTACTTCCGTCGCTTCCTGGAGCTTTTCCAGGAATGGGGTGCCGTGTTCGTCAGCTCGGAGTACCTCGCTTACGCCGGTGGTGGCCTGGACCAGGGCATCACCTTTGACCTCGAACGCCCACTCGAGAGCCTGGCCGAGCAGCTCGTGCTCACCGCCCAGCGGTCGATGTCGAACATGTTCTTCTCCCAGGATCGCCTGTACGACTCGGTACGCCGGTGGAACGCCGATGGCATCGTCTTCCACTCGGTCAAGAGCTGCCGCACGGTTTCTACCGGCATGGCCGACAGCCGGGAATACATCACCCGCGTGCACGACGTGCCCGCGCTGTTCATCGAGTCCGACCTCGTCGATCCCCGCGCCTGGTCGGAGGCGCAGCTGAAGAATCGCGTCGACGCCTATTTCGAAGCGCTCGCCGCGCGCAAGGCCGCCATGCCGGCGGTCGGGAGGTAGCTCAATGCTCGTCGGAGGAGTTGACGTCGGTTCCACCCAGACCAAGGCCGTGATCCTCGATGCGACGCGGCACATCGTGGGACGTAGCCTCATCGACACCGGCGCCAATGTGACCAGGGCCGCCGAGAACGCGTTCGCAGCAGCGTTGGCCGATGCCGGAGTGACCGCGGACCAGGTCGCCTTTGTGATCGGAACGGGCTACGGCCGGTACAAGGTGACCTTCGGCCACGCGCAGGTGACCGAGATCAGCTGCCACGCTCGCGGCGCGCAGTACATGTTTCCCGAGACCCATACGGTGCTGGACATCGGCGGTCAGGACACCAAAGCGATCCGGGTCGGCGCGAACGGGCAGGTCATGGACTTCTGCATGAACGACAAGTGCGCGGCAGGCACGGGCCGTTTCCTCGGCGCGGGCGCGTTTGCCCTCGACATCCCGCTTGGGGAACTAGGCCCGTTGGCGCTCGGGGCGAGGAACCCGGTAAAGATCACCACCACGTGCACCGTTTTCGCCGAGTCGGAGATCATCAGCTGGCTCGCCCGCGGAAAGAAGGCGGAGGACGTCCTGATGGGCGTTCACCAGGCCATCGCGGCGAGAAGCCTTTCTCTCATCCGCCGCGTCGGAGTGGAGGAGCAGGTCACCTTCACGGGAGGAGTCACGCGAAACGTGGCCATGGTTCAAATCCTCGAGGACCTCATGGGCACCAAGCTGAACGTGAGTCCCGACGCGCACTACATGGGCGCCGTTGGCGCCGCCCTGTTTGCCATGGACCGGGCTGCATCGGGTGCGGCAGGTGCGGTCGAAGCCATCTCGGTGGAGAACAAGCTCGAAGAACACCGCCACGCACCAGGCGTGTCGTGCGAGGTCTGCGCCGTGGCTGGACGCCCGATGGTGCCGGCGCGAAAGGCGGTGCGCGCATGATCCGGGTGCTCGGCATCGACGTCGGCGCGACCTACACCAAAGCGCTGGTGATGGACGAGGAACGGAGCGTTCTCGCGCAGTCCCTCGTGAAGACCGGATTCAACCTCTCTGGAGCCGCGAAGACCGCGTTCGAGGAGGTGATCGGCGAGGCGGGCCTCCTGCCTGAGGAGATCGACTACGTCGCCAGCACCGGCTACGGCCGGTATCTGGTGCCCATGCGCGACATTCAGATCACCGAGCTCACATGTCACGCGAAGGGCGCCGCGTACCTCTACCCGATGACGCGCACGGTGCTTGACGCAGGCGGGCAGACAGTGAAGGCGATCAAGGTCGACGACCGCGGCAAGGTGCGCTCGTTTCGGCTCAACGACAAGTGCGCGGCCGGCACGGGCGCCTTTCTTGACAAGACCGCGCGCTACATGGGCTTCGAGGCGGACGTGGCCGGAGAGCTCGCCCTCGGCTCCTCCGATCCCGTGACGATCTCCAGCGTGTGTGCGGTCTTCGCCGAGAGCGAGGTGATCAACCACCTCACCGCCGGCGCCCTGCCGGAGGACATCATGTACGGCGCCGTCCTTTCCCTCGCCAGCCGAGCCGTGCAGCTGATGAAGCGGGTGGGCATGGAGCCCGAGGTGACATTTGTCGGCGGGATGAGCCGCAACACGGCCTTTGTCAGAGCCCTGAGCACCCAGCTCGGTGGGGCGGTGAACGTCCCCGCCGGCAATCAGGGCCAGTTCAACGGAAGCCTTGGCGCAAGCCTGCTCGCTCTGGACCGCGTCCACAAGCTGCAGGCGGGTGGCCAGTGGGTGAAGCGCAGCCGCATGGCTGAAGGAGCAGCGAGGTGAAACAGCTGGAGGCCCGGCCGGCCGAGTCGTTCGACTTCGAGGAGATCCTTTACCGGAAGGCGGACTGGGTCGCCACAGTGACCATCAACAGGCCCGACGTCTACAACGCCTACAGCACGCAGACGCTCGCCGAGATGATCGAGGCGTTCAAGGACGCCTCTCGCGACGACGCGGTCGCGGTGTTGGTGCTCACCGGTGCCGGCGAGAAAGCCTTCTGCACCGGTGGCGATGTGAAGGAGTACCAGTCCACCTTCCTGCGTCGCCCGCACGACTACTGGAAGTGGATGGGTTACTTCATGGAAGCAATCGACATGCTTCGAAACCTGGGCAAACCCGCGATCGCTCGGCTGAATGGAATCGTGGCGGGCGGAGGCAACGAGTTCAACCTCGCGTGCGACCTGGCAGTTGCAGCGGAGCACGTCACGATCCGACAGGTCGGAACGCGCGTGGGGAGCGTCGCTTGTGGAGGCGCGACCCAGTGGCTCCCCATCACGATCGGCGACAGGCGAGCCCGGGAGATGTTGTTCACATGCGAACCAATCGGCGCTCGGCAGGCCCTCGAGTGGGGTCTCGTGAACCGTGTGGTCCCTTACGTGGAGCTCGACGGCGCGGTGGCCGATCTGGTCTCGAAGATCGTCGACAAGTTCCCGGAGTGCACCCGCTACACGAAGCAGCAGGTCAACTTCTGGAAAGACCTCTCGTGGCACCAGACGGCCGGACATGGCCGTGACTGGCTGGCGCTGCACTATGCATCCCTCGAGCCGTGGGAGGGCATGTCGGCTTTTGTGGAAAAGCGCCCGGCGGACTACGTGGGCGTGCGAGAACGGGCCAGCAGCGAACGATCGTCCGAGTTCGTGTGGGGGCCGTACACCGGCATCTGCAAGTCGTGCGGTGCCAAAGGAATTCCCGAGTCCTTCAAGTTCTGTGGGGCCTGCGGAGCCGCCCTTGAGGCAGCGGTGCCGGTAGCCAGCCGTTGAGCTCGAAGTTGACGACGCCGGCCGGCGCGGTCGCGGCGCTGTTGCCGCGCACGTGCAGGCTGCTCGCCATCGGCGGCATGCACCTGCAGAACAACCCGATGGCCTTGATCTTTGAGCTGATCCGGCAGGAGCGCCACGTCGAGCGGCTCGTGACCAGCCCGTCCGCCGCCCTCAACGCCGACGTCCTCATCGGGTCGGGGCTCGTCGATAGGGTGCTCACGAGCTACGTTGGTTTCGAGCACCTCGGGCTCGCCCCCTGCTTCCGGCGGGCCACGGAAAGCCGGGCCCTCCAGGTGGAAGACCTCGATGAGGCGGCGATCACGCACGGCCTTCACGCAGGGGCAAGCGGAATGCCCTTCTCGGCGATGCCGCCGGGACTGGAGCTGGCTGACGTCTCGAGGTCGAATCCGACCGGCTATCGCACGTTGGTCGATCCATTCACCAACGAACCCGTGCTTCTGGCGCGCGCCATCCGCCCGGACGTGGCGATCATCCACGCATCCGAGGCGGACGAACGCGGAACGTGCTGGCTGCCCGGCGCACCCTTCACCGATCGCCTCATGGCGATGGCCGCCGCGAAGGTCGTCGTGCAGGTCGAGCGTGTCGTGTCTACGGACTCGATGTCACGGAAGCCGATGGGCTCGACGATCCCCGGCTTCCTGGTCAGCGCCGTGGTGGAGATACCCGGTGGCTGTCGGCCCACTGCTTCGCATGGCAATTACACCTACGACGAGCCCGCCGTGCGTGACTACCTGCACAGAGCCCGCACGGTCGAAGGTTTCGCCGGCTGGCTGGCCGAGCAGCTGGAGCGTGAACCGGTGCTTGCCTCATGAGCGGGTACTCGGTACCCGAGCTGATGGCCGTCGCGATGAGCCGCCACCTGGCGGACGGCGAGGTCGCGATCATGGGTGCTGTCAGCGCTCTTCCGATGGCCGCCTGCCGGCTGGCGCAGAGAACCCACGCCCCCGACCTCTGGTTCGTGGCCGGCGGGAGCGGCGCGGTCAACCCCCACCTCAGCCCGATCCCGCCCTCGTCCTGCGACGCTCGCCTGCTGGAGGCGGACGCCGTGCTCCCTCTCCCAGAGGTGGTGATGCTCGAAGGTCGGGGCGACGTTTTCGATGTGTTCTTCGCCGGTGGGCTCCAGATCGACGCCCACGGGAACGCCAACCTCGAGGTCGTCGGCGACCCGGCCAGTCCGCGACTCCGCGGCCCTGGCGGAGTCGGCCTGCCGTTTCTCCCTCTGGCCGGCCGGGTGGTGCTCTACACCATGTCCCACGATGTCCGCACCTTCGTGGAGCGCGTCGATTTCGTGAGCGGGCCCGGATTCCTGGGTGGCCCCCACGAGTGGAAGTCGAGCAGGCATTGCGGCCGGGGCCCGGCGCTCGTCGTCACACCCCTGTGCACCTTTGCGTTCGACGACGATTCGCTGCGCGCGCGACTGCGCACCCTCCACCCTGGCGTAACCGAAAAGCAGGTCCGGGAAGCGACCGGCTTCGACCTTGGGGTTTCGGGGCAAGTTGGCCAGACTGAGCCGCCGTCGAGCGTGGAGCTCGAGATCCTCCGCGGGATAGACTCCGGCGGATTGTTGAGGGCTGCCTCATGACGAGGTTCAAAGACCGCGTCGCGATCGTGACCGGCGGAGCGAGCGGCATCGGCCGCGCCACCGCGCTCGATCTGGCGAGCGAGGGGGCAATCGTAGTGGTGGCCGACATCGACAGGGCGGGAGCTGAGCGGGTGGCGGCCGAGATTCGTGCCACGGGCGCGGCCACCGCTCGGACCGTTGACGTGACGGACGCCGCGAGCGCCAAGGCCTTGGCCGATGACACGCTTGCGGAGCACGGTCGGATCGACGTCCTCGTCTCCAATGCCGGCTGGGACCGAGCCCAGCCGTTCATAGACACCGATCCCGCATTCTGGGACAGGGTGATCGCCGTCAACTACAGAGGCCACCTCGCCGTCACGCATGCGGTTCTTCCGGCCATGATCACGAAGGGTTGGGGCCGAATCGTCACTGTCGCTTCGGACGCCGGTCGCGTCGGATCGACCGGCGAGGTCGTCTACTCGGGCGCCAAGGGGGCGGTGATCGCCTTCACCAAAGGGCTCGCTCGCGAGGTGGCCCGTCACGGAATCAACGTCAACTGCGTGGCGCCGGGTTTGACCGACACCCCGTTGCTCGCCGGCATCGGCGAGGGCGCAGAAAAGCTGATGGCCGCGATCGTTCGGTCGATACCACTCGGCCGCGTTGGCCGTCCCGAAGAGGTCGCCCGCGCGATCCTCTTCTTCGCGTCGCCTGACGCCGACTACATCACAGGCCAGACGCTCTCCGTCAATGGTGGGCTGACCATGCCCTGACGGGCGGCAAGCCGCTCGGCGAGAATACCGGGCGTGACCGGCGAACCTTTCAGGCCCGACGAAACGAGCCGGCTGTACGAGCTGGATCGCACCCACTGGCTGCACCCTCAGGGCGATCTGGGCGCGGCGCCGGGCATAGTGCCGCAGCGGATCTTCGCCGGAGGGCGGGGAGCGACGATCACCGACGTCGAAGGCCGCGAGTACGTCGATGCGATGGCGTCACTATGGAACGTCAACGTCGGCTACGGTCGCGACGTTCTCGCGGACGCGGCCGCCGAGCAGATGAGAACGCTCGCGTTCAGCTCCGCGTATGGGGGCTTCGGCACGGCTCCCGCCATCCGCCTCGCCGCCAGGCTAGCGGAGCTCGCTCCGGGGGATCTCGAGGTGACCTACTTCGCTTCGGGTGGAGCAGAGGCGAACGACACCGCTTACAAGATCGCGCGCCTCTACTGGAAGCTTCGTGGCCGGCCCGAGCGGACGCAGATCGTTTCTCGCCTCCGCGACTATCACGGCCTCACCTATGGCGCCACCAGCGCCACCGGGCTGGCCAACTTCTGGAAGGGCTTCGAACCGCTCGCGCCGGGATTCCTCCACGCTCCGTCTCCCGATCCGTACCGCTACTCCGGCGACGGCTCACCCGGCGCCGCCTACGCGAACGCTTTGGAGAAGGTGATTCTCGAAGCGGGGCCTCAGACGGTGGCGGCCGTGGTCGCCGAGCCGGTGCAGGGCGCCGGCGGCGTGATCGTTCCACCGGCAGACTACTTCCCGCTCGTCCGTTCGATCTGCGACAAGCACGACGTGCTGCTGATTGCGGATGAGGTGATCACCGGTTTCGGTCGCACCGGCCGGTGGTTCGCGATGCAGCACTGGAACGTGCAGGCGGACTTGATGATCTTCGCGAAGGGCGTCACCAGCGGGTACCTCCCCCTGTCGGGCGTCATGCTCACCCGCGCGGTCCACGACACGCTCAAGTCGGTCAAAGGACCCTTCCAGCACGGGTTCACCTACAGCGGCCATCCGACGGCGTGTGCCGTGGCGCTGCGCAACCTTCAGATCGTCGAGGAGGAGGGCCTTGTCGAGAGGGCTGCCGAGTTGGGGGCGTACCTCCTGAACCGGCTGCGCAGCCTCTACTCGAACGAGATCGTCGGCGACGTTCGCGGCCTCGGTCTGATGGCGGCGGTGGAGTTGGTGCGCGATCGAAAGACCAAGGCTCAGTTCGAGGCCTCGGCGGGCGTCGCACGACGCGTATGGGCGGCAGCGCTGGAGCTCGGAGTCATCGTCCGACCGCTCCCTGGCGACGTCATCGCCATGTCTCCCCCATTCGTGATCACAGAGCGACAGATCGACCGAGTGGTCGATGTGCTCGACAGCTCGATCGCCTCCGTCTCGCGCCAGCTGAACGGCTGACCCCTCCATCAGCTTGGAACCCGCCGGCGCGGTGGAGATTCTATCGTTCGAGGATTCGGCTCTTCCCGCAGACCTGCGCCATCAGGTCGAAGCCCTCGAGGCCCAGGCCTGGCCGCCGATCCCGGGGGTGCCCGCTCACGGCCACGATCCCAAGCTCGCGCCGCAGGCGATGGTGGTGGTCGCTGGCGGCCGCGTGGTTTCGTCCCTCGCGATCCTCTCCAAGGAAATCGTGCACGGCGGCATCCGTTTTGCCGCGAGCGGGTTGAGCGCGGTGGTCACCGACCGGGCCGAACGAGGACGGGGCTTCGGCCACAGCCTGGTCGTGGCAGGCCGGGAGGCGATTCGAGCGAGTGGCGCCGATCTTGGCATATTCACTTGCGATGAACCGCTGCTGAGCTTCTACGAAGAGGCGGGATGGCAGCTCCTGGCCGGTACCGCGCTCATCGGCGGCACGCCTCAGGTCCCGCTGCCAAGCGATCTGTTCGCGAAGGTCGCCGTCGCTGCCTTCTTCACCGAGCATGCGCGGCGCCATGCGGCGAGCTTCCATGGAGCGCGGGTGGAGCTGTATCCGGGCGAGATCGACCGATTGTGGTGATCCGCTCGAGCCGCGATCCGACTCTAAGCGATCAAGGAAGGGCCGCCTCGAGCTCCACCTGCATGGTGCCGAGGATCACGGCGCACAGGTGGTACCAGGCCGCGGTCAAGACCAGGTCGATGATCTCCTCTGAAGAGAACAGGGCGACCAGTCGGGCGAACATCGCGTCGTCGCACGTCCTGGTACGCGCCACCTGGCGGGCGAACTCCGCCGCACAGCGCTCACGCTCAGATAGCGCGGCGAGGCTGCCTCCTGGCGCCACCGCCTCCACCTTTGAGGGCAACACGCCAGCCTGCGCCGCGGCCTCTGTGTGGTGCGCCACCTCGTACACCTGACCCAGCTCGTGAGCGATCGCGAGGATCTCGAGCTCCCGGAGCCCGGGCGCCAATGCCGATCCCGACCGGACGTAGCGGGACATCTCCAGGAACGCCGCGAGCGCGGGGGGTTGGTTGGCGATCACGCGGTACAGGTTGAGGACCGGACGGGCCGTCCGGCCGATCTCCGCATAGAGCTCGTCGACCGAAACCGATGACCCCGGGCCAACGAGCGGAAGCCGCGCCAAAATCAGCCAAGCCCTTCGGCGTTCACGATGATGCCGCCGAATCCGGGCTGCGGCGCGAGAGGATCGTCCCCGCCGGCTTCAATACCTGCCCCGGAACATCCGGAACCGCACGAATCGATCGTTGACGTGGACCAAGCTGAACGCGAGCACGGCATCCGACTGAGAGAAGTGCGTTTCTCGGAGGAGCAGGTAGGGTTCGGCCGGCTTCATTCCGAGTTGCGTCACCGCCTGCCGGGTGGCTTTGCGTGGGACGAGCTCTACCGTGGCGTGATGAACGGGACCTCCCGCCAGCAGCTCCCCTATCTCGAGCGGTGACTGCACCAGATCCTTGTCGAGTGGCGGTGTTCGGAAGCGGTCCGGCTCGAAGTAGTTGATGGCCCAGATCGCGGGCTGGCCACTGGCCACGAAGAGCCGGTGAACCTCGAAAACCGCAGATCCAGGGCGCATCCCGAGACACTCGTAGACCTCCTTGGGCGCCTTGGTGGTCGTCTGCGACTTGGCGACCGTATCGACCGTGTAGCCCTGCTCTTCCAGCAGGCGAGGGAAGCCGATCAGCCGCTGGAGCACGATCGTGGAGGGGCTCAGTGGTCCGTGTATCTGGGTTCCCCGGCGCGGGCTGCGGGTCAATAGACCTTCATGTTCCAGCGACTGGAGCGCAGCTCGAACGGTGGTGCGGCTGACGCCGAGCATGCCGGCCAGCTGGTTCTCGGGCGGGAGCCGGCTGTCCTCGAATTGATGCTCGAGAATGGAATGCAGGATGGTTTCCAGGGTACGAGCGGCGAGAGACGCCCCACCCACCGGAACCCCCGCCTTATCGCGCCGCAGCGCCCGCTTGCCGATGACGAGACTTGTATTCCCAATCCACGAGACTGTCAAGTGGGTGAACTGGCGGCGAGGACTCGCCTCTGCTGACCCCATCAGGGGCATCCGCGGCCGGCAGCCAAAGCTCGCGGGTCAGGTGCTTCGGGTCGTGGCGGAACCGCCCGCCGAGCGGCCCCTTACCGATGTGTCCAGGGTGGCTGATAGAAGCCCGCGACGCGAACCGCGCGGCCTCCGAGAGCGACCTCACTGAACTGATACAGGATCGCAGCGGTCGGTGCGAAGACCTCTACCTCGCGCAGATGAAGCGAGAACTGCTGCGACTCACCGGGCGGCGCGCCGCCCACTGCTGCCTTGAGTTCCGTCAGAGGGACGACGAACAGCCTGGCGACCTCGAACCTCGAAGGGACCAGGACCACGTGCTCGGCGCCGGCCCAAAGCACCACCGGCCGGATGGTGAAGCCGGAACGGGTGTCGAAATCGTCCAGCTGCCCCAGAACCCCGTCCGGCGGAATCTCCAGTCCCAGCTCCTCGCGAAGCTCCCGGATGGCGCATGTCACAGCGTCCTCTGCCCCGTGAAGCTTTCCGCCTGGGAGCGCCATCTGCCCCGCGTGCCGGCTCATGTCAGACGTGCGCTGAAAGATCGGAACACAGGGCACGCCGTCGCCCGCGAACATGACGACCACCGCCACGGCGGCCGGGGTCTGCTGTTGGGTCGAACGCATGGGCTCGAAAGCGCTCAGGTGCTCTGCGATGACGCTCCTGAGCTCGCCCTGGTTCAGGTTTTCGCTGCCCGCCGGCCGATGGGAGACCCGCCCGGCAGATGTGTGGTTGACAGGTGGGGACTCAACTCGAGCGGCCGAGGAGTTTTCTGGCGGCCTCGAGAGCAGCCCCTCGCTCGGGGCTGGTCGCCGCCCGGCGCCGCCAGCCCGCAGCTCGATCAAGCTCGACCGGGCCGACCAGCGCCTGCGCGGCCATGACCAGGCTCGCCTTGGTGCCCTCCACCGCGCTGCGTGGGGCATCGGCCACGAGCTGAGCAAGCTCTCGCGCTCTCCCCTCCACCTGGCCGGCTGGTGCGACCTCCGACACCAGGCCCCACGCGAGAGCATCGGCGGCGGCCAGCGCCGGCATCGACAACAGGAGGTCCGAAGCACGGCCCAGGCCGGCAAGCTGGACGAGTCGGGCAACCAGCTGATAGCGGTACACCACACCTAGCGACACCGCTCGGAGCGACAACCGCAGATCGTCGGCAGCGATCCGCAGGTCACAGCTCAAAGCGAGCTCGACCCCGGCTCCGTGACAGTGACCCTCGATCATCGCGATCACCGGCACAGGACAGCCGGTGATCGCGTCCACGGCCTGGCCGATCGAGCTGTCGGCTTCAAGGTCCGCATCGGTTCCCTTGATCTGATCGAGATCGAATCCCGCAGAGAACGCGCCGCCTCCTGCGCCGCGCAGGACCACCGCCGCGGCCGTGCGGCCGTCTGTTTCGAGGGCCCTGGCCAACTCCGCCAGCAGCAGGTGGTCGACCACGTTTCGGCGCGCCGGGCGGTTGATGGTCAGCACCAGAACCCGATCCGACCACCAGTCGCGCAACAGGTCCGCAGCCATCGACGATGAACGATATCCCGGACAAGCCGGCGAGGCTCGGGGGCTAGCGGTGAATGGCCACCAGGCTCGCTCTGAACCGTGCCGGACCACCGTGAGCCGGCTTGCGCGGCGGCGCCGGCCAGCGACTGCCGGAGTCCTCGCCAAGAGTGCGGAGCAGAGCGGATACGACAGTCCTGTCCAGGTGGGTTCCGGACTCCTGCCGCACGATCGAAACGGCCTCGGCGTCCGACCGCGCCTTGCCTTCACAAGCAGGGGCCGCTCGACGACTGGGAGCCTCTTTGGCAGCCTTGAGCTTAGCCTGGTCCTTCGCCAGCTCTTCGGGCGACTTGATGAAGTCGCCGGCGTCCAGTCGCAGCCCGTCCGGCATCCGTCCTCCCTATGGCGCCTGGAGGCTCGGACCTCCTTTCGGCACGCACAACATAACGGCCGCTTGGGTGCCTGGCTAGAACTTACTCAACAACCAGGCGTGGACCTCCCCCACCCGATGCTGGAGCAGCGTGAGGTGGCCGTCGTCCTGGCTGAGGTGGGCATCCACCCCAGGAATCCGGCCGGCCAGCCACTCGCCGTGTTGGAAGGGAACGAACCGATCGTGCCGGCCATGCCAGAGCTGGACGGGGACGCGAATCGCGGCGAAGTCGAAACCCCACGGCCGTAGATGGGCCAGGCCGTCATCCCACCACCCGTCGCCTGACTGGGCCAGGCCGTCTTGACTGCAGCCGTGGAGCCAGCGGCCCAGCTCGGGGGTGAAGGCCGCGGCGTCGACCGGTGAGACCAGGGTCGGAAATGCGCGTGACATCTCGTCGGCCGTGAGTGCAAGCATCTGCCGGCGGTCGGACACCAGCTTCGCCTTCGCCGCCGGCTCGTCCTCGAGCATCAGCCTTGTATCGTCGACGTTCTCCTGGCCCATGCCGCCGAAGTAGTCGAGCCCAGGAGCGCCGTATGGGGCGACCGCTGCGAGCGAGGCCACCGCCACCACCAGGTCCGGGAGCAGCGCCGCGCAGGCTATGGCGTGCGGGCCGCCGCCAGATATGCCCCAGACGGCGAGCTGGTTGATGCCGAGCGAGTCGGCGATCGCGCGCACATCGCCTGCGCAGTCGGCCAGCGACCTACCGGCCTGGCGCGTTGAGCCTCCGTAGCCCGGGCGGTCGTAGCCGATCAAGCGGATTCCACGCTGCATTGCATCGGTCGCGTTGGGTCCGTAAAGGTGGCCGGCGCCCGGCGTGCCGTGGTGCATCAAGACCGGCCTTCCCGTGAGGTCCCCCGCCTCTTCCACGCGAAGTACGCGACCGTCGCGAGTCGCGATCAACCGATCCACCCGAGCAAAGGTACCCCCATTGCGGCGCTAGTACGAGCCGCTCCCATTGGCGGGCACCGCGGGGGCGGCCGGATTGCGGCCGCAACTTTGTATCCAAGCCTCCGGGCGTCGCCAGGAGGGTCCTTTGAGTTAGATCTTCCTCACACCGGAAGGAGAGTCATGAGAGGAAACCATCCGGGTTTCCTCTCATTGCTCTAATCGCCCACCCAGCCGGCGAGCTGCTGCACCTTGATGCAGTCGAGGCCGCGCACGATCGAGTTGTTACCCATGCGCAGCAGAGGCACGCAGTCACCGTCGAGCTGCTCCCATTCGCGTCGCGCGCGCGGGTCGCGGTTGACGGCTCGAAACTCGAATGGCACGCCGAGCTGCTCCAGGAGCGCGACCATGGCCGCCGAGTCCGAAGACTCGCTCGTCCCGTATAGGACCGCGCCACCGCCCGACTCGACCGGAGCCATCCTCCGAGGTTAGGAGTGTTCGGTCCATAGGTCCAATCAATTCTTCTGATGCTGTGCATAGACGTGGACGATGGCCCCCCGTTCGAGCTCTCACACAGACATTACGTTTTGGTGATGCTGCGATCGTCCGCTTGGAATTGAATCAAGCCATGAGACCCGCGATGCGGCTGGCCGCGGTGCTGTCGGTGGCCTGGCTTACGGTCGCCTGCACCAGCACGTCGGGCAAGCTGCCAACCCCACCGGCCCCGAGCCCTCCCGTTGGCGGGATCCACAAGATCCAGCACGTGGTGGTGATCATGCAGGAGAACCGCAGCTTCGATCAGTATTTCGGCACGTACCCCGGGGCCGACGGGCTTCCGGCTCAAAAGGGGCAGTTCACGGTTTGCGTGCCGGACCCCGCGACAGGAACGTGCGTCCAGCCCTACCACGACAGCTCCGACCTGAACTACGGCGGTCCTCATGGTCAGAGCAACGCCACCGCCGACCTGAACGGCGGAAAAATGGACGGCTTCATCGCGCAGGCCATCCAGGGCCAGTCGAACGTCTGCACCTCACCCAACGATCCAAGGTGTGGCGGGAACGGCCGCTCAGGAGGTTCGGACGTGATGGGCTACCACGACGCCCGAGAGATCCCGAACTACTGGACGTACGCGCAGCAGTTCGTGCTCCAGGACCGCATGTTCGAGCCCAACGCCAGCTGGTCTCTGCCGGAGCACCTGTTCATGGTCTCGGAGTGGTCGGCCAGATGCAGCGTGGCCGGCGATCCGATGAGCTGCGTGAATGCCCTTCAGAATCCCGGCCAGGTGACGCCCAACTACGCCTGGACCGACCTGACGTACCTCCTCTACAAAAACAGCGTGAGCTGGAAGTACTACGTCGCCCAGGGGACGCAGCCCGACTGCGAGGACGACCAGGCCACTTGCGCGGCCCAGCCGCAGACCGTGGGCACGCCCGAGATCTGGAATCCCCTGCCCTGGTTCACAACTGTCAAACAGGATGGGCAGCTCGGCAACATCCAGACCATCGGCAACTTCTACGCCGACGCCAGGAACGGGCAGCTGCCGGCTGTGTCCTGGGTGGTGCCCAACGGCAAGGTGAGCGAGCACCCGCCTGCACTCGTCAGCGCCGGCCAGACCTACGTAACGACCCTGGTCAACGCAATCATGAGCAGCGCGGACTGGAGCTCCACCGCCATCTTCCTGGCCTGGGACGACTGGGGCGGTTTCTACGATCACGTCGTGCCGCCCGTGGTCGACCAGAACGGGTACGGACTGCGCGTGCCGGGCATCGTGATCAGCCCATACGCCCAGCAGGGGCTCGTCGATCACCAGACGCTCAGCTTTGACGCCTACGTGAAATTCATCGAGGACGACTTCCTCGGGGGACAGCGGCTCGACCCCACGACCGACGGCAGGCCCGACCCGCGGCCGGACGTGCGCGAGAACGCCTCCGTGCTCGGCGATCTATCGCTCGACTTCAACTTCAACCAGCCTCCCCGTCAGCCACTTCTGTTGAATCCGAACCCGCCGCCAGGTCCGGCGTCGACCCCCTGAAGATCCGCCTGGACTCAGGCTTTTCGGCTCGGCGGCTGCCTTGGCCGCAGCAAGCTCGGGGGGAGCTACCTCGAGGCGAAAAGCTCGCCCCCACTCCCACCGAGGGCGTCGTAATGTCATGCCCGTTCAGATGCGGTCCGCCGCGTCACTCAGCGGCCGCCACGCGGTCTCATGGAGGCGATCAGATGGGGAACTCTTACCTACTGCTGTACAAGGGTGGCTCGATGCCACAAACCGAGGCCGAGCAGAAGTCGACCATGGACGCATGGAACTCATGGTTCGGCAAGCATGGCGAGGCGATCACTGACGCCGGCAATCCGTTCACGCCCGCGTCCAAGACCATCGGCGCCGATGGCAAGGTGACCGATGGCGCATTCAGCGCGGCGAGCGGATATACCGTGATCAAGGCGGACTCGCTCGACAAGGCGGTTGAGATCGCGAAGGGCTGCCCGGTACTGCTTGGCGGCGCTTCAGTCGCGGTCTACGAGACCTTCGACGCGATGGCCGCGATGGCGCCCGCGCAGAAGTAACAGAAACCTGGAGGGTGCACCGTCACGCGACGGGCGCCCTCCGCACCGGCCCATCCCGGTGAAATCTCTGCCGCGGCTGAAGCCGGCTGACGTTTAAGCGTCTGCCGGCTACGCACCACCCGAGCTCCCCTTGTCTATCCTCGGACCCGTGCAGCGGCTCGCGAACGTCAGGAGAGTGCCGGCGATCACCTTCCATTTCTGGGCGGTCAAGATCCTGACGACCGCGATGGGCGAGGCGGCATCCGACTACCTCGTGCACACCATCAACCCTTACCTGGCGGTTGCGATTGGCATGGCAGGAATAGCGCTTGCGCTGGTCATCCAGTTCCTCACGCGCCGGTATGTCGCCCCGGCCTACTGGTTTGCCGTAACGATGGTGGCCGTCTTCGGAACGATGTGCGCCGATGCCGCACACATCGAGCTTGGTATTCCCTACGCCGTGTCCGCCTCGATCTGCGCCCTTGGTCTGGCAGGCGTCTTTGCGGTTTGGTACCTCTTCGAGAGAACGCTCTCGATTCACAGCATCGTGACGGGGCGCAGGGAGTTCTTCTACTGGGCGGCCGTGCTGGCGACGTTCGCCATGGGCACTGCCTTGGGCGACCTGACAGCCTATACGCTGCACCTTGGCTTCCTCAAGTCAGGTCTGATGTTCACTTTGATCTTCGCTGCGCCCATGGTCGCTCGCCGGTGGTTGGGACTGAATGAGGTGTTGGCGTTCTGGTCTGCATACGTCATCACAAGGCCGCTCGGCGCTTCTTATGCAGACTGGCTCGGGGTGCCGGCCTACCTCACCGGCCTCGATTTCGGACGTGGGACGGTGGCCATCGGGCTCACGATCGCCATCGTCGTGTGGGTCGGCTTCCTCACGATCACGAGAGTCGACGTTGAGAAGGGTGCCGCGTGAGGCGTCAGCCTGACGGAGGCGACGCGCCTTCAGCGCGGCCGGATGGCCGCGGAGATCGCGGCGGCCGTGCCGATCGGGTCGTCGACTCCAACGATCAGCTTTGCGTAGTGGTCATCTCGGAGCCTGATCGCGATCGCCTTGGCTGGGTCGTGGACGTCCCAAAACGCCCACTCGCCTTGCTGCAGGAAGCGGCCGGCGGTTATCACTCCGGGCACGTTGGCGCCGCCGATTCTCAAGCCATGCCAGATCTTGTGGGCCTCATTTGGGCTGGCGTCGACCGAGTCGACGTGCTCGAGCGGCACGGCAAGCTGGCTCGCCAGGGCGAAGATACGGTCGGCGCCGCGGATGTGAACGATGAGATTTTCGCCGGTGAGCTCTACCTCAGCCATCAACCGACGGCCTTCAGTGCGGCGAGCCTCGCGCTGCCCGTCGCCTCGAGCGTGACCCGGATCCCCATCCGCTCGAGCATGTGCAGCATCGGGGGACCCATGTGCCCTGCCACGACTGCCTCCACGGAGTTTTCCTGAAGAAACCTCGCGATGCGGGCGTGATGGGCGCCCTCGGTTCCCTCGTCGTGGAGCGAATCCCAGCTCACGTCGAACTCTTTCCAGCCGGCCACGCCGTCACCGGTCACCTCGGCGAGCGCAACTCGCTGGGCGCGGCCCCAGCGCGGGTCGATCACGCCCTCAGCCGTGACGGGAAGGCAGACCACCATCTGAAGGATCATAGGCTCACTCCGGCCGCCTCCTCAGCGACGAAGACAAATGTGGACCGCGGCTGGCGGGGCGGCCAGGCGCCGAGCGCAGCCATACTGCACCGGTGACCGGGCGCGGGTTGGAACTGCGTGGCGTTTCGAAACGCTATGGGAGCCTGGAAGCCGTTCACGACCTCACGCTGGAGGTCGAGCTGGGCGAGGTGTTCGGATTCGTCGGTTCCAACGGCGCCGGCAAGACGACCACGATGAGGATCGTGCTTGGGGTGCTCAACGCTGACGCCGGTGAGGTGCGCTGGGCAGGCTCGGCGATCACGTTCGGGACCCGGCGGAGGATCGGATACATGCCCGAGGAGCGTGGCCTCTACCCGAAGATGCGAATCCGCGAGCAGCTCATATACCTGGCCCAGCTTCATGGCGTTTCAGCTGCCGCCGCGTCCGAGTCGGTCGACCGCTGGCTCGAGCGATTCAACCTGAAAGATCGAGCCAGGGACGAGCTTCAGAAGCTCAGCCACGGCAACCAACAGCGAGTCCAGCTGGCCGCCGCCCTCACCTTCGATCCACAATTGCTGATCCTCGACGAGCCGTTCGCAGGCCTCGACCCGGAGGCGGTGGATTCGATGAGCGAGGTGCTTCACGAGCGAGCAGCGGCTGGAACACCGGTTGTCTTCTCGAGCCACCAGCTGGAGCTCGTGGAGCGAATCTGCCACCGGGTTGGGATCATTCAGCGAGGCAGGCTCGTGGCCCTCGGGACGGTCGAGGAGCTCCGCGGGCAGGGCCCGGAACGGCTGTGGCTGAACGCGCCGGCTGTGCCGGCAGGATGGGCCGACAACCTGAGCGGTGTGCGCCTTGTCCGGTCCGAAGGATCACGCCTGTTGCTCGAGCCCGACTCGGCGGCGGACGCGCAGGCGGCCCTGCGCGCAGCTCTGGCCCTGGGTCCGGTTCTTGAGTTCGAGCGCGAGCGGCCGAGCCTCCTAGAGATCTTTCGTGAAGCGGTGAGCGAGCAGAAAGTTGAATCGCATGCCTGACGCTTCGGCCCGCTCGCGGAGCGCCACGCACATCATCTACTTGATCGCACGGCGAGAGTTCGTCACCAGGATTCGCAGCCGGTTCTTCATCTTCGGCACCGCCCTGCTCATGGCGCTGCTGGCGGGCTACATAGTGCTCCAGGCGGTGGTCATCAACCGCGCCGCCACCACGGTGAAGATCGACTTCAGCGGGGGCGCGCAGGCGCTCGCGCAGCCGCTGAAATCAGCCGCGGCGAAGGACGGCGTCACGATCGAAGCCCACATGGTTTCGCAGGGGCAAGGCACCGCTGAGGTCAAGTCAGGGAAGGTCGATGCAGCGGTCGGCGGAGATGCCATCGCACCGGTGGTCGAGGTCAAAGACCAGCTCGACCCGACCGTGGCGGCCACCCTGGACGGGCTGGTCAAGCTTGCCACCCTGAACCAGGCGCTCACGGCCAGCGGCGTCGACCCGGGCAAGGTCGAGGCGCAGGTCGCCAATGCGGGAGTTCAACTGGTCACGCTCGACCCCAACGCCGCGCAGCGAACCCAACGAACGGTGGTGGGCATCTTCGTGGCGGCTCTCCTCTACGTGGCCCTGCTTTTCTATGGGCAGCTCGTCGCCTCGGGCGTCGTGGAAGAAAAGGCCAACCGCATCATCGAGATTCTCCTGGCGACGGTGCGCGCGCGCGAGGTTCTTTTCGGGAAGGTCGTGGGGATCGGACTCGTCGGTTTGTTGCAGCTCACGCTGCTCGGCGCCGCGGCCCTGATCGCCGAAACGAGGACCAGCGCCATCACCATCCCGAACGTCGGCCTGATCGCGGTCGCCGGCGGGCTGCTCTGGTTTGTCATTGGGTTCCTGTTCTATGCCCTGCTCTATGCAGCAGGAGGCTCGATGGTTTCCCGACAGGAAGACCTTGGATCTGTGACAGCACCGATTACCTTTCTCGTCGTCGGCACATACCTGGCGTTCTTCTGGGTGGTGGCAAATCCCGACAACCCAATCGGAGTCGGCCTTTCCTTGCTGCCGCCTTTCGCACCTGTGCTGATGCCGGCCCGGATCGCCACCGGAGACGCTCAGGTCTGGCAGGTTGTCGTGGCGGTAGTACTGGCGATCGCCGCGATCATCGGGCTCAACGCCCTCGCCGCTCGCATCTACTCGAACTCCGTGCTCAAGGTTGGCTCGAGAGTCCGTTTCGTCGAAGCCTGGAGAGGCCGAGCCTGAAATCGACAGCTGCCTGATCCGCGGCGATCAAGCGCGGCCCGCCTCTCTAATCCAACTTCACTAGGAGATGGAATGAATCCCGCTCAGCATCATGTAGCCGATCAAGAGGGTGAAGGCAAGTAACGCAAGGAGGATGAGCGCAAGAGGAATGGCGGCCACGATGATGCCGATGAGCGCGATCCGGCGATCTCGCGTCGAGGCACTCGGCAAGGACTGACGAGCGGCGCGACCGATGGAGATGCCGATGATGGCCGGCACCGGAACGAAAAAGAACAACGGTGTCATCAACATCGCCCACGAAAGGAGGGCAAGCACCAGGCTCGCGACAGCGCCGGCCGTGAGCAGCGAAGGAGACGGCACAGCGGCGACCGGCGCCCAGCTCGTACCGTTCCACAACCACTTTCCGTCTTCAGACAGTTGCGGCTCGCGCCCTGAGTTCACTTCTGGCACTTGTCCATCGCCAGCGTGACAGTTTCAGCGCGCTTGAGGTACAGGTTGCTTGCTCAACGGGTGGCGACGATTGTTCGCGCAGGCGCTAGTCCCACTCTGCGAGCTGCGCACGCATCCCCCTGGCGCCCGCGAGCGTCCGATCGCGGCTCAGCGCCAGCGCCGTCGCCGCGGCCAGAAGCACTAACGCGACCGCTCCGAAGGCCGCGAACAGATACCCGGCCTGCGCCACCGTCAGGAGGGCTCGGAGCGACACAAGCGCCAGGGCCGCTCCGCCGCCGGCCAGCAACACGCGGCTGCGCAAAACGATCGAAGCGCCGACCGTCAACGACCCCTCGACCAGCAGCGCCACGAGCCACGGCAGATCACCGGTCACAGTGTGTGCGGCGGCCCATCCCATGACGAGGGCCAGGCCCGCGACGACGATTCCGCGGCGGATCCTCGAGTCGACCGGCAACACCGTGTCACCGCGCATAAGCACACCGCTCGCGATCATCCCCAGCCCAGGTGGAACGAGCTCCCACGACTCCAGACGCAAATCACGCGCGACAAAGTAGCCGGCGGCTGCGGCGCTCACGAGCGCCAGGTAGTGATTGGGCCGGAATCCGAAATCCCTCGAATCCAGCCACAGGACTGCGCCGTCCACGAGCAGCGCTGCGGCAGCCAGCACCGCGCCCCGGCTTGACGGCCCAGTCCTGTCGGGAAACGCAAAACCGGCGATCGCGGCCGCGGTGAGCAGGCCGAGTCCGAGGTAGCGGTGCATGTCGACGACCGCGTTGCGCCGCTGCCGCATGAACGCAACCCGTCCAGCCGCCCAGATGACAAGACCAAGAGCGCCCAGCGCCGCTGCATAGAGGATCGTGTCAGCGCCGCGCGAATACAAGAGCGTGGTGGCGCCGCTGAGCGCGGTGGCGGCCGCCGCAGGCAGAACCCAGCGTTGTCGTTCCTGCATACCTGCGGCGTAGATCACGACCCCATACGCAAGCAGCGCCACGCCCGCCGCGTCGGGGTCGGAGCGATTGGACATCGCCGCGAGCGTTCCGATCGCGATCGTGACCGCGCCGGCTTCGACGCTAAGGGCCCATCCTCGCCAGTAGCGCGTTCGGAGCACCAGGCCGCTCAGACCGAGCGCGAAGGCGAGGACGGCGAACGACCTCACCTCGATGGCGCCATCAGCGCCCAGACCAAGGGCGATGAACAAGAGGTGGAGTGCTGGCGCGGTGAGCAAGGCGGCGGGATAAGCCAGGAACCACTGCCTTCTCCGCACCCCGGCCTCGACGCAGATCACGGCGAGGATGGCGAACTCGGCCGCGATCAGGCCCGCCGGGGTTTGCCCGTACGGCCAGAAGTAGACGACCGGCGCCACGACGAGCAGCGCCGCCACGGCATACCAGCGCTCGATCCCGCTCCGAGCGCGCACGCTCCATTCGGCATGTCCGGCGGCGATGCCGACCGCCAGCAGCCCCGCCACTCCTTCGTTGAGGTGCGGCGTGGCGACCCCCAGCAGCAGTCCTGCGCTGGTGAAGGCCGCCCCGGCGGAGCGCAGGCTGTGAACGAGCACCGGAAGTTTCGCGAGTCGCGACCAGGCCACCAGGAAAGCCCCCGCCAGAATCAGAGCAGCGGTCTGAGACCACTGTGGTAGGTCCTGTCTGAGGGTCAGCGCAAGGCCGGCGACGACCATCACGACCAGCACCGGAAGCGCGCTCGCCTCGACCTGCGGCCGCTTTAAGATTCGGCGGGCACCTCCCCAGCCGGCAGTCAGCGCGAGCGCGGCGCCGGCGATTGCCGTGCCCTGCCAGGGCTCAGGGACCCAGGCCAGCGCCAGGCTGCCGAGAGTCGAGGCGGACGCCGCCCACGCGAGCCACGGCATTTCGATCTCGGCTGTCGTCGCCGAAAGCCACCAGTACCCGGCGGCCAGTGCACCTGAAGCTGAGGCCAGGCGCCACCAGAGCAGGTCGTCCGGACCCGTGAAGCAGAGGATCAGCGCTCCGACGGCGGCGGCGTGCACGAACCAGCGCCGGCCCGCGGTGGCGATCGAGTGCGCAGCCAGGGATCGCAAGCGGGAGGCCGCGACGTAAAGGAGCGCCAGGAGGGCGTCAAAAGGTCCGCGCCAGCCCTGCGCGTCGAGGGCGTCTACCCCGCAGAACCATGCGATCGCCAGCGTCGCCCGCGCGACATAGGCGCCGTAGTCGACCGATCCGATCTCGGCGCCCGCTCCGAGGCCCGCGGATGCGACCGCCAGGGCGACGGTGATCTGCCAGCGTCCAGCGCCAATCGACGCGTCGCGGAGCTCGAAACCAACGAGCAGGACGGCGCCATAGAAGAAGGGCGTTGCGTTGGTGGTCAGCGCCTTGAGGGCGGAGCCAAAAGCGAATGGAAGGCAGTAGGCAGCGAGTGAGGCGGCCACGAGGGTTGCGGTCCAGGACCCTAGGCTCCAGGCCTCACCGGTCAGAGCCAGCGCAAGAGGAAGGGAGGCACGCAGGGTGTACCCGGTGAGCTCGGAGCGGCCCAGGGCGAAGTCGACGAGGTAGATGCCGACGGCGAACCAAAGCGCGACGGCAGCAGGGCTGAGATCTCCGCCGCTGCCTTGACCGGCGGCCAGCAGCACGCCGGCGATGACTGCCAGCTGCAAGAGTGCCGGGTGCGGGCGGTACAGGCGCCCGAGGGGTCCGAGAAACTTGGTGGCTCGGTCAAGCGCGATCAAAGGCGCAGCGACCAGCATCGGGAGCACGAAGTGATAGGAGCCCAGCCCGAGGGGGCCGTTAGCGGCCGTCGCGGCCAGCACCAGCGCCGCCTCGCCGATCCAGCCGCGGTAGTTGTTGGGGACGACGGCCTGCGAGGCGAGATAGGCCGCGGCCACGGCGGCCAGGGTTGCCGTCCACTCCCACCCCGATTGATTGAAGCGAAGCGCGGCGCCCACGCCGGCCAGAGCGCCGGCGGCTCCATACCACGCGAAGTTGGAGAACACGCGATCCGGCACCGCTCGAGTCCAGACCGTGAACGCAAGCGGTGCCAACCCGAGGCCGGCGGAGCGCCAGTGATCACCGGCGAGCGCGCCCGACAGTCCCCACGCCGCGACGAGGAGCGCAAGGCCGGACATCTCGCCGTATGCCCTCAGGTCGAGCTGGCGACCGAGAAACCCGTACGCGATCGCGCACGCGATCGCCGTGGCGGCCAGCGCCTGGTCAACCGTGACCCCTCGCGAGCCCAGGGCAAGGAAGGTCCAGGCAGCAATCCCGACCAGAGGCAGCAAGGCGGCGGCCAGTCCGGTGTAGATCCGGCCGACGGCTCGGAGCCGGTCTTGCCGGCTCGCCATGTATCCGGCGACGGCCAAGATCAAGTTGAGCGCGACGACGGCGCCAAGGCGGACCTCTCCGCCCAGCCCGACGGTGCCATACAGCTCGAACAGAACGGTGGCCACCACCAGCAGGAAGGCGCCCAGCGAGGCGAGGATAACCACGGAGTGCTCGGCAAACAGATCGCGCAGAGACGGCCCGCGCACGCTCGGTGCCTTCGGCGCCGCAGGCGGCGGGGCAATCGCCGCAGCTGGTGGGCCGGCAGCCGCCGGTGCAGCGGCGCCCGGAGCGGCGGGGATGGAGGCGGCAATCGGCTTCTGCCAGGTGGCAAGGGCGTCGAGCCTCGCCTGAAAGTCGCGATCCACCGCTGCCGTTTCCGCGGTTGACACCAGACCTCGAGCCACCATGTCGGCAAGGTCTCTGCGCACGTTGTCGCAGTAGGCCTGCTCGAGACCGATTCGCGCTCTGAGGGCGGGATCTTGTGATCCCAACCTGACCCTGAGCAGAGCGGCGACCGCGTCGGCCGGCAGCCCCGCCTGCAGGTAGTCGACCGCCTGCTGGACGGCCGCGTCAGCCTGGGCGGTCACACCGGTGAGCGAGTGGCAGAACGGTCCCCATTGCAGGCGGATGGTCTCGATCCCGCCGGCGTCGTACCTCGACCGACTCGGACCGCTCGGGTGGGGCTCGGTCACTCAGCGAAGCCCCGGCTCGCTATCGAACCCCGCATGCAGCTCGTCGTGGCGCCCCCAGTGCGCGGGTGAAACTCCTCCCGTGCAGGGCCAACCGTACAGGGGAAGCTGCGGTTTGTCTCGGCTCCCCGGCTCCTACCGCCCAGGCGCCGGGTCGATCGACGTGTATACATCCCAAGTGCGCTCGGCAAGGAGCGGTACGACCGTGTTCTCGATGTAGCGATCAAAGTGCAGGCTGGCGCGGTGCACGTCGAAGGCCGCCTCGTCAACGTACTGCTCGAACAGCACGAACCGGTCAGGGTCCTTGCCGGAACGGCTCACGACGAACTGGATACAGCCCGGTTCCGTCCGCGTGGCAGCAACGTGGAGGGCGAGCGTCGAGGCGATCTCGTCGCCCTTGCCGTGTTTCGCCAGATACTGGGCGATGACCGTGAGCACGGGCACATCATCCCCGATCGCGAGCCGCGATCTCTACCGGGGGGCCGTCTCGACCGCCTCGACCTTGACTCCGTGCCAGAAAGCCACCCGCCCCTTGATCCTCTCCGCCTTGGGGCTGGGGTCCGGGTAGAACCACGCCGCATCGCGGTTGACCTCTTCGCCCACCAAGATGTCGTAGTAACTCGCCACTCCCTTCCAGTGACAGGTGGTGTGGCTGTTGCTGCGCAGGAGATGGTCGGCTCGCACGTCGGCGAGCGGGAAGTAATGGTTGCCCTCGACGACCACGGTGTCGCTGCCCTCGGCAATGACAGCGCCGCGCCAGGTGGCGCGATAACGCCCCGGTCGGAGAGTTTCGAGATCGCTCGCCGCGACGCCTTCGGAGAGCTGGGTCTTTGCCGGTAGCTCAAGGCGATCCCCCACACAGCAATCATGGGCGCCCGCGGCTCGGTTGGCAGGTCTTTGTCTGTTGGCTCTGCCGCTTTTCTACGCCGACGTGACGGCGAAGTCGAGCAATTGGAGGGTGTTGGTGCCAGAGTTGAGGATTGAGAGAGCCTGCCCACTCTGGGCCAGGGTCGAGTCCCCAGTGCCAAGCTGCGCGGTTTGATCGCCCACGCTCACCGCGGCGGCACCGCCCAGAATCACGATCATCTGTGGTCCAAGCGTGACAGGCGAGTCATAACGCGCCCCTGCTGCAACGCTGACTGCGCTGAGCGTCTCGACGTACGGGCCGGTCGGCACTGGATCGACTACCGGCGACGAAAACACCACACGCCCATCAGGACGTGGCATCGGCTGGACTCGTTGCGCCTCGGGACGAACCGCGAGCAGGTAGTAGTCATCTGACGTCGCGCCGACAAGCGGCAGCGCGCCTGCGCCAATGAGCAAAACGGAAAGCCCGGCGACAGTGACACGGCGACGGCTGCCTCGCAGCCACGTCGCGGCGCAGAGCAGGACCGCGAGGATGATGATCCCGGCCGCAATGGCTCCGGCCCCGATGCGCCCGGCGAGATTCTGGTGGGTATGCATCACCTGAGCTGGAATGAAAGCGGCTTCGCCTGCGCCGACCGACTGATCCGCGCCGCCTGCAATCGAGATGGTCGAGGTGCCGTGGAGCGTGTACACGATGGCTGCTATGTGCTTGTGAGGCCCGAAGTCAGAGCCTGGCAGCTGCCTGAATTCGAGGTTGCTGACGAAGAATTTGCCGGTCGGGAGGGCCTTCACGGGTCCCCGAGCCAACGTCGTTACCGTAACGGCGGCAAGGCTGGGGTTGGTCGCGTGCACCTGACCGGCCGACAACGCCACGATCCCCACTGCCAGGCTCCCGACTATCGCTGCACCCAGCGCGGGCCGCATCATCCTGCTGGAACCACCGCCGGCGCAGAGTCGCGCACTTGCCGTGCAGTCCAGGTTGCCCCGAGAACTGCGCCAAAAAGGACCCAGCTGATCAGCGCCGCCAGCGAGGCGAGGGGGCCGAGCGTGTACATCATCACCGTCGCCTGCATAGGATCTGGCGGCTGATTTGGGAAGATGGGCTGCGACGGCCCGATCAAGCCGAGGAGCGGCATGATGACCAAACCAGACACCAGCCAAAGTGCCACGCCATAAATCACACCGGTTCGTATACTTGCCCGCACGAGGCGCCGCCTCGCCAGAATGATGAAGATGGCGATCGCGCCGGCGAGGGCAGCGATCAAGATGATCCAGCCGAGCCAAAAGTTCGGGTCGTGGCCTGCTTGCGCGATTTCACCGTACATCACCCGGTTGACCATCGCCGCGGTCCCAAGTGTTGGAAACCCGAAGACGGGGCAGATCGTCATCCAGCCCAGCCACGTGAGCACCGCCGCCGCTACTCCGAGCAGCCTCTCCATCTCATGAGTCTGGACAGCACCGGCGGCCCTGTCAAGGAAGGTCCAACCGTCCTGCCGATGGACGATCGCTGGCGAGGCATCCTTCGCGGTGAAGCTCCCATGAGGTTCATGCCGCGGCTCGGTCGAAGGCTCTTCGCCTTATTCCCGAGTCCATGGCGATGCAAGTTCTGCAATGCCCCATTCCGCGGACCGACCTCGGGTACCTTTCGCAGCCTGGGTTGGGCGCCTTCCCGTAAGAACCCGAACGTATGCGCACGGTGCATGGAATCGGCGCCTGAAGGTGGTGCTGTCGTACCGATCAGCGTGTTGTTCGCGGACGTGCGCGGTTACTCGTCTCTGGCTGAAAAGACATCGAGCGTCGAGGTGACCGCGCTGCTCAACCGTTTCTATGCAGCCTCAGCGGGCGCTCTGCTGGCCCACGAAGCCGTCCTCGGCCAGATCGTCGGCGATGAGGTGATGGCGTTGTTCGTCCCGGGCTTCGCCGGTGCCGGGTATCCGCGCCGGGCAGTCAATGGCGCCCGGTCGCTGCTGCGTGCGATGGGCTACGGAACGCCCGAGGGCAACTGGCTGAATGTCGGTGTCGGCATCTGTTCCGGCGAGGAGTACTGCGGCAACGTCGGAGGCGGCGGATTCAAGGACTTCACGGCGCTCGGCGACGTAACCAACACCGCTAAACGCCTCCAGGCGGAGACGCATGGCGGGGAGATACTGATCTGCGCAACAAC
Organism: Candidatus Dormibacterales bacterium; assembly: GCA_044450465.1. GTDB lineage: Bacteria > Chloroflexota > Dormibacteria > Dormibacterales > Dormibacteraceae > JBIOJB01. The sequence continues at coordinate 12,458 of JBIOJB010000014.1, read as the reverse complement.
CTACAGCGCCGCCGCCGATTCCTGCGTCGGAGCTGAGCCGCGGCAACTCTCACTTAAAGGAAAGGCCGAGGCGGTTGCGGGATACCTCCTCCGAATTACCTGACCCGAGGTGCGCGCCCGAGAATCGCGCGTCCGGAGATCGAGTCTGCTGTGTCCTACCCCTTGAAGGCCGAGGGCGGGCCCGGCGGGAGATAGGGCGTCGGATCGAGCGGCCGCTGGTTGATTCGGAGCTCGAAGTGCAGGTGCGGGCCGGTCGAGTTTCCCGTCGAGCCCTCCATTCCGACGGGCTGCCCCTGGACCACGGTCTCGCCGACCTTGACCAGCGCGGCTGAGAGGTGGCCGTACAGGGTGTCCATTCCACCGGAATGCGCTATGACGACGTAGTTCCCATAGCCGCTGGTGGTCGAGCCAACGAGGGCGATCACCCCATCGTCGGCCGCGTAAACCGGGGAGCCAAACGGCTCGACCAGGTCGATGCCGGTGTGAAAGTGCGGATACCCGGCGTACGGAGGCTCCAGCGCCAAGGTCGACGGACCGAAACCCTGTGAGATCTGGGCCTTAGGCTCAGGCCAGATGAACCGGTACTTGGTCGAATGACCGGGGCTGGTCGTGATCGGGCCGACGTTGTTGGACTGGCTCCAGAGCTGCACCTGTGCCCAGACCGTCTGCATGGCCGACGCGATGATCGCGTCCTCCTGCTGCTGCAGCATGTTCGCCACCTCTTGCGCCAGCGCGGATGACTGCTGGTCGAGCAGGTAAAGCTCGCGACGCGTCTGGTCGATCTTCACCTGCAGCTGGGCCATCGAATCCTGTTGCTGGGCCTCAAGTGCTTGCAGCTGGTCCAGCTCTAGCGTCAGTTGGTCCTGCTGCTTGACCTGCTCGTCGCGCGCGTCCTGTTCCTTCTTGCGCTGGTCCTGGAGGTCGGTCAGGTCGTGCGCCAGCGACGATTTGATCTGTGAGGCGCGGGCGCCGGCCACGTTCATGTCCGCGACGCGGGTGAGGAGGTCGCTCAAGCTCTGCGCCTCAGCGAGCGTGACCAGTACCGAGCCAGGCTGCGCGTAGATCGCCCGAGCCAGCTGGCGCATCTGCTGCCTTTCGATGTCGATCCGCTGAGCGAGGTCGGCCTCACGCCGCTGCGCCGCCGCGATCTTGTCATTCAGGTCGGCGATCTTGGCTTGAACATCCACGATCTTGCCCTGCAGCGTCACTTGCTGCGCGGCGTTGTCTTGAAGCGACTGCTGGAGCTGCTGCTGAGCAGCCATCGCGTCAGCGAGGTTGCTCCCCAGCTGCGCCCGAATCTGGTCGATGATCGCCTTCTCCTGCTGCGGATCGGAGGATGAGTCGGCTCCGGCCGGGAGGGTGCCTGCCGCCGCCAGTGCGACGACCAAGCCGAACACGACGAAGAGCCGCCTCACGCTTCCAGGTGCCTCCGCAAGCTCATGAGCGAGGAACCTGAGCCGAGACCGACGCCTGTCAGGAAAACGAGCGCCGCAGCCACGGCCGCGACCGACACCGTGACGCCAGGAGCGAACTGCGTGAACGAGTTCGATCCGGCCGCGATTCCCGCCGCCGCAAGCGCGAACGTGATCACGCCGGCCACGGCACCCGAGAGGGCGCCGGTGATGGCTCCTTCGATCACGAACGGACCGCGCACCATCCATCGCGGGGCGCCGACCAGCTGCATGATCGATACCTCGTCCCGCCGCGAGTGGATTGCCGCTCGCACGCTGTTCGCCGTCACGGTGACGGCCACGAAACCAAGCAGCACGAGAAACGCGACGCCGGCCACCGCGATGCCGACCATCACGGTCTGGATGCGCTGGTAGGCGCCCTTGTCGTAAGAGGTGGGATACACGGGGTCGACCGCCGGGTCGGTGCGGACCAGGCTGTCGATCGCCCCCACGTCATCGATGTTCTTGACCCGGACGTCCAGGCTTGCCGGGAACGGATTGCTGTCGCTTGCGACCGCCAGCTGGTCCAAGCCGGGGATTCCCTGCGCGCGCGCCAGCGCGTCGGCCGTGCTGACGTAGCTGACGCTGGCCACGCGCCTGTCGTGGTTGAGGCGGTTCCAGAGGAGCCCCACCTGGGTTGGAGTCGCACCGTCTCGCATGTAGACGTGAAGCAATGAAGCCTGGCCGGCCTCCACCTGTTCGAGGTTGTGAAGAGCAAAGCCCGTGAGCCCGACCAGGCCGGTCAGCAGCAGGAGCAGGGTCATCGAGCTGAGCGCCGGCGCCACGCTGCTGAGGTTCCTGAACCAGTTGCGAGCGGCGCCGCCGAACAAGAGCCTGAAGGCATTCGTGATGACGGCCTGAATCAGCCGCCGCCGCGGGAAGCGGCCTCTCACGACGATGCCAGCCAAGCCATCCTCCCGGTGCTCCCGGCGGGCTGGTCTCGCACCAACCGGCCCTGCACCAGGGTCAGCACGCGCCTTTGGAGACGCCTGACGATCTCGACGTTGTGGGTCGCGATGAGAACCGTGGTCCCGAAGGCCGCGATGTCAGCGAAGAGATCCATCATCTCCCACGACGTCGCGACATCGAGGTTGCCGGTCGGCTCGTCCGCGATCAGAAGCGCAGGCTGCGCGACGATCGCGCGCGCCACGGCCACACGCTGCTGCTGCCCGCCGGAAAGCTGCTGAGGAAAGGCATCCGCCCGGTCGGCGAGCCCGACTGCCTCCAACGCGTCGCGAGCGCGCTCCGCGGCCTCTTCGTCCGAGACGCGTAGATCGCTGACCTGCAGGGCGAACGTGACGTTCTCGATCGCCGTCAACCGGGGCAGGAGCTTGAAGTCCTGAAATATGACGCCGACTCTGCGGCGCAGCTCGGCGATGCGCGAGGCCTTGATCGCATGGGCAGGTATTCCGTCCACCCAGACCTGGCCGTTGGTGGGGCGAATCTCGCGGTTGATCAGCTTCAGCAGGGTCGACTTGCCGGCTCCGCTGGGACCCACCAGAAAGGCCATCTCGCCTGGACCCAGAATGAGGTTGACCTCGTCCAGCGCAACCCTCGATCCATAGGCTCTGGACACAGACGTCAGCTCGACGATTGGGCGCACCTCGTATGGGCTAACGCTGAATGCTCCGAATCCCTGCCCGGCCCCAGGCGTGACGCCTGATCAAGCTCGTATTCACATATAGATAGAGGACGCGCGAGCCACCTGGGCGAAATTGATGTGAGGCTGGGAGCGCGTGCGCTCCCAGCCTTGAGGGTCAATTCGGCCGAGGAGGTGGGCTAGGCGCCTCCCGAGTGCTCGCCTCCGGTCACCACGACACCGAACGGCTTGGCGCCGCCCGGCAGCTTGAAAGCCGACCCGGCGATCTCGGTGAGGCTTCCCTCATGGACCGCGAAGGTGCTGACTGCGCCGAGTGCGGCGTCGACGACGTAGAGATTCGTGCCTGAGGGGTTCAGCCTTGCGTCGCAAGGCCGGATGCCGAGCCCGCTGCTGAACGATGTGGTGCTCAGGTAGGTCAGAGATCCGTCGCCGAGGATTCGGTAGCTCGAAATGCTGGTGCTGCCGGTGTTGACGGCAAACAGGTATTTGCCGTCGTGCGATATCTCAACCCAGCATGGAGCGGTCTGGGAGTCCGCGTATGGGGAGCCGCCGATGGAAGACACCACGCCCCTGCGTGAGACGGTGAAGGCTGATACCGAGCCATTTCCAGCGCCGCCGTGGGCGTTTGAGACGTACAGGTGCCGGGGATTCGTCGGCGAGAACTCGCTGCCGAAAGGACCGGCGGCCTGGGCGGCGAACGGTGAGCCGGTGGCAGCCGTGAGGCGGCCCTCCTCGCCCACCACGAAGCTGTCGATGCGGAAAGTGGCGGCGACCGTCGTGCCGACCTCGATGCCGATCAGGTTCCTCCCCGTCGAGTTGAACAGGATGTCGCCGGGATTGGCCGTGCTGGGCAGCGGCACGGTGGATCCGGCCAGAGGAGAGAGCCGGCCCCCGGCCCCGAGCGTGAAGCCGGTGTAGTTGCTGCCGGTCGTTCCGTTGCCTTCGTTCGCGACGTACACGAGACCGTCGTGGATCGCGATGCTCACGGGTTCGATGCCGCCCGATGCCACCGGGCTCCCGGCCGCCGGGCTGAGGCTGCCGTCCGAGTGAATCCGCAGCACAGAGATCTGGCTGCTTCCGGCGTCGGCTGCGACCAGGTACCGTCCGTCAGCCGTGGTCTGGATCGAGCCCTGCGACCCGACGACCGTTCCAGTGCCGGCTCCACCCGCCGCGAACGGTGAGCCTGCCGTCGGGGTCAGCGACCCGTTCGCATGACGGTCAAATGCGCCGATCGTGTTTACGCCGGCGGTGTTGTCGTTCACATAGACGTGCCCGACGACGTCGTTCGAAGCCAGGGCTCCTTGCGGCAGGCCCGATGCGGCCAGCGCAAGTAGGCCCAGGCCAACCGTCATGGTGATCCGTCTAACCAGGTGCATGGACCAGCCTCCTCGACTGAGCGATGGGTTGCTTCCTCAAACAGGAAGAGCTGCAGGTACAGTCACCGGGCGGCCGCAATCGTTACAGGTCCCTCCGCGACGCGCCGCCGCCCTCAGGCTGTCTTCCAGTTCCTGAAAGCTCTGACCAGCTCGGCCTTCACGAGTGTGGGAACGGGTTCTTCGGCGAGCCTGCCGAGGACCTGCCGGGTTCGTCGCATCTGCTCCAGATACGCGCGGCAGCCGTCACAACCGGCGATATGCTCCTCGAACCTGACGCGGTCGTCGGTGGAGAGGGTCCCCTCCAGGTATTCGGTCATCAGCTCGACGACCTGGCGGCACTTCATCTCAGATATTCCTCGAGCATCGCGCGCACGGCGGCCCTCCCCCGGTGCAGGCGAACACGTTGATTGGCAGCGGAGATGGCGAGCAGCTGGCATATCTCGTCGGGCTCCAGCCCTGCCACGTCGCGGAGGATGACCACCTCCCGCAGCTTCTCGGGTAGGGCTTCGATTGCAGCCTTGACCTTGCCGAGAACTTCTCGGTTGATCACTCGCGACTCGGGCACGTTGGTCCAGCTGTCCGGCGCCGTGATCCAGAGCCCGTTGGATCCAAATCGTGAAGCATCAACCGTGGGCCGGCGCGAGTCGGCCTCGAAGCGACTGAACAGTGATGCAAATGGAAGGATGCGCGACTCCTTGCGCCGCCGGGCACGCGCGACGTTCATCAGGATGCCGAAGACCCAGGTCTTGAGCGATGACCGCCCTTCGAACCGATCGAGGGTGCGCAGGCAGGTGAGCCAGGTCTCCTGGACGACGTCCTCGGCCAGCCCCTCGTCCCGGACGTAGGCCATGGCGAGCCGCATCAGCGGCCCGTGATAACGGCCGATGATCGCTTCAAACGCGACCTCGTCGCCACCCCTGAGGGCCTCCAGGTCCGGGTCGCTCTTGGTCTGGGCCACGCCCGACTCAGGATACTGGCGGTCTCTCGGGCCCCGCGGGCCGCGCCATGGGCTACGCAACAAGCTGGCGACAATTGCTCATCCAGTCTTTGTGTCGCAACATGCCCCGACGTTACATATCTGTTGTAACCGTCTGCCTTCGGCCGACACAGTAGTAATCGCGCATGGACCGATATCGAGTTGGACTGATTGCTGTCCTGGTGGTGATCGTCGGCGCCGTCTTGGTGTTCGGTTTTCACGTGGGGTGGAGCCCGGACGGCGGCTCCTCGGGTCCCAGCTCGGCTCCGTTGGCGGGTGCGTCAGATCCAGACCTGCTCGCCGAAGGCCAGCGGCCGGCCGCACCCGAGTTCACGGGCCTCGACGGATGGCTGAACTCACCGCCACTCACCATCGCTTCGCTCCGCGGCCAGGTTGTGCTGATCGATTTCTGGACGTACTCGTGCGTCAACTGCGTCAACACCCTCCCGCACCTCCGATCCATGTACAACCAGTTCTCATCCGAAGGCTTCACGATCGTTGGGGCGCACTCTCCTGAATTCGACTTCGAGAAGTCCCATTCGAACGTGGCCGCGGCCGTGAAGCGCCTCAACGTGACATGGCCGGTTGCCCTGGACTCAAACATGGCGACTTGGAACGCCTGGTCCAATCAGTACTGGCCGGCGGAGTACCTGATTGACAAGTCGGGAAACGTCGCCTACTACCACTTCGGAGAAGGCAACTACGACGTGACCGAGAGGGCGGTCGCGTCGCTCCTCGGCGCCGGAACTGTGATTCCGGCCGCGACGCCGAGCCCCGGAGATCCGGCGCAGACTCCAGAGCTATACGCCGGCAGCGGCCGCGGCCAGCTCGACGGGCAGGAGCAATACGGCCCGCCCAGCGTCTCCAAGCGATACACGGACCCCGGGCCGCCGTCTGGTACCGGCAAGATCGAGGTTGTAGGGACCTGGGCCGACCATGTTCAGTATCTCGAGTCGACCGGCGCCGGAGACGTTCGCCTGCGCTTTCACGCCAACGACCTCTACGTCGTCGCAGAGTCCTCGGGCGGACCAATCACCGCCACGGTCACCCTTGACGGTGGAGCGGTCGATGCATCTCATCGCGGGCCCGATCTGAGCGCCGCCGGCACCCTGGTCATCGGTCGAAGCGATCTCTTTCACGTGCTGACGGGAGTCGGAGGCGGCGACCACCTGATCGACATCGCGGTGCCGGCAGGTTTCCGGCTGTACACGTTCACGTTCGAGTAGGCGTTGCCGAGCTTCGTGGCCGTCGTCACGACCTTCTCCGCGGGCCTTGTTTCCTTTCTTGCGCCCTGCACGCTGCCGCTCGTGCCCGCGTACCTGGCCTACGCCGCGGGCCTGACCGGCCTGGATCTGTCGGACGTTCGCGCGCGTGAGAGTTCGCGAGCTCGCCTCCTGATCGGCACAGTGCTGTTCGTGGTCGGGTTCAGCATCGTGTTCGTCGCCCTCGGCATCGCCGCGGGCGGGATCGGTCACGCCGTCCATTCGGCGGGGACCGTTGTGCAGGTCGCGGGAGGCGCCTTGATGGTCGTGTTCGGCCTCCTACTGGCGGGAGTGGTTCGCATACCCGGCTTCGAGCGGACTTTCCGGCTGGAGACGCCCGACCGGCTGCGCAGGCTCGGTCTGGGCGCAGCCCTTCCATTCGGCATCGTGTTCGGGATCGGCTGGACACCTTGTGTGGGGCCCTTTCTAGGCGCTGCCCTCGCGCTCGCCGCCGTCGGGGGACACGCGGTGGAGGGAGCGATCCTGCTCGCGGCCTACGCACTTGGACTTGGGTTGCCATTTTTCGTAGTCGCCCTGCTGTGGGCCTCGTTTCCAGGTCTACCGAAAGCGCTCGGCCGTTTCGGCGCCGTGAGCTCGCGTGTCGGTGGCCTGATCATCGCGGCTCTCGGAGTGGCGGTCGCCTCTGGCCTGTACGCACACATAACGTCTTTCCTGGCCCAGTTCCAGATCTAGGTCGAAGCTGGCGCCCTGTATTCGCTGATCTCGAGCAGGTGGCCGTCCGGATCGCGGAAGAAGCAACGCACCTCCGACTCGTACTCGACCGGAGGCGTCAGGAAGGTCGCCCCACGGGACAGCAGTGTGCGGTAGGCCGCTCGGCAGTCGGGCACGCGAATCGTGAGCTCGTGGCTCACCACGCCAGGATCGGGCGGCGGCGAGAAGGTTACGTCGGGCTTGTCCCTGGTCGGCGGGCCGCCCGTGACCAGCAGAATCCAGCTTCCTTGAAAGTTGAAGACGGCGGAGGTGCCCCCATACTCGCGCACGAGGGTTGCGCCAAGCACGTCTTGATAGAACTCGACAGATCTGGCCATGTCCCCGACGACTCTCAGTGTCGTCAGCTCGACCCCGTCGGTCGGGAAATCGCCTGTCCCCACGCCGCTACTCTGACCGATTCTTCGCGGGCGAGTCTGTTTACAGCCGTCCAGGGGTAACGGATACTTCAGCGGCCAGATGCGAGTAATTCGAGCGCTCACCTGCATCGCTGCATTGCTGCCGCTCGTGCTTGTGCCGACGACCGCGCTGGCCGACTCCCGTCCGCTGGTCGGGCCGATCCAGGCGGTTTTCGTGCCGGCGGAGTTCGCCACCCATTACAGGGTGGTGGCCTCGGATCCCGACGGACGGCCGCTCACCTACCGCTGGGTCCTCCAGCCGCCGACCGCGGATCCGGCCTGCAACCACTTCTTTCCCCAGGCCGACCACACCGCGATCTGGAAGCACGGCGACCAGGATGGTTGCAACCACAACGTCCAGGTCGCGCAAGGGCACCCGGGCACCGTCCTGGTGGCCGTCAGCGACGGCCACTACGCCTGCGTCATGACGTATTTCGGGACTGAAACAGGTCCGCTGAACCCGGCTGCACCCGCGCCCTGTGGCACGCCGCTCAACACGGCTTCCAGCCCGACCGCCAGCCCGATCGCCAGCCCCTCGAACAGGGCAGGGTCGAGCTCGAGCGGGTTTCAGCTGTGGTGGCTTGCTGTCGCCGCCATTGTCCTGTTCGGCCTGGGCTTCGCGGGCTGGTGGCTGTTTTGGCCCAAAGATCCATGCGATGAGCTGCGCGATCGCTGCCGGGAGCTCCAGGCCGCGGCGGATGCCGCCGCCCTGAAGGCCGCTGCGGCCAACGCCGCCGCCGCCGCCGCCAAGAAGGCCTGCGAAGACGCCAGGAAGGCGCGCGAGAAAGCCGAGCAGCGGGTGAAGACAGCCGCCGACGGTGGCAGCTCGTGGATGGAGGGCAGCGCCCACCCGGGCAAGCGACTCTCGAGCCTCGACCTCCAGCTACAGTCGCAGTTCGAAGCCGGCGTCCGCGCCCAGATTCAGAGCGGCGAGCTGACCGCCGAGCAGGGGCAGGAGATGCTGTCCCACTGGGACGACCCCGCGCAGTGGGAGCGGCTTCGCAAGCAGGAGCGCGAGAACGCCGACGCCGCGCTGACGGCGGCTAAGGCGGCGGAGGCCACCGCCTGCGCCGAGGCGGATCGCCTGGCGTCAGAAGCGACCGCCGCGACGGCGGCGGCCGACGCAGCGCAGAAGGCCGCGGCTCAGGCGTGCGCCGAGGCGGACGAGTGCGAAAAGGCCAGGCGGGAGCAACCCGCGGAGCCCACGCCTGCCGGACCCGACGGCGGTACACCCACGACGCCTCAACCTCCCGGCGGGGCGGTGGTTCCAGGCGGCCCGGTGGTGCCCGGCGGGCCTCCTCCCGCCGGAGGCACTCCCGTGACCCCGCCGACGACCGAGAAGCGACCACCCTGTGACTGCGGCTGTGGAGTCACCATCGAAGGCCCCAACGACCTCGGGGTGTGCGCCTGCTACAAGGTGACTTACTCGCTCAGCCAGACCGGGTCGTCGATCGCCGTCGTGCACGCGATGCTCGCAGACGGCCGCGAGCTCTTCGCGCGCTCCTACCACGCCACAACCACAACGAGCTGCGAAGGAAACGCGGCGCCAGGAGACGCGACCTTTCAGTGGACCCTGGCTGTGGGCCAGAAGTCGCTCACACTTGACGTCCAGGCGACCCTGCCCTACACGTGCCCTGGCGAGCCGGCCTCCAGCAGCACGTGCGTGTGCGAGAACTTCCAGATCGCCCTGCACGAGGCGCCATGCCTCGTTTCGATCGTCACGATCGAGGCCGGCGTGGCTGAGATCGGCCACGCGGCGATGCAGATCACGTGCGGCGAGTTCAGCACCATCTACGGCTACTTCGCCAAGGACCGTACGGCCCTCGTCAAGGACTTCATCGGGCAGCCTGGAGAGGTGCAGACAACCAGCTCATCGGGGACGAATGATGAGATCGGCCAGGACTACTCGGGCTACTACCCGACCTACAACAAGCGGGTGTGGGTCCTTGAAGTGGACTGCGAGACCTGCGACTGCCTGCGCAAATACTGGGAGGACCTGAAGGCCAACCCGGGCACCTACCGCCTGCTCGGCTGGAACTGCTCATCGCGGGTCCTCCAGGCGCTTCAGCACTGTGGCATCAGCGTTCACTCGGTGGATGGGGTCAACTGGTACCGCCCCGGTGCCATCGAGCTCGATCTGATCAACCCCCTGGTCACTCTGAAGGACAGCCTCGGGAACCCGATCTCCAAGGGCGACTTCACAGTCGTGCCTGCGGTGCAGAAGGAGTAACGATGGCGAAATGCCACGAATGCGGAGCGGAAACCGAAGAGAGCTGCGAGCGCTGCCAGCGACCGACCTGCGCCGACTCGTACTACGAGCGCGAGCACCTGGGTCTTTGCAAATGCTGCCACCAGGAGCTGACCGCGCACCCCTTCGACCTCACCCACTGGCCCTACAAGCTGCGCAAGCCATTTCCTGAATAGTCTGGAAGACGATCTACTCGACGCAGAATTCGTTTCCCTCTGGGTCGGCCAGGACCACCCAGCCGCCCGGGGTCATCTCGCGACGGTCGTCCACCATGGTGGCGCCAAGCTCCAGTAGCCGCTCCACCTCGGCCGGCTGATCGTGTGCGACCGGAACCAGGTCGAGATGGACGCGGTTCTTGACCGTCTTGTGCTCCGGCACTTTGACGAAGACGAGTCGCGGCAGCCGTCGGCGGGGCAGGCTCAGCACCCAGTGGTCGTTTCCGGGCGACTTGACCTCGACAATCGAGTACCCGGTGGCGGCTTTCCAGAACAGCGCGACCGCATGAGGGTCTCGGCAGTCAAACGTCACGTTGAGAATGGCTGAGTACATTGCCCTACTCCTGAATGTAACGCGGCCGGACAGCTGAGTTAATGGAAACACGCACACCGCGCCGATAGGCTTGTAGTCATGGCGGGCAAACCAAAGTTGTTCCTCCTGATCGGGTTTTCCGGAACCGGCAAGCTCACGGTGGCGAAGGCGCTCCTCGAACTCATGACGAGGCGCGGCGAGCGAGTCCGCCTGGTCGACAACCACTACGTCAACAACCCGATCTTCGGCTTGCTGGACGTGGACGGCTTGCGACCACTTCCGGCGGGGACCTGGGACCGCGTGGCGGAGGTGCGCGAAGCGATCGTCCGCACCATCGAGACGCTCTCCCCCAAACAGTGGTCTTTCATCTTCACCAACGACCTCATCGACGAGCCTCCGGACAGAGAATGGATCGCACGGCTGGCAGCCTTAGCCGGCGACAGAGGCTCGGTGTTCATTCCCGTTCGGCTGATCTGCGATGTGGAAGAGCTGTGTCGCCGAGTGGTGAGCCCCGAGCGCAAGGCGCGGTTGAAAGGGGTCAGCGCCGACGATGTACGACGTCGCGTCAAGACTGAGGCGGTCCTCGATCCGGGTCTCCCTACGACGCTGACGCTGGACATCACTGCCATGCCGCCTGAGGACGCGGCGAGCCGGATCCTGACGCATGGCTCCACCTTTGATTACTGGGTGGCTACCCCTCCCGAGGAGTGAACAGGGTCAACTGGATTCCCTCGGGGCCCACGAGCCGCACGTTGCGATCTCCCCAAGGCGTGACCACCGGGGCGCCCAGAACCTCCGCCCCCGCCCGCACCAGATCGTTAGCCCCCAACTCGCTGTCCTCGGCCTGAAACGCGAGGCGGACCTGTCCGGCGACCCGCTTCCCGACCTCGATATCGTCGATGGCCGCGGCCTGTGCTCGGTCGAAGAGCTCGATCGTCGCGTGGCCGGCATCGAGGAGCAGAGCATGGCCGCCATCGTTCTGCCAGGCCGCCGTTTGCGGTAGGCCGAGAGCGTCTCGAAAAAAGGCCGCGGCGTGGTCCAGGTCCTCGACCGTCAGCACCACTCGCAGCTCTCGGCTTGCCATCAGGTGCTGCAACCGGCCGGCGCCCCGAAGTATTCGAGCTCGAGCTAGGCCCAAACCGCGGCGACCGCTTCGGCCACGTCTGCCGCCTGCTGCCGCCCGGCCCTGGCGGAGGCGGCCCGATGCGCTGGATCAAGCACGTTCGAGCCGATCGCCTGGCGGGCCCTGGTGTCAGGGCTGACCACGATCGAGCGAACCTCCGCGCCAAGCGTTGCAAGCTGGTTGGCGATTCGGGTGCTGCGCCTGAGCGCCAGGTTCGTGGGAGCCAGCACCACCACGCGGTCGCAGCCCTTCGCGTAGTCGGCGTTGGTGGACGATCGCACGCCCCCGTCGACATACTGCCGGCCTTCGATGGTGATGGGCGGCCAGACGATGGGTACGGCGCAGCTCGCAGCCACCGCCTCGGGCAGCGGCACCCCACTTTCGCGATCGAACGCCCTGCCCTCGCCGGTCTGAGCGTCAACCGCCATGACGATCAACCTGCGCTCTGGCCATGAGAGGCTGGGCAATCGGTCCTCGATGATCTTGCGGCGCACCGACTCGGGGACGGTGTGCGCTCGTATCGCAGCCCGGCCGATGTGAGCTCGGCCCCGGCGCGGGTCGCCCGGCCACGCCGCCCCGATGAGGAACTGCGCGATGACACGTGCGCCGATCCTGGCCGCGATCTCGCCTGTGGCGTCCGCCAGCTGAACCGCGTAGAGCTCTTCCAGGCTCGGGCCTCCGAGGATCTGGGCGCCCACCACCGAGCCGGCCGACGTGCCGATGACCAGGTCGGCGGTCGTGAGATCCGTCCCAGCCTGAGCCAGCCC